>JAJRTO010000439.1 GCA_024278235.1 Candidatus Poribacteria bacterium
ACCTCTGGCCTGTCTGAGAAGACTTGATTGCGCCGAAGGCCATTTCCAGGCTGTTGAGATTGTTTTGCCCAGAGAAGCCCGGTTCTTCGTCTCTTTCCAGGTAATCGATGAACTTCTCGAAGATGATCTTATTGAGCGCTGGCAGATTGAGATCACCGATGTCCCTGTCATCATCCCAGGCAACGGGAATCTCCTCGTCGTTCAGATAGAGTCGGTCCTGCATCACGGTGAGGAGACCATTCTCCCCTTCGATGCGCCAATGACATGTCCAGTTCGCATGGTCAGCGACGGTGGGGACACTGCGGTAGCACACTCGGCAGCCTCCTGTCATCTCAAATGCCGCATGAACAGCGCGTATACCTTCCTCCGCGATCCAGGGCGGGTTCCAACAGTCCGCCCATACAGCGACGGCATCCTCTCCCAGCACCCATCTGATATAGTCGAAATGGTGGATAGCAGCCTGCACCAGCAGAGGATGCGGCTGTGGATAGCTGCCGTTGTACCCGCTTTTGCCAAAGAAGGCGTCCTGATGTATGTAGCCGATCTGTCCCAGAGCACAGGACTGCACGATCTCCCTGATCTTCAGGATGACGGGATGGAACCGAAGCTGCTGGGCAACCACCATCTTTCGGCCCTGTTGCTTTGCCTCTTGCACCATTGCCACACCTGTTTCCCAACCATCGCTCATGGGCTTGACGACGATGAGATGCTTGCCACTCCCAAAAGCCTGCATGGCATGCACATGATGATGCAACTGAGGTGTTGCATCGATAACCACATCCGCTTCTAATTCCGTCCAGGCCGTGCCAGGTCCGAGAAAACAACGTTTATCCGCAACATCCAACGCCTGAGCCGCTTTTTTCAGTGCCTCCGGGTCGATATCCACAAGAGCAACGATCTCCACATCGGGCGTCGTACTGAGCGCGTGTCTCCACGAAATGCCAAATCCTCCAACACCAATTTGAATGACTTTGATTGGCATAGGTTCCTCCATTGAGGTATAGATGTCAGGTGATGTCCGTCACATACTATCAATCAATACCATCTATGTCAATAAAAAGCGGCAAGCAGGTTTGCCAGGAAACAGCGGAGCCTCGCACGGCATACCTACGAATGGGAGATAGAGCCATGAAATCTGCTTGACATCAGCCCTTTGATGCGTATAATCGAGCTGGACACAGCGGCGATCAGCGTGATGGCCAGTTACGAAAATGATGATGGATCTGTTGTTCGACACAGAGACGGGAAGTGACGTTCGTTTGAGCTTCAAACTCTGGTAGGAGGAAATGACGCGATGATCCAGCACAATCAGCAAGTCAACGTTGCTCAATATGCAGAAGTGGAATTGGACAGCCAGACCATCACTCTCCGATGGGAGGAACCGAGAGACATCTTTCGAGTTGTGGTCAGAAGCCCGGAAGCATCCGCGTGGCCAAATGCCCAGCTTCAGTATTGGCAAAACCACTGGCCTCATCGACGCGTACCAAAGGATGCAGTCGTCGGATCGGGTGGCTCTGGATGGATGGCGCAGGATGATTGGTTCAACGGTGAATGGAAAGATGCAGACGCAAACCTGGCGGCGAAAGGGGATGAGCTTGTCTATACCTTCAACCCCATCCATCTCAACGAGTTTCCAGGTATTGAGGATTTCAGCGCGACCTACCGCAGGACTCTGAAAATACGTCTTCTGTTTCAGGGCGAACGACCAGAGATAGAGGAGGTGGAGGCGTATACGGATTCTATATGGAAACAAGCGGAACTCAAGATCGAATGGGGAGATCAGTTCGCGGCTCAGGAATGGCAAGGCCATCTCTCCGTGTATAACGGCGAATTACTGGGAGTTGAGTCACTCACGGACACCGCCAGGGCAAATGAGAAAAGCGAAATACAGGGGGATGGCAAGAGTGGGGCTGTCACAGTAAGACTGCTCTTCGCAACCAACGAGGACACAAACTCATTTGACAAGACCCTTGTGACGCTGAAGACGACTGCCCGAAGTTTCTCATTCATCGTCGATGAGGTAGAGGCTGGGGAGAGGATTTTCATAAGGGACTTCGATGTTCTCGTCACCAGGGCGGCGGATGCCATTTCCTATCCATCCTTCAGAGAGGAATGGGAATCCACGAAGCAAGCCTCTCTATACGAGAGGATAGAGGAACTGCCCGAACAGACCTTTGATAAAGCATGGTGTGATATGCCTGAGAAGCAAAGCCGAGGGTTTATGCCGCTGGGGTGTGACGGAGGCCGACAGAAATTCGGCGTCGGCGAAAATGGTGATGTGTTCTGTCCGAAGAACTGGATCCCTCGCGTTCAGGGGAAAGATACGGATAGGCTCCTCTGGGAGGGAGGGGAAATCCGATACAGCTTCGGGTTCCCCGACGTCGAGCCTACGGAACGACATCGTGAAGAGGGGCACTTACCCATCATCCATGCCAAATGGGAAACTGATGGAGTCACTTACGAGCAAACCGCCTTTGTTACGCTACTGGGGGCAGATATTCTCAACGGGAAAGGGATGCAGGGAGATGACCCGACACTCCTGCTTGCAAAGGTCACTCTAGTCAACTCATCGGGTGAAAGGAAGAACGTGACCCTGAGATTGGGCTCGCGATGCGATATTGAGGAAAAGCTGCAGGAAAGCGATGGGTTCGTGTTCGCGGCCAATCACGAACCGCATAGGATGAGATATTGTGTGGACATCGCGGGCAGAGGGGGATGGCGGTCTGAAGAGGATGGGCTGTCCTACGTGATCCAGTTGGAACGAGAGGATTCTCACAGTATCTACTTCAAAATACCGTTTATCACGCTTACTGAAGAAAGAGAGTACGAACTGGCGAAGAACACAGACTATGAAGCCGAGTTCGCCAAAGTGAAAACGTTCTGGCAAGGGAGAATCGCAGCAGGCACTCAGATAACGACACCCAATGAGGTATTGAACCGCTTCTACCGCGCTCAACTTACGCACATGCTGATCACGGATGACAGAGAGGTCGGCTCCGACCGATACGCCTCTCGCGTTGGTACCTTCCCCTATGGCGCGTTCGCCAATGAATCCTGCATGTGCATCAGCGATTTCTCGAGGCGAGGTCACAAGAAGGAAGCGGAGGAACGTCTCGAACTCTTTGTCCATTACCAGAGCAGTGTACCTTTACCCGGAAACTTCACTCACATCGACGGCCTTTACTATGGCGCGGGGGGGTACGAATGCGGTGGCTACAATCAGCACCACGGCTGGGTTCTCTGGGCTCTGGGCGAACACTATTGGTATTATCGGGACAGGGAATGGCTGAACCGCGTTGCTCCAGGCATCGTCAAAGGATGTCGCTGGATCGTTGACCAGCGAGAGAACACCAAGAAGCTGGACGAAAGCGGCAATAAAGTTCTCGAATACGGATTCCTGCCAGCGGGCGCGCTGGAGGATGTGCAGGAGTACTACTACTGGTTGTCCACCAATGCGTACACCTACCTCGGACTCAAGAACGCTGCGGATGCCTTGACGGATATCCAGCATCCGGATGGTGAGAGATTGGTCAGGGAGGCTGCGCGATATAAGGAGGACTTACTCAGGGGCTTCCGAGAATCGATGATCCGCTCACCCGTCGTAAAGCTGGTGGATGGGATCTACGTGCCGCATATCCCGCCGAGACTCTATAGACGCGGTCGTGGCTTTGGGTGGATACGAGAGACACTGGAAGGTGCGATCCATCTGATTCGATGTGGAATGCTGGAGCCGTGGGACGAGATGTCCACATGGATCATCAAGGACTTTGAGGATAACCTGTATCTATCCGATAGATATGGCTACAGCGTGGATGATTTTGAGAGAGACTGGTTCAGCCTCGGTGGATTCTCGATGCAGTCCAACCTGCTCTGCCATCCGGTCCCCTATCTGCTGCGCGACGAACCCAAACACTTCTTGAGAGGCTACTTCAACGCCTTCGCCTCGGTGTACTATCCCGACATCTGCGCTCTGGTCGAACACGCATTGCCGACGCTCGCAGATAATAACGGAGTGTGGTTCAAACCTTCTGATGAATCCCAATCCACCTTCTGGCTGCGGCTGATGTTGGTATGGGAACGCGGTGACGAGCTTCTTCTTGCGATGGCCACCCCGCGGGAATGGCTCCAGCATGGCAAAACCATCAAGATCGAACGCGCGATGACCTACTTCGGAGAGATGGGCTATGAGATCCATTCGGAAGCGGAGGACGGTAAGATCACGATGATTCTGGAACCACCCATCCGAAATGCCCCGGAGGCGATCCACATCCGATTCCGCCATCCCCGGGAGAAACCGATGAAAGCAGTCGTCGTGAATGGCGAAAGGTGGGCTGACTTCGATACAGAGAAGGAGTTGATAAGGCTCAGTGGAACCACGGAGAAAACCGAGATCGCTGCATTGTACTGACTATCGGGTGTAGTGCGTGAGGGGGGAGAAAGAGAAAATCTCTCGAGAGCCGTTGCAGAAGTTCAGTGGTTTGCTTCCCTTTTTTCTTTCTTTCCAGAATGTCATCCCACCGGATGGAATCTTGTCTGTCGCGCCAAGTCCGGTAGCTGTCTCGGAATGAGTCTGGCAGATCCATTCCGCTGAGTTCATCGAGGAACATAATGACATCGCGCATCTTGTGGGCTGGTCGGGCAACTCACGAAGTGAGTAATGAAACTCGTGGATTACCCGGTCGATAGCCAGCATCTTGTTTTTCGGGTTGCGCGCACGCTCATAGTTATGTATGAAGTCCTTATGGAATTACTCTGGAACCAACGTATTCACCCGTCAACGGTGCTTCAGCGGGAAGACCCGGACCTGCTCCGGGGCGAACGGAACTTGCAGAAGCCCCTCTTCCTCCTCCCAACGTACGGGAAAGCGTTCGCCGCTGACCTGATCCGTTACGTCGGACACCCCGGCCAGGTCCAACGGCGCACGTGCGATCCGGATCGTTGCCGTCTGGGATTCATCCGAATCGTTGAGGAAAGTGAAATAGACGTTCCCTGCTTCGTCAGGACCGAACCGCTCCACGTAGACGTGCTCGTTGTCGCT
This sequence comes from Candidatus Poribacteria bacterium, assembly GCA_024278235.1. Classification (GTDB taxonomy): domain Bacteria; phylum Poribacteria; class WGA-4E; order JAJRTO01; family JAJRTO01; genus JAJRTO01. The sequence continues at coordinate 5,039 of JAJRTO010000439.1, forward strand.
GGTCGTGTGCGGGATCGGCTCCCAGCCGGCCTCAGCCACCCGCTTGATCAGCGGGATGTACCGCTTGAACAGGGGGCGGTCGCGATTGTACCAGCGCGGGTTGCGCCAGTAGGGATCCTCCGCCGCGTTGTGGCTGAACATGCTCGGATACATGCCGTAGAACAGACACCGCTGGAAGTATTTTTCCACCAAGTCAGGTGTGAACGCATCGTAGCGCGTGTTCATCAGGAACAGATAGGGCTTCTGAGCGCACAGAGCGCGTTTGAAGTTCATCCAACTGTCGGACGGCGGCTTCCACTGTCCCTCGCGCACCCAATTCGTCTCCGTGCCCATCACATCGATCCAGGGAGCCAGGAACGCGAACCGATGGGGCACAGCGTTGGCAAAGAGCAGCTTCCCCATCGCGTGCAGATCCTCCGCGAGCCACTTCGTGAATTCATAGGTCGAGAACATCTTGTGGATCACCGGTCGTCTGGAGACACTGGAGAAAGTCAGGGGCACGGTGATGTGGCGGAAATGCTCGCGCCGGAAGTTCTCATTTGCCGTGACGTAGCCTTCGAGCGAGTCGAGGTACTCCCCATCCTGATCGCCCTTCGCTTCCGGGCCATAAAGCCGCTGCTTGATCGCCTCGTTCCAGATCATCCGCGCCTCCGACTCGCCGGGGAGATAAGGACTGGGGTTCAAGCTGAACACCGCACCATCGGCCCAGGGCGTGTTGCGGATGAGATATTGCAGCCGTCCCTGGGCATCGTGAGACCCGGCGACCTGTGCCGCCTGGGCGTTTCGTCGGAGAGAGGGATCCGAGGAATTCAACGATTCCTGGAACACCTGCATCACGCCCTCATGCGTGCGAGGGATCTCCGGCGGCATCCGCATCCACCAGGTGGAGGGCTCGGTGTACCGAAAGCTCTGGATGCCTGCCGAATCGTCGAACGGGATGTTGTTGATCCCTTCATGGTATTTGAACCCGAAATCCTCCCATCCCTCGACGGTGCTTACGTCCGTGAAAGGCATCCAGATACCCTGATCGCGTGAACGACGCACGAAATGTTGTGGGAAGATCGCGTAGAAGCGTTGGATGGCTGAGCGGAACCCCCAGACGGCATCGATGCGGTAGAGTACGAAGGTGAAGTCGGCGCTGTTGGGAAAGTTCGCCGTGTCGGGTGAAAGGCCGAAATCATAGGCGATGAAGAACTGGCGTGTACCCGCGTTGTAGCCGAGGCGGTACTGGGCCGGATGATCCATATCGATCCCCAACGCCAACCCGGTGGTTTCATCGCCGATGGCTGCCCAGGGGTAGCGCGACATCGCCCCGGTCGCCCCCGTCCCGATGTTCACGACGTTCTGGTATCCCCGGGGCGGCTCGATCACGCGAGTATGCCGTAAGTCGTCGTACCACCGCCACCCGACGGCCTCTACCGGCAGTGCGAAGACAAGCGTGATCGCCCGGTCCTGACCCGTCCTGCTGCTCACACGCCCGGTAAAGGTCAAGTGTGCCGGAGCCATCTGGATCTCAACCGACAGTTCCAACTGGAGCGGTTCGCACACGCCGTCCTGGAATCCATAGAAGTCCGAATCGGTAGCGGCGTCCCGCACCAGAAATCCCGACGGAATTCCCGAAGCTGTGATCTCGTGTCCGTCCAGCCGCACGCGTGTCACGCTTGCCGTCTGAGAATCCCACGTGATCGTCAGACCATCCTCCGTCCGATGATCCTCTCCTCCCACGACGGTTGACGGATGGATCGCCATCGGCATCCCATCGAACGTGGCGGTCTCCCCACCTCCCAGTTCGGTTATCTCGAAGTCGTCGAACCACACCTCGCCCGCGTGACCTCGGAATAGGCCGTATACGGTCAGTGTGCGGATCGGCCTGGTCGGAAGGATGGTGAGCCGCTGTTGTTGCCAGTCATGGCTCCCGGTATCAAACGGCGCATTTTGACCCCAGAGCGGTTCACCATCCTGATAGATCACATCTACGTAGATCGAGTAACCGCTGTCCCGTCCGCCACTCACCTGACGCGCCTTGCTCCAACCGCGCACCAGGATGGGGATCGGGACCTTCTGATCGAGTGTGATCGCCTGTCCCAGCCCGAACGGCCCCGGCCCTCGGCAGAAGGCGGCGGAGGAAGCGCCGCGTCCCTCCCCCCGGACGACCTGGTATCCCTGTTTCCAGGGCTGCCAGTGGGCGAACGAGCCGTCCCGTTCAGATTCCAGATCTCCGTTGACCAGCAGATCCGGCGACTGTCCCTCCCGAAGGAGGCTCATGCGTGGGACTGCTCCCCACGCCTGCTGAAGAAGCATCATCCCGGCTATCATTCCGTAACAGAGCGTCTGCATGATCACACCCACCCATCCTGGATCATAAGTGTCAGCGAAGACTCATCCCCCAGGGGCAGGTGCACTCGCCGGCGATTCTGCGACAACTCGTAGATCGCCATCAGCACCTCCAGGGGCGCACGTCCCTGATAGCCGCTGGAGCGATGCTCCCAATCCTCTTTGAAGTAGCCGATAGCGAAGTTTTCCGAATCCAGGTCGAACTTCTCAAAAGCGTTCAACCGTTCCAGGTTGATGTCGGCTGCGGCGACCAGTTCCGTTTGGGGTTCCCCTCGGTACCAGTTCGCGTGCATATGCGAGATCCCACCGCACCCGATAATGCCAACACGATAGTCTGTCATAGGATGCCTCCCGATCATCTCGTTTAGAATGTCCTCATAATATCCCAATCCTCCGGGAAGATCAACACGTTTACACGTTTTGTTGGCAGCGTCCCGCGCCCTTCCAATTCCACCGGCTGATGTGGGGATGTTTGCGATCAGCGAAATCCCCGCATCTCAACGAATGCAACGACCACGGCTTCTGCAGGAGATGCTATAGTAGAATTCATGCCACGGACCATAGGGATTTTCAGAATACCAGAATCCCACGCTGCCCGTCCTGGTATGCATCCTGAGTCAGTTGGCAAGGAGGTTAGCGGAAAGACGCTGCCTGGGGAATTTCTAGCGGGAAGTAAAGTTAAGGTTTATAGGATCACAGAATGGTAGGAATTTGCATTATCAGTCTCGATATAGGCATCCTCATGGGGACGGCATCACCACGGTTTATAGTCCGGGTTGCGTTCAGGGATCCTTGCTGCGACAGATTCGCGCCATTCAATGAGCATCGCATGGAGTTTTTCGGTGATTGCTGGCAGATCCTGAGCAAGGTTGTGTCCCTCACTCACATCTTCCCTCAGATTGTACAGTTCCAGCCGATTGTCCTCGAAAAACTCGATCAGTTTATAGTCGCCGCATCGCACAGAGCATCCCGGCGTGCCACCCTGGTTGCCATAATGAGGATAGTGCCAGAAGATCGCCTCACGTTCCAATGTGCCGGCACCGGTCAAGAGAGGCATCAAGCTCACGCCATCACAGTGCTGTTCGGGCATCAAGTCGAGTCCGGCCATCTCCAGCATGGTCGGATAGAAATCTGTACTCGTGACCGGGACGGTACAAGTGCTATCAGGGGTGATCACGCCTGGCCACCGAACCAGAAGAGGCTCACGGGTTCCGCCTTCGTACATCCAGCCTTTGCCCTCGCTCAGTGGTGCATTGCAGGTTGGAGAACCTTCGGAGGTGGTCAAACCACCATTGTCGGATGTGAAGAACACAACGGTGTTCTCGCATATGCCAAGACCCTCAAGCGTCTGGAGCAGTCGACCGAGGTTCTCATCGAGGTTTTGGACCATCCCCGCATACTTCGGATCTGATTGCAGTAGCCGACGTTTTATCCGCAGATGTTTCTTATGCTCAGAGGGAAAAGCCGGGCCTTCCTCAAATTCCTGTTGTTTGTCCAGGCCGAGCATCCGCGCTTTCTGCTCATACTTGGGGATATATTTCTCAGGAACCTGAATGGGCGTATGCACCGCGTAATAGGGTAGATAGAGGAAGAAAGGCTCATCTCCATTGGCTTCGAGCAGGCGGATCGCCTCGTCTGTGAGTCGGTCCGTGAGGTATTCGCCTGTTGATCCATCTTCAAGACAGGGCATTTCATATGGACTGAAATAGCCTCTACGTGGATGCCCCCAGTGAGATCCCGCAACATTGACATCAAAGCCGTGGTTTTCAGGTGTATGGGGTTCTTCTCCCAGGTGCCATTTGCCGACATGATAGGTACGGTATCCTGCGTCCTTCAGGGCATCCGCAATGGTCTTTTCTTCAAAAGGCAGGTAATGCAGATAGGGCGCGCCGATCAGTTTACCACGTTCATTTCCAGGGATGTAGTTCGTGATCCCAACGGTTGCGGGATACTTCCCCGTGAGGATGCTCGCCCGGGTGGGCGAGCACACAGGACAGGAAGCATAAGCGTCTGTGAAGCGCATTCCCTCTTGAGCGAACTTGTCCAGGTTGGGGGTTTCATAGAATGGGCTGCCGTAGCAACCGATGTCCCTCCAGCCCATATCGTCAATCAAGATGAACACGAAATTAGGTTTGTTCATCTACTCCTCCCATTGGTAACTTGCTGCGTTGATATACTGCGTCAACGACGGTGTCTTGGACTATATAGGTTCGTATGGTTCATATAATTGTAGTATATACCAAGAATCCCTGGCCTGTCAAACGCGTCGATTCAGATTGTACGAAGGGTGTGTATTGAAAAAGTGGGTTTGTTCATGCTGCTTTGTTAGCGGGTAGGTCGTCTTGTGGTTGCCAACCACGAGATTTCTGTTGCACGAAGGCCAAACTGAGGCTAGAATGGTCCCTGTCGGCTCTATGAAATAGACAACGGTGGACCTGAGAACGTAATTTCTGCCGTTGCTGTTAGAGCATTTCGTGTCCGTAGATCTGTTGATGTCTGCAGGACCAAATCAATGGAGGTTTCACCATGAGAAGGATCGTCTGTGTCCATCTGAGCTTCATACTGATCGTATTGGCTTCGGCCGGAACCGGATATGCGCAGGACGAGGGCGCGTTGGTCGGGTTCTGGCGGTTTGACGAGGGAAAAGGAAATGTCGCTGAGGACAGCTCCGCAAACGGATTGCATGGGGAAGTTCTCGGCGGCCCCGATTGGGTGGATGGCAAGGTGCTCTCTGCTCTGCAGTTCGACGGTGCTGATGACTACGTGGAGGTCGCAGACATACTCACACCACCCGTGTTGACGTTTGCCTGCTGGTTCAAGAAGCTGGGCAGTGGCAATGGGGGCGTGCCACGATTTCATTCGAGAGGGGCTGGTCCCTGGAGCCTGGAATTTGGCATCGGCAATACGCATCAGCCGGATAAACTCGGATTCTACCTGGCATTTCAGGATGGCAGTACCGTTGGTTGGACGATGGTTTTTCAACCGGAACTCGACCGATGGTACCATGCGGCCATCACCTATGACGGGACGTGGATCCGGGTCTACGTGGATGGTAAGGAAGTCTACGCGGGCGACGAAGCGGCCGGGAAAAAGATCAATGAAGGTATCTCCAGAATCGGTTGCCATGCTGCCGGCGGAGATTGCTTCGAGGGGATCCTCGATGAGGTGCTGCTGTTTGATACCGCTCTGTCGGCGGCTGGGATTCAGAGTCTGATGACGGGACAGTGGCTCTCCGTCGATCCGCTCGATAAGCTGGGCTCGACCTGGGGCACGATCAAGTCGGGCGGAGTTCCCTTCTAATCGAGAATCAGAGACCCATTTTCTCCAAGCTACATGAACGGTGGTAAGAACGCCATTCTGGTAATCTGACAAAGTCAAGGTGATATCACTTCGCGTTTGGCATTTTCCTACTCGGCTCATGTTAAGAAATTGTGCAGGTGGGCAAGTAGCCGCATCCTTTACAGGCGCGTTCGCGCAGGCGTCAAACCTGCGACTACAGCCCGCTCCACTGTGGTAAGGGAAGCTCTCGCACTTTCTTTTGACATGGGCCTCCTACCCTATTGCCGATAATTCCTGCCATACATCGATCATTCGCATCCAGTTTCGGTATTCCTGTTCACTCAGGTGCGGTGAAGGTCCCTCCGTGGGACGTAGTACAAAGCGATCCTTGCCGCCCTCAAAAGCCTCCCGAACCGCCTGCTCAACGGCCTCCTCCGATTCGTTGCAGAGGATTCGGCACTCCACATTGCCTCCGAGTGTGATGCGTCCTGCGGCCATTTTCTTCGCCTCAGCGAGTGTGATATCCCCGTCCGGCGGTGGCTCAACGGGCTCCGTATAGTCGGCTCCACGTTCGATACACCGCTGAAGTGCGTGGCGGGCGTGACCGTGGCAATGGATGTGAACCACAGCCTCGCTGTGTTCGTGGATGTACTCGATGATGCTCTGTTCCTGCTCCTGTACGAGTGCGTCGTAGATGCTTGGAGATGCCATCGGCGGCGTGACCCACTCGCTGCCCCCCATCCAGACATATTCGATCCCGGGTTCCGAGAGGAGGACTTCAAGCACATCGAGGATGCGCACACGGCAGATCTCGGTGAGTTCTGCAATGAGATCCGGTTCGGTAATCGCCAATTCCAGAAACTGCTCATAGTTCATCATACCCGCGACACACACCAATGGCGAGGAAATCCGGGTCTGGAGGATCCCCCGATATCCAAAGTCCGCTGGCAACGCACCCATATCCGGCGGAGCCAGACCAGGTGGTCGCTCCCACGGAATCGATGCGATCTTCTCGATGTCTCCCATCGTCTCCACAGGATACTTAACTTGCCAGGTTGTGTGAGCAACAGGACTAAATTCGCTGATAAACGTGAGTTCGCCTTTGGGTGTGTCGATCTTTCCATGTACCCGACGATTTCCGTTGGCAAGGGGTTCAGCTTTGCTGCTCAATCGCTGAGGTGGTGTCACCAGGTATCGGTTGATAGAACTCGGTATAGCAATCGGGAGAACCTGCTCATCGAAAACACGATGGGCTATCTCCCTTCGGAGAGGATCTGGATGATTGTCGATCTCCTCCCGTGTAGCGAACTGGAAGCCGGGAAGCTCCAGGGGTACTCTGTCCGCTTGATCGCCTCGGAGTGTGGTCATCAGTCGGTCTCTTGGGGTCATCATAGACTCCTCCTTCCTACGTGTGCTCATATACTGAGCGCATTTAGGTTTTGCGAAATGGTAGGAGCGGTCTCCTGGCCGCGAATCGAGTGCAGGAGCACTCTCCTACAGGGATACTCACAGATCTCATTTGCGCTCAGTATAGCTATCGGATGACTTGGTATCAATCCTCGTCATTCCCCATTGGTGCGAATGCGGATCATGTTGCCCATCGAAAAAATGATCGCCTTACCAAGACTCGTTGGCTCCCTTGAATCCAGTGCCCACGCAAAGTCCAAGCGATAAACGGGAGCACCGCTCAGCCGGGGGATACCGACGCGCAATCCCACCCCAATACTCCGCTTGGGATGCCATAGATCGAACGATTCATCTGAACGCCATATGTACCCAATGTCCGTGAAAAGAGCCCATCCAAGGACGGCCAGGGAATGCCTCAGGAACACGCGGCGCGTTTCCAGGTTGAGCAATATGAGCCGATCTCCGTCGAATGCTCGTGCAGCATAGCCCCGTAGACCGCTTCCCAAACCGAGGAGTATCTGCCGGCGACCATTTGACTGGAACGCGAGTTTGCATTGCAGGCGCAGGGCCAGGGTTTGATAGAGAAGATCTTTCATCAGAAATCGAACGTCGCCCGAAAATTGAATATCACGCCATGAGCGGTCTCTGGAACTACCACTCAGTTGCATCCCCGCCACAAGATAACCGTGGGGAGGCACGCGTAGACGGACACGACCACCAAGAGCTGATGCAATCTCATTGCGCACACCTCCAAGAAATTCAAAGGAGCGACCAATCGAAACACCATAACTGCTCCCAAGCTCGACATCCTCCACCTCTCCCATTTTATCGACAAACACATCCCTGGTGTAGTGTATCCGCTGTCGTAATACACTCGTCCCGAGCAGATCTACCTCTGTGTCCTCAAAGCGTGCCTCACTGACAGGTCGCAACGGTGTATAGTCATCCCGGCGGTGCGTGTACCACCCGGAGATTCGTACATAAGAATGGCGTTGTCCCAAAGCGTAAGTAATCCCTGCACTTTGACCGTTTGAATGCCTCCTGAACTCGTCCAATACGGAACCATCCCGGTACCACTTGGCGATCCCAGTACGATCCGAGGTGCTCAGTTCAGCAGCCCAGCGAGACTTCAAGGCGTAGAAGGGGCGCCGGAGACGGACTTCCCATGAATCCCCGATCTCATTCTGGATGAAGTTTCCCATAAACTCCCAGTGGGATGCGAACAAACGTGGCTCCAGGAATAACATACTGAAGTAATGCCGGGTGTCCTGATCTTCTTGTTTGCGCTCGTAACGGATGCGGCCCATCTGTCCACGACCGGCGATATTCGTATCGGTGAGCGCCAGGATCAGATCAAGTTCACCGGCACCCAGTGTTGGCAAACTTGCCGATGGAAAAAGTGTCCAACGATCTGTCACCTGCACCAGAACATCGACACGCTTCGTTTCCTCGTTGAACCTGGCGCGGATCTCCACATCGCCGAGGTTGGGCTTTTTGCGAAGGATGCGCTCACTCTCAAGACGGTCCTCCTCATTGTAAAGTTGATTGGGCTTGAATAAAAGTTCCTGGAGGATGATCCTGGTGCGAGTCCGTGTGTTTCCACGCACCTCGATCTTGCCGATACGCCCCTCATTGATTTTCAGTGAAGCATAGATGCCGTCCGAGAAAGGACGAGGAAACCATGTGTCGAGACGAGCATAGCTATAGCCGCGTTGGTGATACATGTCGATAATCGCTTCGAGGTCCATCCTGAACTGTTCGGGATCATAGGGATTTCCTCGCTTGCTCTTCATCATGTTCTCGATGTCAGACTTCGTAAAAACAGTATTCCCCCGTATGGTAATATTTTGTAGGATCTGAACAGAGGTAGGTTCCGCTACGCACCAATGACTCAAAAACAAGCACAACGTAGCCAGAATTAGGCTTCTACGTATTGCGAGTCCACTATCCATCTACACGCTGCTTCGTCTACGATTGGCAAGATGTAGTTCAAGCATCATCAACGCGATGCTCAGAAGAACCAGTTGCCCCCAGATCTCACGTCCAGTGCGATAGTGGTTGAGGTCTTCGCGAATCTGCTGCGTATCCTCCAATAGATGGGCGTTTCCGAGAAGTCGTACCGCTTGCTCAGCGGAATAAGTTGCCAGATCGGATTCCACCGTATCGACATTGACAGCAAACAGATAGCTACGAGTCGTACCGTCACTGGTATAGTCCAGTTGGTAAATTCCTGCCTTTTCCACGGCAGTTGTCTCGACAGTACGATCGGGGTCGATGACCAGGTTTTCTCCATCCTCTGCCCCCTGGGTTCGCAATCGGGCTCGCACACCTTCGGCATCAGGAACGGCTATGGTATGAGACTGCCCAACAGTTCTTTTTGTCCGGAGAGACGGCTGCCCTACAAGATACAGACAGGATTGTTGTATCAGGGGAACGAAGGTCGCGTTCAGCGGAAAATTCGACCACGCGCTATCGGTAGCGGAAGTGTTGAAGAGCAGTATCGAATGCTCTGCGTTGGTCAGGATTGCAGGGATCGTTTCCTCCCCGCTAAAGTGGGCCAGTGAAGAGACATCCGGTTCCGGCTCAGAGAAGGAAGCATCGGAGGAGCCTTGATTTGCCGTTTGCCGCCTGCCTTTGACCTTCAGAGCACGAGCCTTGTAGAATTGAGGAGCATTTTCGCCGTTGAAAAACCGGGGCGGAGTCGCTGCAAACAGGGGAGATGCAGGCTCATCCAGCACCAGTTGCAGGGGAGGTTCAAAGGATCGGATGGGATCGAGCCGGATGTTCATGAGTGGAGCTAAAGTTTCCATCTCTGATTTCCCCTCACCGAGGAATCCAAGCAGTTTGCCGCCATTTTGCACGTAAGTGGCAAGGCGTAAAAGATCCGATGGTGATAGTTCCGAAAGGTCATTGACGGTCACGATATCATAGCGTTCCAACGGTGTCTCATCGATCTCTTCCGGTGAAACAACAGTTGGTAATAAAAGATATTGCTGATTGGGAGTAGCAGGCGGTTCCGGCTGCAGGGCCAGTGTCAGATAGGACGGCGATGGGCCAATCGAAAGCAAACGGATCCCACCCGATACGTACAATGCAAAATAGCGTCGATCATCCACGCTCAGGCGATCCTGCAGGACACTCACATATCCCGTGTGATAGCCCGCTGTACCAAAGCGGTAAGTCAGTGTCTGAGTATATGCTGTGCCGGGATCCAGTGTGAGACCGATCTCCCGCTGTTTCTGTGCATCCATGACCAATGACAAGATGGTCTCCTGCGGTATCATGTCATAATTTCGCACTTGAATATCTATTCTGACTGGGATGTCTACGGCCATTAGTGGATTGGACGTTTGAATTTCTTCAATGGAGATATTGGGAGGGTTGGGCTCGCCAACAGGCACGAGGAAGAGACGAACCCCGGACCGAACGATGGTTCGATCCCAATGGCGCCATGCGTTCTGGGTGAGATCGGTGATCAGGTAGATTTCCTTGTTGGGGTCGTCAGAATGGTCAAGGAGTGTATAGGCGGCTTCGAGCCCTGCCTGGATGGAGGTCGTCCTTTCGGATACCCGGGCTTCGCGGATGGCAGCGGCAAGTTGGGCCAAATCTGTGGTCAGACTTGGAAACACGACTTCTGCCCTATCGGACATCAGAATGAGGGAACCCCGATCTCCACGTTGCAATGTTTCGGCAATTGCCAACGCTTGCTTTTTCGCCTGTTCAAAGCGATTCCCCGTCACATCCTCATATTGCATACTATATGAGTTGTCCAATACGATCACACAACTGGTATGGATCCGGGCTCCCGCAATCGAGAACTGACTCTTGAGAAGAGGACGCGCAAATGCAACGGCGATCAGGGCGACAATGGCCATGCGCAGCAACAGGATGAGCCATTGACGTATCTGCAAGCGTCGCACACTCTTTCTGTGTGCTGCCAGAAGAAACATCAGGCTGCTGAAATCAACTGTTTTGGCTTGTCGACGACTCCACAGGTGAATGAGTAGTGGAATGAGGGAGGCAAAGGCTCCCAGGAGCAATAAGGGGTTCAGGAAACCCATAGAGGATCCTTTTAGAACAACGGTTCATCATCGATGTCAACTTCGGGAAGGGACTATTCATCGGACAACTCTTCATCCAGAGAATCTTTCTTGGCAGATGAGTCTTCTGGTGGGGTCCGTTTGAACCCATAGAGTTCAATCTCTGCGGCTCGTTTCCGGGCCCACCTCCGCTGAGGCACCACACGCCCTGTCAGTGGTGTGATCCTGCCTGCGACACGCTGGTCATCAGAGGTGCCGCCAATCCGGAAGCGGATTCTATCCGTTGCTGTCGTTACACGGAGTTCGAGGTTATCCGCTCGATTATTGTTCACAGTCTTCAACTTCTGCCAGTTCCCCTCGCCTATACGCCCCCCATAAATGATGAAGTCTGTAAAATTGATCCCACGCAATACGATGCGGTGGATGCTCTTGCGCTCCGGGAGTGTGATGAGAATCTCTCGACCCGATTCGCCGACTGTGTTCAGATCGCCGTCCACCATTTCGGGCGAGGTACAGGTCACGCCGTCCAGAAGGGCATAGTTCTCGCTCCACTCTTGTGCTTTGAACAGTTGACCTGCTTTGCAGGAGAACAGAAAGAGACCCGGCAGTAGACAACAGATGATCAACAAGGAACGATGGCTGTTGGCTGCTCTCCAATCTCTGCGTTCTGCTGGCTGTCGATTGTGCTCCTGGTCAAAGTTCATGGATTTCATCACTCCCATCAGAAATGAGCCATCACACCGACTCTGTGAGTACTGCCCAGTTCATAGCTGAGGAAAGCATAAT
>JAJRTO010000440.1 GCA_024278235.1 Candidatus Poribacteria bacterium
TACCGCCTGACGAACTATCAGACGAACGAAAAGCCTCGTCTGCGCGTGTTCGGACTCCAAAACGAGACAGAAGCGTTGCTCTGGTTTCAGAACGAACAACACACGTGGTATCGGATGTCCATGAAGATGCCCCGGGGGACGGTTGCACCTGCTTTCGTGGAAGTCCGGGGCCTATGCGATGGGAAGTATCTGGTGGAGTGGTGGGACACCTATCAGGCGGGGAAAGTGGAACGCACCGAAGCCGAATGCAGCCAGAATATCCTTCGGTTACAGACACCGGATATCCTCCGCGATATTGCCTGCAAGATTCGACCTTTGCACCGGTAAAAAATGCACCCTTAAAAAATGCACCCTCTCGTACAAAACGTCTATGACTTTATCCGTGAGCACGCGATGATTGCCCGTGGGGAGCGGGTTCTCGTGGGAGTTTCCGGGGGGCCCGATTCACTCGCGTTGTTGCATATTCTCGTCCAGTTGCAGGCTCGGATCGAATGTGCCTTGCATGTCGCCCATCTCGATCACCAGTTCCGTGGAGAAGATTCAGCAGCCGAAGCTCGCTTTGTGGCTGCCGAAGCGGAGAAGCTGGGGATTCCTTTCACCGTCGAATCCATTGATGTCCCCGCCCGCCTTGAGGATGCATCCGTCGAAGCGGGTGCGCGGGAGATCCGATACGACTTCTATGAGCGCATTGCCTCACATGTCCACGCACAGAGGATCGCACTTGGCCACAATGCGGATGATCAGGTGGAAACCATACTGATGCGATTTCTGCGAGGGACGGGATTGACGGGCCTTGCTGGGATTCCAGCAAAGCGGGGGAAATACATCCGTCCCCTGCTGCGTACGCCCCGTGCCCAGATCGAGCAGTTCCTTGACGAACATCACTTCACGCCCTGTCAGGATCCCTCGAATCGGGAGCCGATCTACCTGCGAAACAAGATTCGCCTCGAACTTCTTCCGTGGTTGCAGCAGGAGTACAATCCCAACATTCAGGCAGCGTTGATGCGCCTGGCAGATCTCGCGGCAACCGACAATGAACTGCTCGAATCCCTGGCCTCTGAGCGTCTAGCCCACTATTTGCTGGAATCCACAGAGCGTTCAGTAGAACTCCGGGTGGACACCTTTGCCGAAGAACCAACGGCCTCGCAACGACGTATCATCCGCCAGGCCATCGCGCTTGTTCATCCGCACCTGGTTGATGTTGGCTACGAACATATTGAGGCGATCCTGGGTCTGATACGGGGCGATAGACCGAACGCCCGTTTAGACCTGCCCGGAGGGACTGCTGTGATCCGAGAGTATGACCGGTTACGGCTCCAAAAGAGGGACGGAAATGCTGAGCAGACTGATGATTTCGAAATCCTACTCAAAATACCGGGCAAGACACCACTTCCGTCTGGCGTGATGATCGCGGAAATGGTCGACACATGGGAGACTTTGCCAAAGAGCCGATGGGAAGTGTGGATCGATCACTCCGCACTTTCTGAGGTAACCGTCGTACGCAGTCGGCGAGCAGGGGATCGCTTCCGACCATTCGGGATGTCGGGCACACAGAAACTCAAGGATTTCCTCATCTCCCAGAAGATACCTCGTTCGGAGCGGGATCGGATCCCCCTGGTTGTCAGCGGAGAACGCATCCTGTGGGTGGTGGGCTATCGCCTTGCCGAGGAATGCCGCGTGACGCGGCAAACGAGGTGTGTCACACGGCTCAGGTATCTGAGACAATGATAGCCGTATCCGATCCTGCCGCAATCGAGCACACAATATGGGAGATGAAACGTTATGACCACCGGCCTTCGCAGGATCAAAAAAGGCTGTGTGTCATAACACACAGCCAAAAGGAGGAGGAGTAGAAGGTATTACCGCTGTTCAGCGTATGGGTGGTGTGAAATAGGTCTTAGTTCTGCAAATGATTTATCATCTTTTGCCAGACGGCGGAGACGTTCCAGCGCTTCTGCTTCGATCTGACGTACACGTTCGCGCGTGACGCTGAGCTGTTCACCGATCTCACGCAATGTACGAGGATATCCATCATCGAGTCCAAAACGGAGACGGAGCACATGTCTTTCCCGTGGACTCAGCCGCCTGAGCAGTAGTTCAAATTCCTCGTCCGAGATCAGATCCCTAAGCACATCGGGCTGACCCGTATCCTCTACAGCATCCCGGAGTAATGGTGAGCGTGGTTCATCATTCACCGGAACATCCAGCGATAGCGGTTCCAAAGACAGCTCAAGCAACCCTTCTACCTGGACAGGTGTCATTGAGGACACCTGAGCGACTTCCTCGAGAGATGGCTCACGATGTAAATCTTGACGGAGCTGCCTGGCAGCAAGATCACATCGTCCGGACTTGGCGATCACATAAGCAGGTAGACGGATCGTTCGTGCTTGATTATCGAGGGCCCGCATGACAGCCTGGCGAATCCACCAGATTGCATAAGTACTGAATTTATATCCCCGATGATAATCAAATTTATCAACGGCACGCATCAGGCCAATATTGCCTTCCTGAATCAAATCCGCAAGTGGCACATTTTGCCCCTGATACTTGACAGCAACACTAACAACAAGACGCAAATTGCATTCTATGAGGTGTTGGCGGGCTCGGTCGTCACCCGCTTCGATACGTTTCGCAAGTTCAACTTCTTCTGCTGAAGTCAACAGCTTTTGGCGAGAAAGGCGACTCATCCATGCGGCTAAGGCATCCTCGCTCGTTTCTGCAGATGGTTGTAAGAGTTCTTTGTCTTTGGTGTTCTCTGATATAAACATGAGCGCATCTCCATGCAAGAGGCTATTGCTCATATAATATCATACTTCCAAACTTTTGTCAACTAAATACATTAAAAAATGTGCGAACTTTCCATCACGCTGAGTAATCGCTCAAAAGTTCTGATCCGGTTGCAGAGCCGCCAAGTCTGTGAACTTTCCAATCCCAGGCATTTTACTGTCGTTCTGCTATCTCAATCTGACTGAGTGGATACCAACCATCGTCAGTGCGACCAGCAATGGCTAAATGGATGGCCGGTTCCTGGGTCATGGGATCAACGACTGCAAGAGCAAGTGTATATTGACCTGGTTTGAGATACGCAGGTAACCGGACGGACTCGCTGATCTCAACGCGCCCTGGTAACCAGTTCTTGATAGAAGTTTCACTCACATGGATAAATGGTTTCCGGCCTTCATCTCCTGTAAGCCGTAGAGCGATCAGATAGTCCCGATAAGGTGGGGCGACACCGATATTCTCCCAAATCATGGAGATCGAAACCTCCGAGTCAGAGGCAGCCGTTCTATCATGTTCAAGTTGTCTCAAGACAAGGCGGTAGCCGAGCTTACGGAGAAAATGTTCGATTTCATCCCGGGTGCCTTCCGGGATCGGAGCTGATTTATTATTGAGGTAACTGGCATGCAAATCCAGGGCATAGTTGAAGATGAAGGGGATGTCCCAGTTCTCCTCTTTCCACTTTCGCATATCCCAGCAACTCTCAAAAGCGATGGGAGCAAGTTTCCACGCATCTTCTGCGCCTGTTTTCTCAATCTGTTGCCGATAGAAGTGCTCCATGTGGTTCCAATTTTCCGAAAATCCCCCCATGTCGCCCAGACAATCGGCCCGCCAACCACAGCGTTTGCTGATAGCGTGTTTCAATCCTTCTGCATCACCAATGAGCATCACCCTGGGAGTTCTTCGGAATGCTCTGCAATAAGCATCAATGATGGCAAGTCGTGTTTCCATACTTGGCACATCGACCCCTGTGCCGCTCATGTGCCATTCCCCCCATAATCCCACGGAACCAATGTCGACCAGATCGAGATCGGGATGACCGTCGTAACGCATACCAAGTTCCTTGATCAGACGAAAATGGGCCTCCAGGAACATCGGATCATCCATATCAGGAACCCAGTGTGCAGGGCCTCTGCCGCGATACAGATACTCAAAACCTCGGCAACCTTTATCCTTGAGCCATTCTGGCACATGCATGTAGTCGCGGTTCGTCCCAACACACATAATACGAAAGGCGAGCTTCTGTCCTGCTTTTCTCGCATTGGCAAGGAGTTCATCAAACTTGGCGAAGTTGATCAACTCCTCAACAGGTTCCATCTCACTCCAATAAAGACGGAAATAAGCGGAGGTACTGGGTAGCCCTGCAAGGTTCGGATCCGCATCGGCAAAATGATGAAAGGTCTGCCAACCCATGCCCGGATTGGGCAGAGGGGCATCGCTTTCCTCTGGAACCACCTGTACCCTGGATACTTCCGTATGCATTGCCAGACAACAGCTTATCAAGGTTACGATCATAGCCATTTTCCTCCTCAACTCTCTCGTTAGACTCAGTACCTCACATTTTCGCCGTAGGAGCATCTTCCTGGACGCGATCATCGTGGCCGGGAGACCACTCCTACCATAGAATGGTGATCTACTGAGACTGCTTTCTGATCCTGGATGATGAAATAGTCCTCATCCATCAACTATCAACTATCAGTTTTCGGGTTCTGAATGTAGCCCCAAGTAATGGATAGATTCATCTTACCACATCAGGGAAGAAGATGCAATCTCAGGTTGGTTTGGGCGCAAGATGCGGCTATTGACACGCCTGAGCAGGGTGTGCTAAACTTCCGGTCAAGGTTCCCTGAAATGACGAGTCTCCTATTTTTCTCATACGTATTCAGGGCGGATATTGCAGTGCTGACCGGCATTTAACACGGTAAAATACGTAGAGCAAGCCTCCGTGGTTACCCAATATCTTGGGGATGCACAGAGGTTGCCTTCCACCTTTTGAAATGCAAACTGGTATAACGTAGGAATGGACATGGAACGACCGGAGATTTACCGCGAACGACGTGAGCGATTGATGGAGTGGATGGGTACAGGCGTTGCTATCTTTCATAGTGGTTCTGTTCTGCACATGCATAGTGGATCGGAGCACAAATTCCGTCCCATCAATGACTTCTATTACCTTACAGGATTTCATGAACCGGATAGCATATGCATCCTCACACCAGAACATGAGGAACGACCGTATGTACTGTTTGTGCCACCTCGCGATCCTGAGAAAGAGACATGGAACGGCATCCGGGCTGGTGTGGATGGTGCACTCAATGATTACCATGCAGACGCTGCCTATCCGCAGGATCAACTGGATGAAGAACTGCCGAAACTGTTGGAGAAAGCGGATAAGATATTCCACGTGCTAGGACAAAATCCTGGATTCGATGAGCGTATCCTGAAACTGTACCAGCATTTTGCGGCCAAGCGAGCGAGTTGTGGCGAAGGCCCTAATGTGTTGATCGACCCTCGTGAGATACTCAATGAAATGCGCCTGACGAAAGACGTTTATGAACTTGAGTGTTTGCGCAGGGCTACTTCTATCTCAGGTGAGGGGCATATCACCGCGATGCAACAGATGCGACCTGGACTCTATGAGTACGAAGTCCAGGCAATCGTGGAACATGCCTTCCAAATCCGAGGAGCCACAGAGATCGCCTTCCCCACGATTATCGGTTCTGGCAACAATACAACCATACTCCATTACAACACAAATAGCCGCAAGATAGAAGATGGAGACCTGGTGTTGATTGATGCCGGAGCGGAATATCGGTGCTACGCTGGTGATATCACACGCACGATGCCTGCCAATGGGCGTTTTACTCCTGAGCAACGCGCCATCTATCAAATCGTTCTGGATGCGAACCTGGCTGCCATCGGTGAGATAGCGCCGGGAAAACCTGTGGATAGCTTTCACAAGCGTGCAATTGAGGTTATCGTCGATGGACTGATCACACTTGGGATATTAGAGGGTGAAAGAGACAAGATCATCGAGGAAGGAGCCTACAAGAAGTTCTACATGCACGGCACAGGCCACTGGTTAGGAATGGCGGTACACGATGTCGGTAAGAAAAAGAATAAAGGGGAAACCTGCGAATTTGCTCCGAACATGGTGACCACCGTAGAGCCTGGTATCTATATCGCCAGAGATGCGGAAGGGGTTGCTTCCGGATACCTGGGAATTGGCGTGCGTATTGAAGACAACGTGCTCGTGACAGAGACGGGATGCGAGGTGCTCACTCAATCGGTGCCGAAGGCGATTGCAGATATTGAGACGTTAATGCACAACTGATGTAGCATGCACTCCCTGCGATATCGACCCCTCAACTCCAGCACGCTTGGCATGAAGAAACACAAGACTTTAATTCAGCGTCCCAAGGACCGCCAAGCCCAACAGCTCTGCTACAGTGGCAAGAAGAAGAGGTCAAATTTGCCCTTGTGTTTTCAAAATGTATGTGTTAATATATCATTTGCCCGGTGGGGGATTAGCTCAGTTGGGAGAGCGCGTGCATGGCATGCACGAGGTCATCGGTTCGATCCCGATATCCTCCACCATTTTTCTGCCAGTCTCCAACCCGGATGATTGACCAACCGCCTAAATATTCGCAAACTTTGCATACTTGAAACAATTGTCAAAAACTCTTGAAATAACTCTATGATAGAATTCCGTAGGGGGAGCTTTCTTCTGTGACCCCACCGCCATATCTCGCATAAAGGAGTTCTATCTATGAAGCATTTCAGACCGCCCACCTGGATCACAAGATCCAGCATTTCCTATCCGACTTCACTCCTCCTGATTCTCGCCATGGTGTCATTCGGACATGCGGAAGACACACAGACCAACACCGCTGAATCCATCCCCGGACTCATCATCTGGATGTCGAATCGAGATGGCGACTGGGAGATCTTCCGGATGAACGCTGATGGCAGTGAAATACGACAGCTCACCCACAACGAGATCGCGGACACGAATGCGCGGATTTCGCCGGATGGCACATTCATTGCCTGGACTCGTGGTAACGAACGACGAAGCGATGTATGGATCATGAATGTCGATGGTTCCGAGCCTCGTCAACTTATCTCAAATGCACGGATGGGCGAATGGCGAGCGGATGACAGGCTGGTAATATTTCGTAAACGGAACGAAACGGAAACCTACCTCTATGACCTGGCATCTCAAACGGAGGAGCAGATATGGCCACCTGGAGTGAAACTCGATGTGCGTGAGGTGTATGGCGCCAAGCCTTCACCGGATGGCAAGCTATTCATCGGCTGGTCTCCAAAACCCAGAGGAACCTGGATTTTCAGTGCGGATGGCAAATTTCAAAAGCATGTTCATGGTGGTTGCGAGGGACGCTTTGCTCCCGATGGCTCGTTCATCTACTGGGTCATGGCGGCGGGGACATTTGGAAAAGCGACTCTCGCCGGAGAGATGCAGGATCCCCTCTACAAGATCCATGCAACCGAGTATGGACACACCTACTTCGCACGTCTCTCCTCAGATATGCAGTATCTCGTATTCGGAGCGTGTCCAAATGATCAGCATGATCATAACACTTCCGACTATGAGGTGTTCCTGATGAAGATGGAGGATCTCAAACCAGCCTGGGATGTACCGATACGCTTGACATACCACCCGGCCACCGACCGATGGCCCGATATCTTCATCTACCAGGACGAGACTCCTCCCACAGTTCCCCTACACGTCAAGGCAAAGGCAGACGGACAGCATGTACGGCTCACATGGGAACCATCAGAGGACGATGAAACGAAAGTCACTCGTTACCGGATATACAGGGATGGGAGTGCCATCGCAGACGTCAGGAACGCTACGACCTACGTTGACAGAGCGACCGATGCCAGGACCAAGTACGCTTATCAGATCAGTGCCATCAATATGGTGAACCTGGAGAGTGGCCCGTCAAAGCGCGCCGGGGCCAAGACCAGCGACTCAGTACCTCTGATCCCATCAGGACTCCAGGCGACCTCTGGCGACCTCAGTGTCCGTTTGAACTGGTCTGCAAACCCGGAGGAAGACATCCGGGAATATCGCATCTATCGAGCAGATGCGTCGGACGGTCGATACAAGCGATTGCCAGCCGTCACTCAGACATCCTACGTGGACACACTTGTCGAGAACGGAAAGACCTACTACTACCGAATCACCGCTGTCGACCGCAAGCAGCAGGAAAGTCCCCGGTCGGATGTCGCCTGGGCAACACCGCAGAGCCGTGTGAGGGAAGGTCTGATCGCGCTCTACACATTTGCAGAGGGTCAGGGGCAGACGGTTCATGACGTAAGTGGTATCAAACCGTCGTTGGATCTGCATATCAAGGATCCAGACAAAGTCCGGTGGCTTGAAGAGGGTAACGGCATCGAGTTCGTTCGCTCCAGCATGCTTCGGAGTCAGGGAACGGCTGACAAATTTCTTCAGAAACTGCGAGCTACAAATCGGATGACGCTGGAAGTGTGGATAAAACCTGCTACTCTGTCCCAGTCGGGACCGGCACGGATTCTGTCCATGTCTGCAGATCCGAGCCAACGAAACTTTACGTTGGGACAGATCGCTTCGGACGTTGCCTATAGGCTCCGGACGACGAAGACCAGCCCCAACGGTTCGCCAGAACTGGACACCACTACACACATCCTGAAGGAACGCACAACTCATCTCGTCGCCA
>JAJRTO010000033.1 GCA_024278235.1 Candidatus Poribacteria bacterium
GGGGCTACGGCAGGGAGTTTCCTGTAGCTGCCACGTTTCTCCTCCATCGATACTACGAGCCTGCATCCCGATAAATGGCTTCTCACGGTCCCGGGTATGGAAACCTGCATCTTCTTTATGGTAACCCACGGTGAAGCCAACGACAATCTCATTTTCCCATGACCAGATGCCATAATTTGCTGGCCATCCTGCGTAACGTCCTGTCTCACGGTATATGGTGATATGATTCATAGTTTCTCCATGATGTTGATCTTGTATTCCGATGTCGATATCGGTAGTTTGCATATCCAAAGCATACACAAGAAACGCCCAGCGATCTGCGGCTTCCTCAATGATTTTGGCCGTCAGTTTGCCAGCGCCGTGACCTGCCTTTGTCTCGATCCGGATCAGGATGGGAGCCTCGCCTGCTTGTGGGCCCTGGGGTTGGGCACCAGGCTGGCTACAGGTTTTCTCTCCGCTGACGTTTGAGCTGCTTGATCAGAGCCAGCAGATGCTTAACCTGGCGGTCATAGGTCTCGAAAGGGTTCGGCATTTCAAAGGGTTTATCCTGGATGAAATAGACAAAATCCCAATCGACAGCACAGGGAATACGTTGTCTGGCGAGGGCACGCATGAGCCGACTGCGTGCCTTTGCCCGTGTATTTCCTGGAGCCCAGTCCATAGCCCGTTGTATCTGTTCATCTGCGCAGAGCCTCTGGATGGTGCCTGCACGTTCCAACTCAAAGTAGAGCCCCTTTTCAGGGTCAAGATTGTGGTATTCCAGGTCCAGACTTTCCAGCCACGGATCATCCCACTCAAGCCCCTCTTCTTCACGGAACGTCTCCAGCAACCAACGTTTGGTCACCCAGTCGACCCTGCCGATCAATTGTTCCCGATCATCCTCAAGGGCATCGAGAACCTCTTTCCATTCAGTAAGGATCCAGTCGGTTTCATTGTCACGCCCTGCAAGGTAGGAGTGAGCTTGCTCCCAGTACATCCGTTGAACGTCAATGGCTGAAACAATATCGCTATTTTCAAGCATCACCAGCCACTCGAAATCCGGATCCCTGGAAATATCACGAATCGCTTCGACAGGATCCACGATCACCGGGAGATTCACCGACGGATCTTCTTCAAGCACGTCCAGCAGGAGCCGTGTCGTACCGAGCTTGAGTGTATTGGCCAGTTCACACATGTTGGAATCCCCCACCAGCAGATGCAATCGACGATACTTGCGATAATCAGCCAATGGCTCATCCCGGGCGTTGATGATAGCGCGGCTGAATTGGACCCACTCATACACATCGGTAACGATATAATCGGCACGCTGTGAAATCTGAAAACCTATGAACCGCTCAGGATCATCCCCTTCAAAGAATATATCATTGGCACCAACACGCCCTGCTCCTGCGAAGATCTGGCGCGTGACAAAGAAGGCCATGAGGGCCGGGATCAATACCTGATGGAAAGGGACATAGCGGCGGACCAAATAATTCTCATGGCAACCAAACGTTGCTCCCGTTTGGTGGTCAATGTTGTTCTTGATGAAGGAGACGAACGGACGCAATCCGAGATCATCGAGTGTCCTCAGCAAGATAGGTTCAATCGTACGGTCGTAGATGAGCGCGTCCAAGACGGTAAGGCATTCGGGGGCCGCATATTCCAGATGTCCCATATCGATGTAAAGCCGGCCACCGTTGAACAGAAAACCACCATTGCCGGGTGGCTCACCCCAGTCGCGATAGTAAACATCCAGAACACCGAGTTCCAGAACGGAAAAGATGTGATCCCGCACCCTGGAGGCAATCTGTTCGGGAGAAATATCCGCATCTATATCATCGATCAAGCAGCCAAATTCAGTTTCCAGGCTAAGGATACGATCGGCCATGAACGGTCTTTCCAGCTTTCATGTGCCCCCACTGTGTTCGATATTGGCGGATCGGCATGACAGCATAAGTCCGCGCCATAGTGGGGTCAAACCAAACACCGATCCGTCCTCCCATGGGATGCCTGGTAACCTTATGAGGATACTTGCCATCTGCATCCATCACGTAGATTCTAAACACTCCATCGCGATTGGACTCGAACACAATCTGCTGTCCATCCCATGACCAGTTCGGATCCGCATCCCAGGCTGGATGCCGACTCAAATTCCGTATCTGTCTCCTACCGATATCCATGACCCAGATTTCATGGTTACCATTGCGCGACGATTGAAACGCAATTTTCTGAGAGTCCGGAGACCAGGTTGGCTCTGCATCCCAACCTGGATGCCTTGTCAGATTCCACTGGTTCTGACCATCGGCATCCATCACGTAGATCTCGGAATCCCCATCGCGATTGGATACAAACGCGATCTTCTGCCCATCCGGGGACCATGCGGGTTGGGTGTCCGCCGATGGATGGTTCGTCAGATTGCGTACCTGTCCGCCGTCAGCATTCATCACATAGATGTCGTTATTACGGTTGCGGTACGAAACAAATGCGATCTGTTGACTGTCGGGGGACCATGTAGGGTAAAACTCAACAGCGGGATGCCGTGTCAGATTCCGTTGGTGTTGCCCGTTCGCATCCATCACATAGATATCCGAATTCCCGTTGCGCACCGCGGTAAACACAATGTGTCGTCCATCACGAGACCATGCAGGATGCGTGTCATCGGAGGGATGGTTCGTCAGATTACGAGGATGCGTGCCATCCGTGTTGATGGCGTAGATCTCAAAATCGCCATCTCTGGAGGTGACAAAGGCAATTTGAGGCTGGGTTGGAGGCAGAGCCTGGAGACTGCCGGGCCAGAAACAGCTCAGACATACTGTCAGCACCGATAGAAGCGATGAGAATAACAGGTTTACATAAGACATACCTTGATTTCTTCTTCTGTCAATCTGCGAAATTTGCTGCTGGTAGATGCTTCAGCGTCGAGTACAGCGGCATCGATCTGTGCCTGGTCGAGCTGCTCCTGCACACTCGCCCAGAGGTCGTCCTCCGTAGGCATCTCAGTGAATTCTTCCGCCCGGGTCAGGTGTCTCCCCAGTGCCCATGTACGCATCGCAGTACGGATGGCTTCTTCCAGACTGGGGTTCTCTGCACCCATGTGTTTCCCCAGGTATTCCATCAGCTCCGCATCCATCTCTTCACTACCCGTCACCACACTGTGCTGTTGATGGATCCGCGTCTCCCCGTCATAGTTGATGGCATAGAGCTGGTTGGGGCGACGCGCCTGTCCCAACTCCACCGCGAGTAGTTTGACAATGAGTGGGGAGCTAAAAACGGTATCGAATGCCTGTTTGATCAGCGGTGTCAGACCGAAGTTTACCAGTCGATGCAAGGTGACATCCGCTTGCGATTTACTGAAGCCTTCCACATGTGCCATATCGATGATCTGCATCCGCAACTTGTCGATATCGGCAGGATGCCCCACCGCAGAGACCGCCATGCGGTCATAGACTTCAAACACCTTCGGTTCACCAGCCGTCACGGTGAGGCTCAATATGCCCTGTTCATAGGCTATCCCCACGACAGGGCTTCCGGTTTGCAGCCGTTCTTCGATGTATTCGCGCCGGTTCTCAATGGCCTCGATCCAGCGATAGGGTTCATCCAACATGGGCGACCTCAACAAATTCGTGGTAGATCTCTTGTAAGAAAGCGTCATCCAGCGTGTGGATCCCCTCCACATCGATGGTCTTCATCGTCGGTAAGATTTTCGATTTGGCATTGTATCCGCTGGTAGCTGCGTCATATTCCGAAGCCGCATCGAGTAATCGAAAGATCAATCCCACACTTTCGTTGAGTTCCATTGTATCAAGACGTTTCTCCCAGCAGTTCAGGTAATAGAGAGCCCCTCGAATCCAGACAGAACCAGAGCCGGTCGTCGCAAAGTCAGCACACTCGAATTGAGCCCCCATCGCATCGTAAAAAAAGATCTTGCCGGTGTTTCCATCCACGGCATCCAGATCATAGCTGGCGAAGATCGGGATCACAGCGCCAATCCCTTGCAAAG
Source organism: Candidatus Poribacteria bacterium (assembly GCA_024278235.1). Lineage (GTDB taxonomy): Bacteria > Poribacteria > WGA-4E > JAJRTO01 > JAJRTO01 > JAJRTO01. Next base: position 3,980 of record JAJRTO010000033.1, read on the forward strand.
CCATTGGCAGGTTATTGCGGATCAGATTCGAGAGCATCCGCAACTTGCCTTCCAGGCTCAACTCCTGGAGTTGGCTGCGGCGATAATACTTGAACGAATGTTCCAGGATACGGGCGATCTCATAGGCCATGGCCGGCGAACCTGAGATCGCCAACACAGAATGCGTATCGATGTCGATCACTTTATCAGCCCGGTCATACAGGATCGCGGTCCCGGCGGTTGCACGGCGATCTCCTGCGATCACGACGCCATCCCGATACCGCACAGCGAGAATCGTGGTGGATTCTGTCATGGGCATGGCCGTACCTTTTCCTTCAAGATGCGGCCATGCATACCCATGCCCCTTGAGCAAATCGAAGAAATCGGTCTGCATGCCTATTCCCCAGTACGCTGCCGGTATCGACGCGATTGATTTGGGTCCACTTTGCGCATCCGCCTGAGCAATTCTCGTGTGTCTGGCTTTTCTACCTTGGGGCGACGTGGTCCATCGTCATCATCCCCCTGTTTCTTCTCCCACGGCGGCGAGGGCGCAGGTTTCCTATCGCGCATTTCGGAAGGTAAGAAGGTTGATCTGAGCGTGCTCATTGGAAAGTCCTTTCCTTCATTTTCTGTGATGCCATTCATGAATCACGAGTTACAGACTCAAGTGCCGCCAGCATATCAGCAACACTATCCGACGCATCCAGGATCTGATTATAGGTCTCGACAATATCGGGCTGAATCAGGTGCTTCAGGTCGATGGAGGGTGTACGACCGTCGAGCTTGAAGCGAACATTATCCCATTGAATCGATTCAATATCGGAACGAAATCTGTCGACCACTCTGCCTCGGAAATAAGCACGTGTGGTGCGGGGTGGAAGAGTGATGGCCTGCTCAATGTCTTCGTCTGAGACAAGGCGTTGCATAGGGGTTATCCGTTGGAGTTCATAGAAGAGACCAGAATCGGGATCAATATTATGGTACTCCAGATCCAGGCTCTGAATCCAGGGATCATCCCATTCGGCGTTCTCTTCTTCGATGAATGTTTCCAGGAGCCATCGTTTGGCAACCCAGTCGAGTCGGTCAGCCAATGCAAGCGGATCTCGCCCTAATTGGTCGAGCGTCGATTCCCACGCGTCCAGAGTCCATGCCGTATCACTATCCCGTCCATGGAAGTAGTGCCTGGCAAGATCGAGATAGTGACGTTGAATATCAATTGCCGAGATCGTCCCTCCACTCTCTCGCTCTACCAACCATTCATAGCGCGGGTCGTGCGAGATCAGCCGAATCGCCTCGACAGGGTTTCGGATAGCGACCCCATCGCCAATCAAACGCATCTCTATCAGATCGAGTACGAGGGCTGTGGTGCCGACTTTCAGGGCAGTGGCATATTCTGACATATTGGCATCCCCGACGATCCCATGCAGTCGCCGGTACTGCTTTGGATCTGCATGCGGTTCATCACGGGTGTTGATGATGGGACGTTTGGACATCGTATCGACACTTGCCTCGACAGCGAAGAAATCGGATCGCTGGGCAAGTTGGAACCATCCGGCACGCTGGAGCCCCGATTCATTTTCGATCCCAACCTTCCCTGCACCTGCAAAGATCTGGCGCGTCACGAAGAACGGGATCAGCGATGCCTGGATGTAATCGAATGGGACATCTCGGCGCATCAGGTAGTTATCATGGCAGCCATAGCTGTGACCATGAAAATCGGTGTTGTTCTTGTAGAGCAAGACCGATTGACCTTCGAGAGCCTCCGAACGTCGATGTGCACACTGGAGTAGAATACGCTCACCCGCTTTGTCATAGGCGATCAGTTCGATCAGTCGCGAGCACTCCGGTGTCGAATATTCCGGGTGGGCATGGTCGTTGTACAAACGGGCCCCATTGCTCAGGATCAGATCACTCTTGATCTCAGCATGGGAGAGATTTCGATTGCGATCCTTTTTCTGGAACATCTTCTCATCGGGATGCTCATGCAACTGCTTCGCGCGAAACCCACGCGCATCCTGGTAGGGATCCTCCAGACTATAATCCCATGCAGGATACCAATCCTCTGCGCGAAAGCTGCGGATCAGTTCAATGGACTCCTTGACAGTGTCCACATGCACAGCACCTTCGAGCGTGATCCCGTATTCCGTTTCAATTCCAAAGATTCGGTTCATGGTTTGTCACCTGTGAATCGAGTTGTCATCCGCGATCAGATGATCTTCATTGCGCTCCGACGCCTCGTCTGTTTCTCAGGGCGGAAAGGAACGACGCGGACCACATTTTCCGGTTCGTAATCGATCAGTTTGAGCCAGTCCTCTGTATTATCACTGGGTGGGAAGATATCGTTCTCGTTGTATTCAGCCTCAATGGCCCGGAGCAGATCATCGAGTGAAATACCTTCCTCCCCTTCTGCAGCAATCGCTCGTTTGATCGCGGATTCCTTCGCACGCTGTACAATGGAGGCGATGATCGCCCCACTGCACAGGTCACCACGGTAGAGCTTATCTCGGCGACCGCTCCGCAGATGGATCTCCAGGACAGCCTGATCGCAGGTAAAAAGGAGATCGTTCACCTGATCGAGCATCGATTGAACGGCTGCCTCCGCATCATCGCCATGCTCGGAGAGAATGCTCGGCGCAAGAGGCAGATCGGGTGTCAGATAGATGTCAAAAATCTCACGAGCTTCCTCACGTCCGGGACGTTCCACCTTGATCTTACGGTCGATCCGGCCAGGGCGGAGAATCGCCGGGTCGATCAGGTCCGGCCGATTCGTAGCCAGGATGATCACCACATCCTGGAGCGATTCGATGCCATCCATCTCGGAACAGAACATCGGTACGACGGTATTGGAGATGTTATGGGATCGCAAAGCTCGGCGTGTCCCCAGGATCGCCTCAGCCTCATCAATGAAGATGAACGGCAGATGTCCCAATCCACGCTTCTCACGGGCGATGCTGAAGATCTCGCGTACCTTGCGTTCCGATTCACCGAGCCACATGTTCAGGATCTCAGGCCCCTTGATGTGGAGAAAATAGCCACTGGCAGCCTCATGAGACTGTGAGCGCAACTGCTGGGTGAGGTTATAAGCGGTTGCCTTTCCGATCAGCGTCTTGCCACATCCCGGCGGACCATAGAGCAGAAAGCCTTTCGGCTGGGCATACTGGAATCGCTCGAAAAGGTCGGGATGCAACAACGGCAACTCGATAGCATCCTTAATCGCCTGGATGGCATCTTCCTGTCCACCGATCTGATCCCAGGTCACTTCGGGTAGTTCTTCCAGGAAATACTCCTGCGATTCCTTCCCCGCAAGTTTCTCCAAAGCCACACGGGTATTGGGATCCACCCGCACTTCATCCCCTGCCTTGAGCGACTCCTCCAAGAGATCTGTCGAGCGTTGTAGCACAATGGACTGATTGCCGGGCTCCTGTCCAATACGTAGGCGACCATCGGGAAGCACATCAGAAACGCGAAGAACCGAGCCGTTGGGCGCGTAACCGAGGTCACCGACGACAACATATGCTTCATTGAGGAGCACCCGGGTTCCAACTTTCAGTTCAGGAGGGTCCAGACGGTTATCGATATTCGCATAGTAGTCTGATCCACCCAGGCTCACGTAGGCGATCCCCTCCCTGGGAGAGTCCAGGTAAGTTGCCACGCGATTGGCAGGAGAACTCAACTTCTCGACAGCCGCCTCCAGTTCCAGGATGGCCTGTCGCGCTTCACGGAGCGTGGTTTCATCTTCTATCAATTGCCTGCGCAACTGGTAGAGCAAGTGCCGCCTTCGATCTTTTTCACTCATGGAATCGAGCAACCGATCCACGAGCATAACGGCATAGCTGTCAGACGTCTCATCCTCCAATTCCAGAAATGCCCGGAATGGAGAGTTATCTTCGGGAAAACTGCGATTGCGTGAGTCGTTGATGGGACTCACCTCCAAACGAACTTGATAGGGAGTAGGTAAATTATACACCCGTCTTTCGCTGTTAGTCAAATACTCTCTGGAGTCAAGAGCCTTCAGCCTTGTTTCACCGGGGCCTCTGAAGTATACTGCGCACAGACTTTCCATACGAGTTTTTCACTTACGGGCAAAGTAGAACATGCTGCCAGCTTGTTTGTGAGGATGGTTGCGCCGGAACGCGCAAGCTGCACGCTCTACTGCAAACGAGCAAGCTGCACGCTCTACGGGGCTCACTGAAAAACTCGTGTTTCCACGTGAATCACTCTCTTTGTCCTTGACGAGATAGGTTGGGGAAAGTATACTCTCATCAGGTTTCAACGCTGCAATCTGGAGGTTGAAGAAAAGCGGCTCATGCCACGTTATGTTGAGGATCAGTTCGTTTCCGCAGCTAAAGAGTCTCAGTGCTTCACAATTTGTGTTCGTAGTCAGGCACGTAACGGAGTGGAGTGCCATCGCAACGCCACTCCGTTGCACTGCGTGGCTCACTACAAACCAAGAAATGTGATCTACTGAGTCTGGTTTGTGTGTTGATCCGAGAGCGGATGACTTCTGGCACATTGAATACGTGCTTCTTGACTTCGAAGGCTGGCATTTAGGCACAACTCGCCGGTCAAACCCAATCTATAATCCAGCGACGAAGATCGATCACGCAAAACGAGAGATCATCGCGGCGAAGTTCTACGAGATACCAGCAGGGGCGGTGCAAGAAGCCAGTGAACTAAAAGAAAGTGAGGTGGCAACATGGCAAGGGAACTGAAAAACAAGCCGCTCGTCGAAGCGATTCTGGAGGTTCGGTGGCAATTGCAGGGCACGCCGCCGGGTCCTCAGGTTGATCCTCATTACAAGCTTTTGTTAGGACGACTGTTTGATCGAATGCACGAAGATTATCCGGAATATGAGCAACTACCAATCGCCAACTTTCCCGATGAGATGGTTGGTCATGTCGTCCAACATCGTTTCCGTGTCGCGGCAAGCTCATGGCCGTTGATCCAGATTGGGCCTGGTGTTTTCACTGTAAACTCGACTGCCGACTACAGATGGCAGGACTTTCGCCCCCGCGTATTGTCTGCCATAGAGATGCTTTATGATGCTCACCCAAAGGTGGAGGACTTAAAGATCACCAATATCATCCTGCGATACATTGATGCAGTAGATTTCGACTATAGCACGGAAAACATCTTTATCTTTTTGCGCGAAAAACTGAAACTAAACATCTCGTTACCGTCTAACTTGTTTAGTGGCAGTGAGGTTGAAGATAAACCCAACGACCTTATTGCGCAGTTTTCATTCAGAATTGGGAAGCCGAGGGGGATGATAAATCTTCGCTTTGCAACAGGGCAAAAGCAGGACCGTTCCGCTTTGATTTGGGAGACGACGGTCGTATCGCTCCCGGATGATTTGCCTGAGATGCCGAAAGGCTTTGCCAAGTGGATTGATGCGGCTCACGAACTGATAGATGATTGGTTCTTCAAGATGATAGAAGGGGAATTGGAAAGGTGGTCAAATGAACAATCAATCCGTGATGCGGTAGTCACCGTTCCCACGGCAGTGAAAAGGATGCTCATCCAAAATCTTGGGTGGACTCATGAACAGGCTATAGAAACGCGTTTACGCCTGCGCGCATTCGAGGAAGATTGGGATGCGCCAGGGATGGAGCTATACGATGATTGATAGAAGACTTCCTACCCATCCAAGTGCTCATCGACACACTGCACCGCATCCTCTGGCTTGTGGAAAACCAACCACGCAACGTGAACCAGTTCCTCGACAGGGCGAGACCGGATCGTGAACGATTGCGCTTGGTAGCCCAAAACAGTACTGAAGGCAGTACTTATTTCGCGGGAAGTCGAGTTCCCCTTGACCTATGACATTGAGGAATGGCTGGAAATCGATGAAAGTAGCAGGCCAAGATTCTTGTTGACCCGGACCAAAAACCCTGGTACAATGGCGACCTATCGATTCTCAAACCAGATCACCCAAGAGGTTCCCTTCGTTGGCAGAAAAGCTGCTTGAAATCTCTGGACTCAGTACGATATTTCCCACAGATGACGGTATCGTTCGTGCTGTGAATGACGTGAGTTTCTCGATCTCACGAGGACAAACGCTTGGCCTTGTGGGAGAGAGTGGTTGTGGCAAGAGCGTCACAGGGTTTTCCATCCTCCAACTGGTACCATCTCCCGGCATCATCGAGAAAGGTCAGATCCTCTATCATCGCGAAGGGGAACAGGAACCTGTCGATATCACGAAGATCCCGCCTCGGAGTGAGCTGATGCGTTCGATCCGAGGGAACGAGATCGCCATGATCTTCCAGGAACCGATGACGTCGCTGAACCCCGTCTACACCATTGGCAGTCAGATCGCAGAAGCGATCATCCTGCATCAGAAAGTATCCAAACAGGAAGCGCGTCAGAAGACCATCGAAATGCTTGCCAGAGTTGGCATACCTGGCCCTCAGCAACGAGTCAATGAATATCCCCACCAACTTTCAGGAGGCATGAGGCAACGTGCCATGATCGCTATGGCACTGAGCTGCCATCCCGCATTGCTGATCGCCGATGAGCCCACAACGGCACTTGATGTAACCATCCAGGCCCAGGTGCTTGACCTGATGCGCGAGTTGCAGGAGGAGATGGGGATGGCGATCCTGATGATCACTCATGATCTGGGTGTTATTGCCGATCTGGTGGATGAAGTTGTGGTGATGTATGCCGGGAAGGTCGTTGAGCATGGATCGGTCGATACCATTTTCTACAAGCCGCTGCATCCCTACACACAAGGTCTGTTGTCTTCCATTCCCGTGATCGGCAAGATAGACAAGGAACTCCTCGACTCCATTCCGGGAACGGTACCGCATCCACTTGCATTGCCCAAAGGTTGTGCATTTCGTCCGCGCTGTGCTGAAAGCTTTGACAAATGTCTGGAAACACCTGAATTGAGAGAAGTTCAGGAAGGACACGATGTGCGCTGTTGGCTCCATACCCCATAATCGCTCAGAGACATGAACCATATCCTGACTGTCAAACATTTGAAGAAATACTTCCCCATCCGTAGAGGGCTCTTGCGCCGTGTCGTCGGCGATGTGAAGGCTGTGGACGGGGTGAGTTTCGAATTGTGTCGGGGTGAGACACTCGGACTTGTGGGCGAAAGCGGCTGTGGCAAGACCACGTTGGGACGCTGCCTGCTGCGTCTCATCGATCCAACAGAGGGAGAGGTCCTTTTCGGCGACGAGGAGATCGATCTGTGCTCGTTAGGTGCGTCGGATCTAAAACCCTATCGCCGTCACATGCAGATGATATTTCAGGATCCGAACTCATCGCTGAATCCACGCATGACCGTGGGCGATATTGTTGGAGAACCGCTCAAGGTGAATAAAGTGGGCACCAAATCAGAACGAGAAGAGCAGGTTGCCAAACTGCTGGAGTCGGTGGGCCTGAGACGCCACGATATGCGACGCTATCCGCACGCGTTCAGCGGGGGACAGCGTCAGCGCATCGGCATCGCACGCGCCCTGGCGCTTCAACCGGAACTCATCGTAGCGGATGAACCGGTATCCGCACTGGATGTCTCCGTGCAGGCACAGATCCTGAATCTGTTGGCTGAGCTGCGTGAACGCTTCCAGCTCTCCTATATCTTCATTGCACATGATCTGAGTGTGGTCGAGCATATCAGTGATCGAGTCGCGGTCATGTATCTGGGCCGAATCGTGGAGATCAGCCATGCAGAGACACTCTATCAGCAGCCGCAGCACCCCTACACAGAGGCGCTGATTTCCGCTGTGCCACTGGCAGATCCTCGGATGCAGCGTCAGCGTGAACGGATACGCTTGGAGGGGGATGTCCCGGATCCCTCCTCGCCACCCGCCGGATGTCATTTCCATCCGCGCTGCCGTTATGCGCAGGATATCTGCAAACAGCAGGCTCCCCCACTCCGAGAGATCGTACCCGACGTGCATGTGGCTTGCCATCTGAGTGATGAGCTATCGTTGCAGGGAGTGTGACATGAAAATGACTGGTTCAGAATATGGAATGCAGAGTGCAAGGCATAGAAGAAGAATTCTGACCTCTGGGTTCTATCTCGTGTATTCCATCTTCCTCATCTCCTGTTCAGGTTCTCCAACTCTGAGACAGGATCTCACCGATGCCCAGGTTGGGGTAGAGGCGAAAGAAGCCCCTATGCTGGCAAAACTGGTCGCAGAAGGGAAGCTCCCTCCTCTGGAAGAACGTCTGCCGGAGCATCCACTGGTTGCCAAGTATGACTTCGACGGTTACGAACGTCCCGGCATTTATGGGGGAACCTGGCATCGTTTTCACACGAGTGCGGATATGGGCTCATGGAAGATGGTCGCAGGATATGCCCCACTGGTACGCTGGAGGTTCGATTGCACTGGACTTGAGCCGGGACTCGCGGAATCGTGGGAGTTCAATGAGGATGGGAGTGTCTTGACACTCCACATTCGTAAAGGGCTCCGCTGGTCCGATGGTCACCCGTTCACGTCTGAATCGTTCGCGTTCTACTACGAACTCTGCCTCGATGAACGGCATCAGCACAGACCACCGGTTTGGTGTCTGGTGGATGGCAAGCCGATGAAGGTGAGGACCCCCGATGACTATACGATTGTGATGGAATTTGCCGGGCCAAATTGGCTGGTTCCTCTCTGGCTTGCCACCGGATTCTGGTGGTCTGATGACTACAATATCCCCAAACATTATATGAAACAGTTTCATCCGGACTACAACCCGGAATACAAGGATTTTATCGAATTTGAGCGGAAAGATCTTACGCATCAAAACCCGGATCGTCCAACCCTATGGCCCTGGCGAGTTGCCCGTTACGAAAAGGGGGGTTACCGAGTTATCCTTGAACGTAATCCTTACTATTACGTGGTGGACAACCTGGGACGTCAGCTTCCCTATATTGATCGCGTCAAGAGCAATCTGATACCGGATCCTCAGGTGCGTGTCCTGAAGATCCTTGCCGGCGAGGTGGACTGCCAGTACCGGGGGATGGAATTACGGGATCTGGCGCTCTACATGAAGGGACAAGAGCCGGGTGGCTATCAGGTGAGAAAATGGAAAAGTACAGCGGGGGCTCAGCCTGCCATACTGATGAACTGGACCGATCCGGATCCGGTACTACGTCAGTTAATTCGGGATCAGCGTTTCCGAAAAGCCCTTGCACTCGGCATTGATCGAGAAAAATGCAACGAAATCGCCTGGCGCGGTCTGCTCCAACCACAGGCTGCGACCGTGAGTCAGGAAGGGTGGCATTTCGCAGATGCCTCAGGTCAAATCCTGTTTGAGGAATGGAAACGCGCTGATGCTGACTTTGACCTGGATCGAGCGAATGCCCTGCTCGATGATATGGGGCTATTGGAGCGGGACAAGGAAGGTTATCGACTGCGCCCCGATGGAAAACGTCTTACCATCGTCATGGATGTTCCCAGTTCGAATCTCAATAGCCAGGAGAATGATATTGGCCTCATCATCCAGGAGGGTTGGCGTCAGATCGGAATCGATGCCGTGCTGTATACGCCTCCCGGGGCAGAACTCAGCCTCCGGCGTACTTTGGGTGAATTCACGATCAGCATGCATGGCGAGGCTGAGATGGATCTGTTCACCTATCCTGACTGGGTGTTTCCCACGCTCCCTAAATACTGGCATCCGAAGGTCGGCAAATGGTATGAGACAGGGGGCAAAGAGGGTGAGAAACCTACTGGGCCAATGAAAGAACTGCTCGATTTGTACGACAAGATCAAAGAAGAAAAGGATCTGCAGAAGCGGCATGAATATGTTCGTCAGGCGGTGCGCATTCACATAGAGAAAGGTCCGTTCCATCTCGGCACCGCTGCCCGTTCCCCATCACTCGTGATCGTCGCAGACCACTTCCACAATGTGCCCAACGATGGCATTCTGGGACCGTGGGCCATCGTCACACCTGCAACAAGTTATCCGGAACAGTGTTTCATTGAGAGCAGTCGTCCATGATAACCTACATCATCCGCCGCAGCCTGATTGCCATCCCCACCCTGCTGGGGATATCGATTATAGGGTTTGTGATCATCCAGTTACCGCAGGGGGACTATCTCGACCGGAAGATCCAGCAGCTTGAGCAGGAATATGGCGATAGCAGTTCCCTCGCTCAGGTGGATGAACTGCGTGCGCGCTATGGACTCGATAAACCGATGTGGGTGCGCTATATCAAATGGATTTACGGGTTCGTTCAAGGCAATTTTGGAGAGTCGTTTGAGTATGAAGTTGAGGTGAGTGAACTGATCTGGGATCGGATCGCTTTCACTCTGCTCATCTCCATCGGCTCACTCATCTTCACCTATATCGTGGCGATACCGCTTGGCATCTACTCAGCGACTCATCAATACAAATGGTCGGACAACCTGCTCACCTTCATGAGCTTCGTGGGGATGTCTCTGCCTGCTTTCCTTGTTTCTCTGGCGTTGATGGTATTTGCATTCAAGGTGTTTCGTGTGCCTCTGTTCGGACTTTTCTCATCCTACTACGAGGGGGCCCCCTGGACCTGGGGAAAGATCGGCGATCTGTTGACTCACCTCTGGATTCCTGTCATCGTCATCGGTCTCAACGGTACCGCGGGGCTCATGCGTATCATGCGTGGGAACTTACTGGACGTGCTTGGTCAACCTTTTGTGCAAACTGCCCGCGCCAAGGGCCTCAAGGAGTCCGTCGTGGTGGTCAAGCACGCCGTTCGGATTGCAATCAATCCCCTGATCAGCATCCTCGGTATGAGCTTGCCAACCATCCTTTCCGGCGCCGCAATTGTATCGATTGTGCTGGGACTTCCCACGGTGGGGCCACTCCTCCTGAGGAGTCTGTTGAATGAGGATGTCTATCTGGCAGGAACGTTGATCATGATGTACAGCATCTTGCTGGTTGCAGGGAATCTACTGGCGGACATCGCCCTGGCCTGGGTTGATCCACGGATCCGGTATGAATAGACAATGAGTCGAAAAGCAGAGGGCAGCACATCGCACAGGAGGATCGCTCCTACCAATGGCATCTGATAAGACCAACCATACGGAAGCGGGAGAAATCGCTGAGGAATTCGACTCCATGACCGACCTCGGTCAACTCAGTTACCGGCAGTTGATCTGGCGACGTTTTCGGAAAAGCCGGATGGGGTTGATCGCGGGCGCGATCCTCATCGTGTTCTACGTCATAGCCATTGGAGCACCCTTCTTCGCACCCTATCATTACAACGCGATCAACATCCGTTTGCGTCACGTACCACCTCAAAAGCTCCACTTTTCATTTGATAAGGGAGTCTATGTGTACAATCTGCAATCGACGAGGAATCCGGAGACGCTGGAATTGGAGTTTACTCAGGATCCCACCAAAACCGATCCCGTCCGACTCTTCTATAAAGACGCAGATGGAAAACGGCATCTATTCGGTTCAGATGGGCCGATGTTTCTCCTCGGAACGGACCGGATGGGGCGTGACCTGCTCTCACGTATTCTCTACGGTGGTCGCGTCTCGATGACCGTGGGATTGATCGGCGTCTTCCTGAGCCTCATTCTGGGTTCCATTCTCGGGACGATTTCCGGTTACTGGGGAGGATGGGTCGATAATCTGATCCAGCGTTTCATCGAACTATTGGCGGCCTTCCCTTCCATTCCGCTCTGGATGGCGCTTGGTGCGGCTTTGCCGCCAGGCTGGTCGAGCATCCAGGTCTATTTCGGTATCACGCTCATCCTCTCACTCATCGGTTGGGGGGGGCTTGCGCGGCAGGTACGCGGCAAAGTGTTGGCCTATCGAGAACAGGATTTCGTGATGGCAGCACGTGCCGCTGGATCCGGACACTGGCATATCATTACACGGCACCTACTCCCTGGCTGCTACAGCCACATCATCGTGATTGCTACGCTGATGATCCCCGGTATGATCCTTGGAGAAACAGCTCTCAGTTTCCTGGGATTGGGAATCCGTCCTCCGATGACAAGTTGGGGGGTGCTTCTCGAAGAAGCCCAGCGTGTCACGGTCTTGCTTCACTATCCGTGGCTGCTCTTTCCTGCCATCCCTGTACTGATCGTGGTGATATCCTTCAATTTCCTCGGTGATGCATTGCGTGATGCGGCCGATCCTTATTCGGATTGATCTGCGGATTTCTTCTTGCGGAAGACAATCGACTGTGCTACAATCTGAGTACAATTTCCCTCCGGGATATGACATAATCGAGGTGAATTCATGGCCGAAGTGCTATCCGTTGTGATCCCCGTCTACAATGAAACTGCTACTATCGAGGAGGTGCTGGAACGGGTCATTGCTGTGGATGTCGGGATGAGGAAGGAGATCATCCTCGTGGATGACTGTTCGACGGATGGCTCCCGGGAAAAACTTCGACATCTGGAGCAAATCCACAGAAACAAGGATGGTTATTGGATCCACGTCTTCTATCACGAAGTGAACCGGGGCAAAGGTGCTGCATTGCGTACAGCTTTTGAGCATGTCACAGGAGATATGACGATCATCCAGGATGCCGATCTGGAGTATGATCCGGAAGACTGGCCCAAACTGATTGAACCGATTCTGAGTGACGAAGCCGATGTCGTCTATGGCTCCCGGTTTTCAGAAACGCCTGAGCAGGCAGCCTTCTGGCATTACGCAGGAAATCGCTTTCTTACCTCGTTGTCTAATATTGTGAATGGCATTCATCTCACCGATATGGAGACGTGCTACAAACTTTTCAAGACTCCTGTGCTCAAGTCGATCCTACCACTCCGTAGCGAACGATTTGGCATTGAGCCCGAGATAACAGCCAAGCTCGCCAAAAAGAAGTATCGCATCGTAGAGCGTGCGATTCGCTATACGGAGAGATTCTACAACGAGGGCAAGAAGATCACCTGGAAGGATGGCCTTGCGGCCATCGGCCACATTCTGCGATTTCGATTTCGGAGCTGAGGCGATTCATAAATACTCATTGATGATGTTTTCCAGCAGCTCTTGCCGTCCACTCTTGTTCGGAGTGACATCACCTTTTTCGAGCATATAGGCTTCGAGTAAGGCAAAATCGGCTTCTCCCGCCTCAATCTGAGCCCCGATCCCCTCATTCCAGGACGCGTAACGTTCATTGAGCATCTGGTCGAGAATCCCATCTGCGCGGATCGCTGCTGCGATCTTGAGTCCCCTGGCAAATGCATCCATCCCACCGATATGAGCATAAACCAGATCCACAGGTTCAAAGCTCTCTCGACGCACCTTTGCATCGAAGTTCAGCCCACCCGGAGCCAATCCACCATACTTCAGCACGGTCAGCATGACCTTCGTGGTCAGGTACAGATCCGTCGGAAACTGATCCGTATCCCAACCCAACAGTTCATCCCCACGGTTGGCATCGATGGATCCGAGCATCCCCTGAGCGGCAGCGTATTCCAGTTCATGCTGCATCGTATGTCCGGCCAACGTCGCATGGTTGGTCTCGATATTGAGCTTCACATGTTCCTCCAGACCGTTCGCACGAAGGAAATTGCAGCAAGCCGCAGCATCAAAATCGTACTGATGCTTGGTGGGTTCTTTGGGCTTGGGCTCAAACAGAAATTGGCCTGTGAAACCGATCTGTTTGGCATAGTCCACTGCCATGTGCATGAAGCGGGCCAGATGGTCCAGTTCACGTTTCATATCGGTATTCAGGAGAGTTGTGTAACCTTCACGCCCCCCCCAGAACACATAATTCACACCACCGAGCAACTGCGTGACTTCGATCGCCTTCTTCACCTGGGCAGCAGCATGGGCAAACACGTCGGCATTTGCACTCGTCGCGGCTCCGTGGAGATACCGGGGATGGCTGAACAGGTTGGCTGTCCCCCAGAGCAGCTTGATCCCGGTGCGCTCCTGTTGTTCTTTCAGGAACGCGACGACCTTATCAAGATTTCGGTTTGTCTCACGCAGATTATCTCCCTCAGGAGCGACATCTCGATCATGAAAACAGTAGAGATCGAGTTGCAGTTTCTCGAAAAATTCAAAGGCTGCACGAGCACGATTGAGCGCGTTCTCGATGGAATCCGTTGCATCATCCCACGGCATCTGACGAGTTGCCACGCCAAAGGGATCCGAGAGTCCATTACAGAAAGAATGCCACCATGCACAGGCAAACCGTAAATGTTCAGCCATCGTTTTTCCCTCGATGGCTTCTGCTGGATTGTAGTGTTTGAAGGCCAGCGGATTCCTGGATTGCGGGCCTTCGTATTCAATTTTCGGTACGGGGAAATATTCCTGACTCATGGGTATTCATCCCTTTCTTGGTAGAATCAGCACATCCCAAACGCGCCTGTTGGATTGTTAAACGGAAGAATCGGGATTTGGCCATCCCGATTGAACTCATTTGGGATCTGCTGAGATTAAGTTGGTTTGACACCGACACTCGTTAGGCCGCTTAACCCGGACGATCAAGTGCCCGTCAAGGACCCTGAAAACCCTGTATACAAGTGCATATTGCACGCATATTAGTGGACATATTGTGGCCTAAAATGGCTACCAATCAAGTACTTGTCAAGTATCTGTCAAGTACCCGTCTCAATTCGTTTCCTCTCCGACCCTGGGGGCACAGCCCACCACGGCACATATTTTCTCATCTTCGGCGCTGCAGAAAAATATACCCGTCAGCAAATTGGTGAAGGTATTGGCGGACTTTGCTTACCAGTCCTGCAATCAGACGATTGTAGGGCTTTCCTTTTCGGTGCTATTCACTCTCCTTAGATCAAGGGCATTAGGATTCCTCAAAGTAATCCTGGTCAACTCTTTTCACAACATAATGAGCTATTTCAGACACTCCCACACTATGATCCATCATCAACTGAGCCAGTTGTTCTCCGTCAATTAGTACGATCTTCTTCTCAATCAAACCCACATACTCTTTTGCTTCCGTTGAGAATCGTGAGGTGGTGATCAGTACTCCCTTCCTGGCTCTCTGTCCATCCAGGCTCCCGGCAAAGGTCTGTACTGTTGGGCGCCCAACAGTTCCTTCCCATCTCTTAGCCTGAATATACACAACATCCAATCCTAATCTATCCTCTTTGATGATCCCATCGATTCCACCATCTCCGCTACGACCAACCGCTTGTCCCGCATCTTGCTTTGATCCACCGTATCCCATAGCCACAAGCAGGTCTACGACAAGGTTCTCAAAGAACTCAGACGAGCATTGTTTGATGCGATCCAAGAGATCTCGTGCTAACTCACTTCTCAGACTCTGATAGCTAGATTCTAAGATTTCTTCTGGGGTCTCCCTGGTTTGCTCAATGGTTTGATCTGGTTCAGTGATCCGTTCTACCGGTTTTATAAACTCCATGAATCCTGAGAACTGTTTCAGAAAGCTTACAGTGATTTCGATCGGCTCTGATTCTAGTACCTGAAGCCCACGCTTGGTGATCTGGTATTTCCCTCTTTCAGGATATTCTATCAATCCCGCTTTCTTCAGATGGGTTCGCGCCCAACCCACTCTGTTGTTGAATCTGCGGCTATTGCCACTGGGAAGTAGTTCCCTTCGATCATCTTCGGTCAACTTGAATTGGGATGCCAGAGTTTCGATGACCTCATTAGTGCTGTGTACTTCACCGTCACTCACAATCTTAAGCAATGGTAACATAATGCTCTGGAAATCTGGAATAGCCATCAGAAGTTCTCCTATGGACACTGGTATGGTGTGGCCAAATCCCGAGTTCTTTCGATTGGCCAACATGATCAATGTGCCTACTATCCAGTAGAGAGCAAAATCAACATCCCTAACCTATTTGACTTGCTCAATCAGTCACCTTCAGGAGGAAAACAGCAGATATCATCTGCCAGAATGAAACTGACAAGTACACCGTTCTCCTGCCGGAGGACTACCAGAAGAGAGACGCAGGTTTTCTTATCAGCCCTGCAATCATAAGACCGTGGGCCTTTTTCTTATAGCAGGATTCAGACAAATTGAGCCACAGGATCCGTTTCTAGGTCGCGTGCAAGTGAGGGTACAGACTTCATTCATGTTGCCGATCATAGGCCCTTTGCAAGGCATTGAGAAGATCTCGACCTTGTACCTCAAACTGCTTGAACTCATCAATGTTATCATGGCACAGGTGCAACTGTCCTTCCCCAACATTGCCCCTGTGTTGGCCACGGGAGTAGTAACGGTTGTTTTCAACTTCCTTCGACGCCAGAACCCAGTATCGAATCTTGTCCCGCCACACACCCACCCAAATGAACACATCACAGCATGCCGGTTTGATCTGCTGGAAATTCATGTCGAAGGGTCTGCTAGAATCTGAAGCAAGGGCCTTCACATACAGCGGCGCCTCCAGGTCGAAATCGACAGCTCTGGACGCCTTCACTTCGATCTTTATCCTGCGATCAAGCCAGAGATCGTACTGCCCTGAGTATGACGTATCCTTCTTTTTCGACGGCTTCTCGACTTCGGGTACCAACGCCTTGAGGTGCCCTTGGGCCCACTTCTCACCGAATCCTCTCGGTGCACTAATCTCGAAGATATAGAGATACAGGTTGCGCTCGATGTACTCGTCCCTTAGAGCGTAGTAGTCGTCGAGTGTAAGCTTCTCCCGGCCCAAGAGTGTCGAGATCATGTACTCATATTCGTTGAATGGATAGACCGAGATTAGGTTCTGGAGTCTATCATATACTTCATCACTGTCTTCGAGGCCATCAATAAGTCTCTCGAGGTATGCCTTGAGTTTTTCCATCACCACAACTCCAGGATTGGCTGTTCGATTTCTTCAACACCATGAAGTTCTTTTTCGAATGGATTGCCATTCTGCCAACCCAGCTTCCCAAACGCCCGTAAACGCTCCAAACGGCGAATCATGATCTCGCAGTAGATAGGATCAATGTCACAGATGAAACACCGGCGTCCGAGTTGCTCAGCGGCTATGAGCGTGGTACCAGAATGACCGAAGAAGTCAATAATGGTATCCTTTTCCTTCGAGCTTGCGACGATAAGTCGTTCGATGGATTTGAGAGGCTTTTGTGCATAACAACCATTCACATTCTCTTCCATCCGGTAGAACACCTGCTGGACATCAACCCACACATTGCCAGGGCGAATGTTGTCTGACCTGCTTCGCTCCATGTTCTCCATTTTCTGTCCGTTGATCTCTTTGTAGTATCCACGTAGGATCTTTGGTATATCCGTATACTGAACGGTGAAGTCAGGATTTCCTTTCACGTAGAAAAGGCACTCCTGCCTAACAGCCATCCAATTCTTCTGTGTCCCGTATCCCCGTTGGTTCCTCATGGTAATGAAAGAGCGCGATGCGAACTCCTCAAACTCCCGCATCATCAGCATGAAGTCGGGTAGTGGTTGGAATCCTTCTCTCTGGTCAGCTCCAAGCCACACATAGAGCGAGGAATCATCCGCCAAAGCACTGCTAGTAATGCCAATCCATCCCTTGCACCAGGAGATAAACTCTGCAACTGACCGAGTCTCAAACGCGACAAGATTGTATGGGGGATCATGAATCGCCAAGCTCGCCTTATGGCCGTTCATCAACTTCTCAATGTGATCGGATTTAGCCGCATCGGCGCAGCCAATCCTGTGGCCACGGAGAGGATCAGACCATATTTCCCCCGGGGCGAGGCGGCAAAAAGGCAGAAGCCTCTGACGAGTTTCTTTGTCCTCGTCCAGTCTGGGTAGTGTGTAGTTCTTCAATTACTTCACCCTTACCTCTTCACCCGTCTGTTCACTGTCACCTCAGAGACTCCATACCGCTTCGCAATAAACCGCTGTGTTGCACCATTGGCAAGCAACGCCTCAATCTCCGGCCTGTACGGATCGAGCTTACTCTTGCCACTTCCCTCCGGGCGTCCGAGCTGCACACGATGCATCTGAGTTCCTCGCACGCCCTCAAGCCAGGGTTGGATAGCAGTCTCACTCATTTGTGTCCCTCCGGAGATGTCCTTTGTTTCTGGGCTCTGTCTACAGGGATTACGTCAAGCGGATCGGTGTTCTGGCTTCCTCCCAATGAATCCATCATGTTCCCCTTTTTTAGGAATCCTCATTCAGCAGTTCCAATAATACCTCCAGAAGGTA
>JAJRTO010000441.1 GCA_024278235.1 Candidatus Poribacteria bacterium
AAGGGGATGTAATCGCCACCGCTTAGTTTGGATTGGATGAGCGTGATGGCGGAAGTCAGTGTCGTCTTCCCGTGGTCTACATGACCGATTGTGCCGACATTCACATGCGGCTTCGTGCGTTCAAATTTCTCCTTTGCCATGATACCTGCGTGCCTCCTCAACTGACATGCCCCGCATCTTGGAGCTTCTTACTTGATGACAACGTAAGCAATAAGCCTGAAACACTGCTTGCAATACGGGCACCCGATCGATGTTACTGTGCTCATGAAAGGCCAAGCCCACATTCCCGAACAGATCCTGAAGCAGCCGTCCCGAGGACTTTTGATATGGAGCCGACGACCGGATTCGAACCGGTGACCGATTGCTTACCATGCAATTGCTCTGCCTGCTGAGCTACGTCGGCGCATGAACTTCTTCCTGAAAAACAAAGCGGGAGACGGGATTTGAACCCGCGACAATTGGCTTGGAAGGCCAATGCTCTACCAACTGAGCTACTCCCGCGTATCCCCTGGAAATGGTGGGGAGGGGAGGATTCGAACCTCCGAAGCTGTCAGCGGCAGATTTACAGTCTGCTCCCGTTGGCCACTAGGGAACCTCCCCAGATATACTGGAGCTGGCGAGAGGATTCGAACCCCCGACAAGGTGATTACAAATCACCTGCTCTACCAACTGAGCTACGCCAGCAGTCCTCAAGCGCGGTTTGAATTATACAGACAAGCCATCTATTTGTCAAGGGCTTTTTCGGACAGGATCCGTGGAATAAGTGCTGTAGTCCTCAACATCCTTACACCTCATAATGGGTAAACCTTTTGCTTGCATCTCGCTTTTAGGGTATGCTACAATCAGCTTATGCCGCCCGTGACTTCCGGCGAAGCTGTGGGGATAACTGCAAAACAAGGAGCAAAACCAATGCGACAACGCAGGGGAATGGTGATTCAAACACAGATAAAATATAACGCATTGATCTTTTTATTGTCGATCATATGTGCGACGACCTTATGGGCTGCAGGATTTGAGGATGTCGAACAGAAGATCAATGAACATGTGCTGTCGAATGGGATGAAGTTCATTGTTCTTGAGCGACACGACGCACCCGTTTTCTCTGGCTATATCTATGCCAACGTAGGCGCGGTTGATGAGAATATCGGCAACACCGGGATCGCACATGTGTTTGAACATATGGCCTTTAAGGGGACGACCACTGTCGGAACCAAAGACTATCAGGCGGAAAAGGCCCTCATGGATCAAATGGACGAACTGTTCGACGAACTGAGAACTGAGTGGAGCAAGGGGGATCGCGCCGATGCAGAGAAGATAACGCAGTTGGAAGCGAAATTCAAGGCCATTCAAGAAGAAGCCGCTCAGTATTCAAATGGAGAGGAATATACCAGAATACTCGAACAGGAGGGGGCAGAAGGGGTCAATGCAAGCACATCTGCGGATTCCACGATGTACTACTACAGCCTGCCATCTAATCGAATTGAACTCTGGATGGCACTTGAGTCAGTGAGATTTCTCAATCCGGTGATGCGGGAATTCTTCAAGGAAAAAGAGGTCATCAAAGAGGAGAGACGCCTCAGAGTTGAAAGCAGTCCCGTTGGGAGACTCATTGAGGAACTCAAAGGGTTGGCGTATCGAGCCCATCCATACGGTCAGCCACTCGGCGGGCATATGTCCGACATCAGTACGACAACGCGTCAGGAAGCGCTCCAATTCTTTGAAGAACACTATGCTCCGAGTAACATGGTCGCTGCTATCGTGGGGGATGTCGAGACGGATCAAGTCATTCAGATGGCTGAGAAATACTTTGGCAGGATTCCCTCCCGACCCGATCCTCCTCTTGTCGAAACAGTTGAGCCTGAACAGCTTGGGGAACGTCGCATCAAGATCGTCGAGCAGACCCAACCCGTGATCCTCATGGCCTATCATAAACCCTCGGTAAACCACCCGGATGATGCCGTGTTTGATGCGATCACGGATATTCTGGCTGCAGGAAGGACATCGCGGCTCTACAGACGACTCGTTCGAGACGAGAAGATCTCCATCTCCGTCGGAGCGTTCCCTGGATTCCCGGGCAATAAATACCCTAATCTCTTTGTCTTCTACTCGTTCCCCGCTCAAGGACACAACAATCTGGAAAACGAAGAGGCGCTCCTCGCTGAAATTGAAAAGCTCAAGGCCGAACCGGTCTCAGAAGAGGAATTGAAGAAAGTCAAGAGACGCTCCAAGGCTGGTCTGATCCGTTCACTCGGATCCAATATGGGTATGGCGGGACAATTATGCTCTTATGAATTCCTGATGGGAAGCTGGAGAGAACTATTCAAGTCGCTTGAGCGCATTGAGAGAGTAACGGCTGATGACATTCAACGCGTTGCAAACGAATACTTCGTGGACTCCCATCGTTCTGTCGCAGAGATTGTGACCGAGCAGGCAGCAACAGAAGCAGAGGAGGACTAAAATGAAAAAGCCTATATCCCATTGGATCCTATTGAGTGTTCTGCTCATTCTTGCCGCATGCGGCAGCAAGCAAGTAGAGATATTACAACCCACAGTAGCGTCAGCAGTGTCTGCCGACGCAGCATTGGCATCACAAGCCCCTGTTGAAAATAACTCAGAGCACCCAGCCTCAGCCAGGAAACCGCATGAAGATCTCGTGTACCCTCCGCTGAATCAACCTCAGCCGCCGGTTCCCGAGCGAATCGAATTGGATAACGGGATGATCGTCTATCTCCTGGAAGATCATGAGTTACCCATCATCGACATTGCCGTGAGGATCCGCACAGGATCCATTTATGAGCCCGCAGACAAAGTTGGCCTGGCCGATATGACGGGAACCGTGATGCGGACGGGTGGAACCGTCAGCAGGACCGGTGATGAACTGGATGAGATCCTGGAGAGTCTGGCAGCTTCCGTCGAGGTCGGGATCGGTCAGGATTCAGGTTCTGCGTCGATGTCTGTATTGAAGGAAGATCTTGACACGGGCCTGTCGATTCTTGCGGATGTCCTCATGAATCCGGCGTTCCGGGAGGACAAGCTCGAACTTGCGAAAGTTCAGCATCGTAGTGCCATCGCCCGTCGGAATGATGACGCAAGAAGTATCACCACAAGGGAATTCAGAAAGCTGATCTACGGGGCCGACAGTCCTTATGCGCGCACGACAGAGTACGATACCATCAACAGCATCACACGAGAGGATCTGGTCGATTTTCATCAGAAATACTTCCGTCCAAATAATATCATTCTCGGAGTTCTGGGTGATTTTGATTCGGAGGAACTCCTGGCGAAGATCAAAACCATATTTCGAGAATGGGAACCGGGAGACATCCTCTTCCCCGAGAAGCCCGAGGTACCTGAGACGACGCGGACCATCGCCCTGGTCATCAAGGAAGATGTCAATCAGACGAACATCCGCATGGGTCACAAGGGTTGGCTCCGCAAGAACGAAGACTATCCTGCCTTGGTCGTGATGTCGCAGATTCTCGGAATTGGTTTCAGCAGTCGATTGGTGAAAAGTATCCGGGTTGAAAAAGGACTGGCGTACTCCGTTGGAAACAACTATGGTGCTGGCTATGATGTCCCAGGGGTTTTTCTCATTGCATGCGGGACCAAATCGGGATCCACAGTGACAGCCATTGAAGCGATTTTCGAAGAAGTCGAAAGGATGCGGACAGAAGAGGTGACCGATGAGGAACTCAAACTCGCCATCGACGGTTTCATGAACTCATCGGTATTTGACTACGATACCAGGAGCGAAATCCTGTCAAGGGCACTCCGATATGAATACTATGGCTACCCTCAGGATTTTGTCGAACAACTCATGGCAGGGATCCGAAAGGTCACCAAAGCAGATGTCAAACGAGTTGCAGAGAGATACCTGCAACCGGATAAGTTTGCGCTGATCGCAGTGGGCAAGCCAAACGATTTTGATAAGCCGCTCAATACCCTCGGTGAGGTCACCGAGATCGACATCACGATCCCGCAACCATCCGCTGAACCTATCTCGGAAGCGGAGGGGGAGGACATCGCAAGGGCAAGATCCATCCTTGCGGATGTCACTGAGGCTTACGGGGGTCTCGAATCGCTCCAATCGGTGAGGACCATCGTCACCAAAGGTCAACTTACTGTGGACACCCCTGGTGGGATGATGCAGATGGCGATCAGGCAGTCCTATGTTTACCCCGATAAACTCAGACTCGATATGACCATCCAGGACATGGGCATGGAGATAAGTCAGATTTCCGATGGACAATCAGCATGGATGGTCACCCCGCAGGGGGTTCAGTCCCTTCCGGAGTCCCAGGCCGATGAGTTCAAGAAGGGATGGTTCCGAGATAGCATCTATCTCCTGACCCATCTTGCCAGCGACGAACTTTCTGTCCAATATATGGGTACAGAAGAGCAGGATGGAAAAAAACTTGATGTCATCTTGGTTCGTAACAGTATCGGATACTCCGTGAAGCTGTTTATCGATCCGGAAACAAAGAGCATCGTCAAGAAAACCTATCGGACATTGTCGGAGGAAGGACCTGTTGATGCTGAGGAACTCATCGACGATTTCCGTGATGTCTCCGGCATACGGAGTGGGTTTCGTACTGTGATCTATCGGAATGGCAAGAGAGCGGCTGAAGTGACGCTCAGCGAATTCACGATCAACGCGGAGGTCGACGAATCACTGTTTGAGAAGTGAGGAGCCCATGCTTTATCTAAACTCAATTGAGGATAGTGCTTCAAGTCGTGGACTAAAGGTTGCCATCGCACGAGAGAAGATCCCGGGTATGCAGAGTGTCCCGGAACTTGCGCCATCAACAGAGCTACAAGCACGCTTTGAGGCGGGGGATCTGAGTTGGGAAGAATATCATGAGCAATTCCTGGCGGAGATGCGGCAGGAATATTCAAAGCCCCAAAGTCGTCTGAGACGGCTCGCCCAGTATAGTCTACAGAATGATGTGACGCTCCATTCGTCCGAACCATATACCGATGGAACCTATCGTGGTATTTTGCGAGAGATCATCAATGGGATCTGGTCAAAGATGGGATCCGATCAGCGAGTAGAGGATCTGGCCCCTGGTCCTCCTGCCGAGAAAACCGAGGCGGAGATCTCTGAGGAACCGCAGATACTTGAGCAGATATTATCGCAGGTTGCTACTGAGTGCGAGGATTTCACCCGCCGTGACGAGCGCACACGTAAGATGACTTGTCAGTACTGTGCCCATTATGATCCTCGTATATACGGTTGTCCGGTGACCGAACGCGTGTTTATTGTGTATGAGTGGGAAGAACCAGAAAAACTTAGAAATTCCCCGGAAGAACTCTAAAAACTTGACAGTAGGGCGACTTTCTGTTATGATGTTAGAGTCCTCACGCGAATGGATCCAGGATCCGTACTGTGGAGTTCTCCATGGAAAGTGTATTACTGATAGATCCTGATTCTGTAGCCCGGGGTGCGCTGGTATCTTTACTGGATGCGGATTATGTGCTGCATACGGCATCAAGTCTTGATGAAGCGGTTGTCAATGTGCGATTCGAGGTTCTCGACCTTATTTTCACCGAACTGCTTGACAAACCTCTCGAGTATCTGCACCATCTCTATCACGCCTGGCCAGATATACCCATCATTGTAGTCACGGATAATACCGATGTTACAGTGGCTGTGGAAGCCATGAAGTTTGGGATACATGACTATCTCCTCAAGCCTGTAACCGCTTCACAGTTATGGACAGCCATCGGTAGAGTTCCCCATCCTTTAACTTACCGAGCCAAAGGTGGACAGAAAGGTTCCCCGACTGAAAATCTCGTGGCACGCGGATTTAGCAGTTACCTGAAAGCCGTGCGATGCTTCAGTGACATGATCACGATCTCTGAGGGGTTGGAATCGCTGTATCATAGCATCACAAAGATGATCTCCCGAGCGTTCGATTGTAGCCGCGTCCTGCTGTTCCTCCGAGACAATCAGAGCTTCCGTTGCGTTGAGGGACTCTCTGATGCCGCGGTCCCTGCAAATCATCCACTGTTTGAATATCTCTCGCAAGAGCGCTCACATCTGCACCTCGAGGATCTTCCGTCGCTGAATTCCCCCGATGGTCTCCGTTCATTAGACTTGTTTGAGCAGTTTCAACTCACGCTCTTCGTCCCACTGCTTGATCATGAATCGTTGGTCGGTGTTCTGGGGCTTGGGTCGAAGCGCGCAAACCTACCTTATTCTGCGATGGATCGAGAGATGCTCCTGACCTTTGCGTCCCTATGTGTGCCATTGCTACGACTGTTAGGTCAACAGCAACAGAAGGATCCGTTGCAGGAGCATCTGTCCTCCTTGATCGATGAAGCTCCCATCGCAATCATGATGGTAGATTCTTCACAGAAGATCCTTCTGGCAACCAGGAAACTCGAATCGTTGACCGGACAGGCAAATCTGGCAGGAAATCAAGTCCATCTTTTGAGCCAAGAATTGAGTGATCAGGTCATGGCAGCGCCTCCGGGGACGACGCATACAACGAGTAAACTCCAACATGCAAACGGAAATGACATCTCTATTGAGGTAGATATCCATCGAATTGACCCACACCTGGCATTGGTCTGCGTTTCCACCAGACAGGGGTTCGCAAGAATGCGAAACCAACTTGCCGCAGACCTAAACACATGGAGTCTCATAGCCTCTGAAGTGACCCACCATATCCGGAATCCTATGGTTCCGTTGCAGACATTTCTGGACGTGTATGCCGAGTCGGAGATGACGGCGGCTCCGGATCAACTTTACCAGGCAGCATCCGAAGCACTGAACCAGTTGGCGGCCTTTGCGGATAGGATGGAACCGTTTGCACGTCCATATGCCCTGAAGCAGCAATATGGTGACCTCAATATCGTGTTGGCCAAGGCGATTGCCAATGTCAAACGAGAGAGTAAAACGGCGATAAAGCTAAACGTACAATACACGGAACCAATGCCGCTGGTTCTGGCAGAGCGTGTCTTATTGCAGGAAGCATTCGAGAAATTGATACAACACTGCCTCGAGCATATACCCGTGGGTGAACCGTTGCATATACTGACCAGTCTCGAAGAAGATTCCGATGACAATCAGATCATCGCAGTGGTGTTGGCTCATCCTTATCCACCGGGGGACTGGGAGAGGGATCGTGCGAGTCGCTGGGATGTCTCCCTTGCCTGGGTGGGTAAGATCATCATGGAGCATGGTGGGGCGTTTTACACATGCCAGAGACCTCCGCAGATTGAGCATCACTTGAAGTTTCCCGTGGAGTGACACCCAATGAAAGGCTCAGGGAAATGATACCCATTGCGGTTTAGAACGATAGCTTTTAAGCCAAGAACGAAAGACGAGTAGCGCGGAAGGAAACTTCTTTCCACCTTCGAACTTCCCGTCTTTTACTGAGCCATGCTATCATCTTAAACTGAAGCTGGTATCGGGAGAGATTCGTCCTAATGGAATATAGTCCACAAGTATTGGTAATCGATGATGAGGAGCCGGTCCGTCAAGCAATGCACTTTCTCTTGAGAAAGTACTGTGACGTAACGGCGGTCAGTAATGGATGGGATGGAATCCAGGAAGCGAAAAAGCGAGACTACGATATCGCGATTGTCGACATCCGTATGCCTGGATTGTCGGGGCTTGAAACGCTGCAGCAGCTCAAAGAGGCAAGTCCAGAGACAGAAGTTCTGATGATCACAGCGGGCGACTATTATCAGGAATCTGTCAAGGAAGCGATCAAGTTGGGAGCAGCGGATTGTATTACCAAACCGATTCGACCGGAAGCCCTCAAGACTCAGATCATGGAAGTCATGCGCTACCGAAGGGCCGCACAACAGCGAGGTATGGGCCGCTAGACGCGCCTTAGGAACGCTCCGCGTTGCCGATCCGCAGGATATCCACACGACGGATCATCCCGCGGAATTTCCCTTCAGTATCGAGAACGGGCAATCTCTTGATGCCTCTGTCCACCATGATCTGCACAGCTTCCTCGATCGGGGTGTCCTCACAGACACTTACCACGTCCCTGATCATCACCTGTTTGGCAGTCGTGGCGTGGACCTTAGCCACCAACTCCTTGTGGCGTCTTCCTAATTCGGGGAAGGGCAGTTTGCTGACGAGGTATTCCCATATGCCCACACGATGTTCAGAAAATACCACCAACAGATCCCGGTCGGTGATGATGCCGAGTAGATGATCCTCCGCATCCACAACGGCGACACGTTGGATGTCGTTTGCACCGATCATCTCGATCACTTGTCGGATAGGAGTGTCTGGCGTGACAGTTTGGACATCTCGGCGCATAATGTCCCGTACATAGTGAACGTTGTTTCCGACGATATGGCGTTCCTCGAGAACCTGCCAGTTGGAACGCTGGCCGGCAGCCGTCCGAAATATGTCAAATTGCGATAGCATTCCCGCCAGTTGATCCTGAGCATCTACCACAGGTAAACGCTTGAGGCGGTGTTCGAGCATGACATCCACAGCTTCGGGCAAATATCTGTCTTCTTCAATGGTCACGACAGGCTGGCTCATGATCTGTGCCACGGGACGCCCCCCCAATGGAGTAAGCTGTTCCTCCAAATGCTCATCATCCAGATACGATAAAAGTCCCGGACGAGCAGGTATCTGCCCTCTCGATATCAGATCGCCCTGCGTGACGATGCCAATCACTTGCTTCTGAGTGTTCACCACAGGAACACCCTTGAAGTGTGATCGCAGCAGAAGGCGCACGACCTGTGTGATGGGGGTCTCAGGAGCCACGGCTACCGGTTCAGGCGTCATGACATCCCGCACCTTCAGATGTCTCGGAATGAGGCGTCTGTGTGAGCGATGGCTATGTACCTGCGCAGCTCTCACGGTGACG
>JAJRTO010000442.1 GCA_024278235.1 Candidatus Poribacteria bacterium
CGGAGAGCCGCTCGGAGGCGTCATCGTAATTGCGGTCTCTGATTTTGATCCCCGACAGTCCGAGATGGGAGGAGAGATGCCTCCATTCCATCCAGGTATGAATATGGAAGGCCCCGATTCGATGTTGGATGGGGGGCCGTTTCCTATCATCACCGTTACGGATGCCGATGGAAACTACCACGTGGCAACCGAAGCGGGGGATGTGTTTGTTGAGGCATTGCCCAAACCCGGTTTCTATATACCGCGTGAAGGGGAGTTCGATGACGCGCTGACTCGAATCGGAGCGCAGGTTATCTTCGTTGAACCCAATGAAGATAAAACAGATGTCAACTTTACGCTGTCCGAAGACCATACACCACCGATGATCGTGCATGAATCGCCAGACCAACCGGTCGATCACAGCAGCGTCACGCTTCGCGCGAAGATCACGGATGTTGAAAGCGGGGTCTATATCGCCGGAGGGAGTAGGATCGTCAAGCAGAGCGGGCCGGTGATTTTCTTTCGTGCTGCCGGTAGTGATGAACCCTTCAGGCATCGGGCAATGTATCCCATCGTAGAGGGGATGCCATATCCTCCTGCAGTGCCCGGTCTGCCCACCTTTCCAGATGATATACCGATGCCCCAGGGAGATGGAGGTGCAGATGCTTTTCCGAGTGATGTTCCACCCGTTTCTGATCTCCCCGACTTCAACGGTGAAAATATGGGTGATGAGTTTGGCATGATGTTCCCAGAGATCGATTATCTCAACGTTCTACAAGCAGAGGATTTCGAGGCTGTTCTGGGAAGTTACGATCTCAATGCAGAGGTCATTGAATACTACATTGCTGCATTCGACCGGGCAGGAAATCTTGCCACGGATCCAATCGACGCTCCCGCAACGCTATACCAAATGGAGGTGACATCATCTCGATTCATCATCTCCGGTCGGGTTCAAACCCTCGAAACGGAAGGGATCGGGAATGTTGCCGTCAACGCCATCCTCGTCGATCTTGAAGACGAATATTCCATGATCTGGACGCAATCGCAAATCGATGGCACTTATGCCCTGCACCTACCGACATCCGGGGTCTGGCAGGTCACCGTGATCCCACCGCGCCAATATTACTTCGAGAACACAGAGGATGCGACCACGACGGTGATCGTCTTGAGAGCCGAGGAGAAAACGGGTGTTGATTTTGTGCTGTTGGAGGATCTGCAGCCACCGGTCATCGAACATGATCCGGAATTAGATGTCACGGCAAGCACCGTTGGCGAAGCCGTCGAGATCCGCGCTCGAATCAGTGATGATTCCGGCCTCGCTGTTGCCTATCTTGTTTCCGTGCCGCTCGACACAGGAGCTGAGGATATGTTTCAAGCATCGCCTACCCCGGCGATCCCAGAAACCGCAGAAGGTGAAGGCGACACCGAGTGGACGTTTACGATCCCGGACCGGCTCGTACGGCGCGACTTCGGTTACTACATCGTAGCGCAGGATCGCGCGGGGCATCGCACTACACATCCGGAGGAGGCTGCAGACAACCCGCATATCGTCGTGTTGGAACCCGCCCCGTACCAGATTGTCGGTACCGTTTCTGATGCAGAAGGCAATCCAATACCACAGGTGACTCTACTCTTTGCCAGTAGATCGGCGGACGACCTGGTAGATGATGCGCAACCGCCTGAGGAACCGCCGATGCCGATGGGGCCTGTTTTTGGGGAAGGGCAGTTGGACGATATGCTCGATCCGGGCATGCTCGATGATATGTTGCAAGATGGCATCGATGATGCCGACATCGATGCCATTAGGGATCTTTTGGGCATTGACAATCCGCTCCTGATGTTCCGCCTGGCTCAAACGGACGTAGACGGCCGCTATAGTGTAGCCGTGAAACCGGGGATCTGGTACGCACGGGTACGTCAATACGGTTTTGCTCCCGGCGAGAGACTTGAGCCGATCACCATCGACGCAGAAGGCGACTATGAACTCAATATCACCCTTGTCGTTGATGACGAGCCACCGGTGATCGCCTCGCACACACCGGTGGATGAGTACATCTTCGGCGAGGAGATGGTTGTCCAAACCGAGGTGACAGCCAACTCCTCTGTGAAGGAGGTCTGGCTCGGTCTATATCATGTTATCGACACAGAGAGTGCCATCATGGTTCCTCCGGCATTTTCAGAGAATATCGGGATGTCTGAAGGTACCACACCTGACGGACAAACCTGGACAACCATGGACCGTTCGGTTGGCTTTGGTGATATTCTGGATGCGTTCGACACGACGGACCTGGCCGCGTGGATCGAAGGTGGCTACTTTGAATATATCCCGATGGAGACGACCGATGAGACGAACTATCAGGTGGAAATCAGCCAGTACATCAACCGAGGACCATTAGTGGACGCCGAAATCATCCGCTATATCATCTGTGCCGTTGACGTTGCTGGTAATCCATCGACTTCTCCCGAAGGCGCGCCTGAAGAAAAGTACAGTGTTCCAGTGACGTTCCCTCAGACGATCTCCGGAAAGGTCACCATCGATGAGATCGAGTTTGGAGGATTCAAGACAATCGCCATTCGTTTGACAGATCCGGCCGGGATCAGCCTCTGGGCCACACCGGACTCGGAAGGTTATTATGAATTCCCGGCTGTTGTGGGGACAAGTTCCATCTCTATTGACTTCCACCCGGGTTATCAGGTTGTTGGGCCTGGATCCGGTGATTACCAGGTCGTGATTGAGGCTGGACAACATGTTGAGGGGTTTGACTTTGAGTTGAGTTCGCGGAAGTCTCAGCGACCTGAGGTGGAGCGCACGGATGCCAACCGGGATGGGATCATTGATATCCTGGATCTTGTGGCTATCGGTATGCGGTTTGGTGAAACCGTGGAGGCGGGACAAGCCCCAGATGGCGGATCCGATCCGGATGTGAACGGGGATGGCGTCATAGACATCCTGGACCTCGTTTTGGTTGCTCAGCACTTCGGTGAGACTTACCAGCGCATGGCTGCCTCTATCCAACCTGTAACAGGTGCTGATAGCCGTATCTGGTGGGTACCTCTTGAAACTACGGCCCAGAAGGATGGCTCTGCAAAATTTGCTCTCATGGCGAATCTCACATCAGAGCCGCTTTATGGATTCCAATTGGATGTGGCTTATGATCCGGAAGTGCTGGAAGTGACCTCGTTCTCTGAAGGTGACCATCTCAGGACAGGGGGGACAACGTTCTGGAATGAACCCACTATCGACCCTTATCGTGGAAGTGTGCTGCACGTCGCCTCAACACGTCTCGGAACGCCTTCCGGGGTGGACGGCGAAGGCATTCTGGCAGTGATTTCTGTTCGGCTGAGGGATGTATATCAGGCTGAGAACTCAAGGTTGGCGCTCCGTAATGTCGCTTTGGTCACATCGGAGGGCAAGCTGATCCGGCCTGGTTTGCACGCAAACACGCAGTCTCTGGCGGAGTTATTGATACCGGACCGTTCGACGCTGGGACAGAATTATCCAAATCCGTTCAACCCGGAGACATGGATACCTTATCGCCTCGCAAAAGAATCCCAGGTGCAGATCCACATCTATGACACCAGAGGGGCTATCGTGCGCATCCTGGATCTCGGCCTCCAGGCCCCCGGATCGTATACTTCGCGTCAGCGCGCCGCCTATTGGGATGGCCGGAATCAGTTGAATGAACGCGTGGTAAGTGGTCTCTACTTCTACAAGCTGAGTGATTCTGCTGATATTCAAAAAATGGTCATCTTGAAATAGACATTACCTGGCTATCGGCTTTGGAAAGGCCCTACCGGAACTGCTCAATCGTGTCCAGCATAGCATCCAGATTCACCCGGGGTGTGCCTGGCAGCAGATAGTTAGACACACCCACGATAACTCCATTGCTACGTTTCGCTTCTTCCAGACAGGACAGAGTTTCGGCGATCACATCATCTCGACTGCCAAGATGTAATGTGTGCGAACTGATGTTGCCGATCAGCACCAGATCGGGGTAGCGTTCGCGGAGCCGCCCGAGATCCATCCCGGCACGTCCGTCAATCTCATAATAGCCGTGGACTCCTGACGCTTCAAACAGATCATCTGCCAGAGGCCAAAGATCCCCGTCGCTGGCAAACAGATAACGGATGCCGTATTGATGGCATGTCTGACAGATACGTTTGAGGCGGGGCAACATCAGTTCATGGAACAGTTGGGGCGAATAGAAAGGGCCTTCGTTCGATGCAAAATCGCCACCCCCAAAAAGATATTCGACACCAACATCGGCGAGAGCCGGTATGCTCCGGATAGCACGCTCCGCCTGAACGTCCAGATAGCGTGCGACCAGATCGGGTCGGAGAAGTGTTGCCTCTAACCAGATCGCGGGCTCATAGGGGATGCCCAGGCTGCCTCCTCCCACACGGATGGCGTGTTCTTTTCCGTAGGTATCGAGCAGTTCACGAGTCGATGCAAAGGATTCGGGCGTAGGGTTGAATCCGACGAGAGCGCGTTCCCTGGCCTCAACGGTTCCCTCAAGAGTCTCCAGATCCATCTGTCCGGCTATCTTTGGGTGTTGATCGATCACCTGATAGAGTTCCGTTTCGGGATCGAACCGGCGGACCTGCCAGTGTCCATCTGGATCCCCATACAGAAATGTGTGTTCGTCGAGTTTGCGGGTAGGCTTGGTGGGCATCCGCCAATACTCCATACGCACCATGTCATTCCCAATGGCCATGGCCAGATCAAAGGCATCTTCGCGTGAGCGTGCCAGAAACTCTCGATGAGCCTCTTGGCCCCGCCATAGAGCGTTTGCCTCACGCCACTGTTGGATGCCACCTCCAACATAAGCTTCTCGTCCCAGTACCATGGACGCCACACATGAGGAGAATCCAATATGATGGATGGGCACTTTGTCTGTCGGCTGATGATCGAATGCTGCGCGAATCCGTTCTTTCGAGGTCATTGCGAGTTGACTCCTTTGGACTGAATATTCGCATCCATCCTAGCAGGTTTGTTAGCCGAGGACAACGGATAATCCTGGCCAACAAGCTGGCAGCATGCTCTACTTCCTCCGTCAGTGAGAAACTCCCGTAGAGCGTGCAGCTTGCTCGTTTCGATGCGAAACCATCCTGGCCAACAAGCTGGCAGCATGCTCTACTTCCTCCGTCAGTGAGAAACTCCCGTAGAGCGTGCAGCTTGCTCGTTTCGATGCGAAACCATCCTGGCCAACAAGCCGGCAGCATGCTCTACCTCCGTCAGTGAAAAATTCGTATGAAAAAGGTGAAAGGAGCATTGAATCCCCTTGACTTCCGACGCCAGGATCGTATAATCAGGTCAAGCCTGTACCCGACTACTGAACGACACTCGGACACGAACATGTCACCAAAAGCAATTTTGGTGTTTCAACCGGATGTCCCCCTGAGAACATCAGAGCGTTCTATGCGAAACCGCCAGCAATCAGCAATGAGAAAGTAGGCTGAAAGTCAATGCCCGACAAAGGAGAGAATCCCATGCCAGACCACGGAATCGTTAAGAATCAGGATAGCCCTCACGCCAAACTCAAGAGTCTGGATCTCCGCGCAGTGCACTGGACAGATGGCTTCTGGGCAAAGCGTTTCCGACAATGTGTTGAAGTAACACTCCCGCATCTCCATCAACTCATGGCTGATCCCAACTGGGGGCATGCATTGACCAATCTGAGAATTACTGCTGGGATTGAGAGTGGAGAGCATGCCGGCACGCACTGGCAGGATGCATGGGTCTATAAATGGATCGAAGCTGCGGCCGTGTGCTATGCGATGACGGAGGATGCGGAACTCGACCGCCTGATGGATGAGGCCATCTCCGTTGTCGCCGAGGCTCAGGAGCCTGATGGTTACATCGCTACACAGATCACATTGCGCGGCTGGGAACGCTTCCAGGATCCGAACCACCATGAACTCTACACGATGGGCCATCTGCTGACGGCGGCGTCTCTGCATCACCGGTCGACGGGCAAGAGCCGTTTGCTCGATGTGGCGTGCAAGGCTGCCGACTATGTGTGGGATACCTTTAAGGGACACGACCCTAAGCTCGCTCACTTCCCCATCAATCCCTCTATCATCATGGGTGCTGTCGAACTGTATCGCACCACTCAGAATCCAACCTACCTGGATCTGGCCAACCTGTTCATCGACATGCGCGGCGCTGTGCCGGGTGGCCGAGATCTAAATCAGGATACCGTGCCTCTGCGCCAAGAGACGGAAGTGGTGGGGCATGCTGTTTTCTACACCTATCTCTATGCCGGAGCAGCCGATGCCTATATGGAAACAGGCGATAGGTCACTGCTGGAGGCCCTGGATCGGTTGTGGCACGACCTTGTGGAGACGAAGATGTACATCAATGGGGGCGTATGCGCATTACACCAGGGGCTCTACTTCCGCAAAGATGGGCCGAAGTGGGGCGGGCAACAGGTGCATGAGGCCGCTGGACACCCCTACGAACTGCCCAATTCCACTGCATATAATGAGACATGCGCCCAAATTGGCTGCGCGATGTGGAACTGGCGCATGCTGATGATCGATCCTCAAGCGCGCTACGCAGACATCATGGAGCGACAAATCTACAACTCCATTCTATCAGGTATCGGCCTGGATGGTGCAAGCTGGTTCTATACGAATGTACTGCGCTGGTATGGTGAGGAACACCGACTGTTCTCAAACGATGGATACCAGCGATTTCAACCAGGGGACCCGGCACACCGTCGAGCGAACATCTGCTGTCCCACGAACCTGTTACGCACCGTGGCAGAATGGCATAACTATCAGTATACATCCTCGAACGACGGACTGTGGGTACACCACTACGGCGCCAACAGACTTGAATCGGAGCCGTGGACATTCACACTGGATACGGATTACCCCTGGGACGGCGAAATAAGCCTGCATGTCGAATCAGCTCCCCACGGCGAGACGAGTATGCTGCTGCGGATTCCCTCCTGGGCGGAAGGAGCGGCGGTGATCGTGAACGGTACACTGTCCGAGGCAGACGTGACGCCCGGTACTTATATCCGTCTCACACGATGTTGGAACCCAGGCGACGAAATCGGGCTAAACCTGCCGATGATACCGCAACTTCTTGAAGCGCATCCGAAGATAGAGGCAACCCGCAACCAGGTGGCCGTCATGCGCGGACCGATCCTGTATTGCCTCGAATCTCCTGATCTGCCGGAAGGCGCGCGTGTATCGGAGATCCAACTCGCCGGGGATGTGGAATTTACCGAGCGTTATGAATCAGAGCTGCTAGGAGGGGTGACGGTGCTGGAATGCGACGCACGGCATGTGCCCGATGATGACTGGTCAGGGATGCCTTATCGGCCAGTCACCCGGAATCGTGGGGAGACGCTACGCATCCGCCTCATCCCCTACTTCGCCTGGGCAAACCGTGGCATCTCTGAGATGAGTGTCTGGCTGCCGACATATTGAGAAAACATCCCTGTGGAGAAATGATGAGGCCGATAAGCAGCCAGCGACCGCAACGCCCAGGAGACCGCTGGAGAAGTGCGTGTGTCGTGTTCTGCCACAGTGTACTTGTCCTGATTATTGGCGTACTCCTGTGGCGTTCGTGGGACTTCCAGTTCCACAATAACTTTGACATTGTGGGATGGGTCTCCGCACATCAGTATCCCAAACAGCGGGAACTGATCGCTTACGTCGGCGCATTCGGATGTGTCATCCTGGGAGTTGTGAGCGGCTGGTTCTTGATGTCCATCTATGCTCCGTCCCTTGTATCCCGGGATTCCCTATCTGCGACATCCACCATTCCGAATCCCTCCAGATGGCCGAGATTACCATCTCGATGGCGAGTTGCTGTTGTCTGGATCCTCATCCCGATACTCCTGTACCTGTATCTTTATGATGGGAGGAACATACACGGTGCCGTGGATCTATTCCATGAAGGGGAACGGCTTGCCCCCCTTAATTCACTTCTTCGCGATGGCATCCCTTTTCGAGACATCTACATCCAGCATGGCCTCTTTCAGAACGTCGGTAAGCCGCTGTTGGCGGCAAAATTGGGAACCCCATCCCTGGCATCCTTGCGTGCAGTTGAAAGACTGATAGTCCCTGTCGGTTATCTCGCTTTTTATCTGCTCGGCCTTCAGGTGTTCCGCTCATGGCTCACAGCAGTGGCACTCATACTGTTCGCTTCCTCACAGAGCTTCTGGGTCTCAGACCGACATGCATTGGGGCTATTGGCCGTAGCCGCACTCGTGCATGCGTTACACCACAGGGAGTCCCCCTGCACTCAGTCAGATAAGCGATGGTGGCGTTTCATGTGGACAGATCGATGGATTTTGGTCTCCGGACTGCTCACGACCCTGGCGTTTTTCTACAGCACAGAAGTAGGATTGTATACGTTCGCAGCGGCCGGGCTCTTCCTGGGCATCTGGGGAATAACCCGCCGAGATAACCAGCTATTACAGCGATGGCTTCCATTGAGTTGCTATGTTATCGGAGCCCTGAGCGCGCTGATTCCCTTCGTGCTCTATTTTGGTTGGTACGGCGCACTTGACGATCTCATCCGTAATACCTTCATCCAGACGGCTTACCAGATCCCCACCTGGGGATTGCCGTACCCGTCCCTTTTACCCGCATTGCGGGAGATCACATCATTCACAGCCATCAAAGAGTTCGTGCTGGGCGAGACATTCCGCTGGTATTTCCCTGGGATAGTTTATCTGATCGCCACGGGTGTGCTCACCTTCCGGGCTGTGCGCGGTGGTTTCTGGACTCAGCCCTCCAACGCAGTATTATTCATTGTCCTGCTGGAAGGTGTTCTGCTGTTCCGTACCGCATTGGGGCGTTCTGACTTCGGTCACCTCATTTACGGTAGCACGCTGTTCTGGGTATTCCTACTTATCGCCCTGGAATCCAGTCTTGCCTATGGCATCCGACAGATGCGTGGGAACGGGCCTTCGCTTCGGAAGGTAGGGAGTCTGTTGGTTCCCGTATTGGTATTTGGAACGTTTGGCTGGTATGTGTACTCAGTACATCATCCTCTGGATGCCGTGCGGGATCGGGTGAAGCGGGTGGTTCGGGGGGAAACCTTTCCCCGAACGAGTCCTGTCGTCTGGGATCGCCTGGGGGCACTCCAGATCGAGGATTCACAGCGGGCGCATCTGCAACGGGTTGTGGCTTTCATTCAGCAAAACACTCGGCCCGAAGAGCCGATCTTCGATTTCAGCAGTCAGGGGGCCTATTACTTCTTCGCAGATCGTCCCAGTGCAACACGTTATCACCAGATAGCCTATGCCGCTACCCCTGCTATGCAGCGTGAAGTGATACGCGACCTGGAGCAGACCCGGACACGTCTGGTGATCTACCGCACAGGAGGCTGGTTTGACAAGATCGATGGGATTCCCGCCACAGAACGCCATCCGCTGATCGCACGTTATCTGGACAAGCACTACACTCAAGCGGCGGATATAGATGGAACGGTTATCTTGCTTCGATGATAGCCACGAATTCCTGATCCCCCTCACGAAGATCGGTATCCCCTCCCCACCACATCAACTGCCATCCTCACTGAGTTGATGCAGTTCATTGAAATACACCATTCAAGTCTGGCAGCCGATAGCAGAGGGATGGGGCTGTATGCGCATTTTCTGCAGTCAGCGCAATTTTTGCGTGGTGATCGTAGATGTGCAGAACATGCCCTCCTGTGACCGTGACCGTGACCGTTACCGCGTACAAGTATAGGATCCGTCCAGGATGCGTCTCAAAGTTACTGCGTTCACAACCCACCGATGCTGGCAACCTTCTTGCATTTACGCCAATCCAGCAGATTGAGGGGTGTTGAGGGGTTGCCCTTACTCCGTGGTTCTGATAGAATACTGTATAGTGCACTGAGAAAAAGGAGACAGAATCATGGCAGTTCATCAATTTCACCCCGATGTTTATTATACGGCTTTGGGAGTTTATGAGCCAGTCCTGCAGATAGCTGATGGTGATACGGTTGTCACCACAACGGTGGACAACGCCGGCCGGGATAGCTTCGACCAACAGGTGACGTCTGGCGGCAACCCGCAAACAGGCCCCTTTTACATTATCGATGCGGAACCGGGAGACACTCTGGCTGTCCGTTTGGATAAACTATGGCCGAACCGAAGTATCGGTCGCACTTCCACTGTCATCGCGCCAAACGTCGTTGACCCATATTATGTGACAGAGATGCCCGAGGAAAACGTGCACGCCGAGTGGGAATTGGATATCGAAAAGGGAACTGCTACGCTCATTGAACCAGAAACAAAACTCGGACGCTTCACCTTGCCGTTGGATCCCATGTTAGGATGCTTCGGCGTTGCTCCACCGAGGGGACAGATTATCTCCTCGGCGACATCGTCTACCCACGGAGGCAATATGGACTACAGAGGCTTTGTCTCCGGAGTAACCGTCTATTTTCCAGTCTTCGTCCCTGGTGCTCTACTGTTCATGGGAGATGGACACGCTGTGCAGGGAGATGGGGAGATCGTGGGCACAGGCATCGAGGTGTCTTTCGACGTGCAGTTTACTGTTCAACTGCTCAAAGGTAAAAAAATCAACTGGCCACGGGCGGAGAACGAGGAACATATCCTGACAATAGGGAACGCTCGTCCATTGGACCAGGCCCTTCAGCATGCTACCACCGAGATGATACGATGGCTTCAGGAGGACTTCGGTTTGGATGCGCGTGCAACCCATATCCTGCTGGGACAATGTGTCGAATACGATGTCGGAAACGTCTTTGACCCGGCGTATACGATGGTCTGTAAGCTCAAGAAGCAGTTTTTGCCCACATAGATCGAACTACTGGAGCAGAGATGCTTGGAGGGAAATAAATAGCCGAGCCACCTCTCAGGTGACTCGGCTATTGTACGCGAAGAGTATGTTGCCGAAAAGGAGAGGAAAATGATACTCCGTTTCTGGCGATCCGGCGGCCTTCGCAAGAGGCCCGTGATTTTGCGTCCTCACCTCGCGGTGAGTTTGCCTTTTTCAGAAACGTCTTGAATATAGTTGTGCTGTCAAAACATCTGTTTGTTGCCAGGGCTTGTTGCCCAGGACAGTATTGTTTAGAGCAAAACACATGCCGGACAAGATAAACCCTCCCGGTCTCTACGATTCACGCCGCAAGCGAAGTTTCACCATCGAGTTGAACGTTTCGGACAGGTAACATGTGTAGAGGATAGTAGCTGGAAAACGTAGCAATAGCTTACCATAATGGCAGATGTTGTCCAATATGAACAATGATGTTGGGCGTAAACGTTCTGCCTCTGGCGTGTATACGAGGTGTCAGTGGAGCCAATACGGGAGGCAGAGCTGTGCGGATGGTTGCATTGCGGAGGGAGCTATTGGGCGGATCGTTGCATCAATCGCTTGATTTTACGAATACGAATCTGGGCATCGTGCGCCTTATTGCCATCGGGAAGTGTCGCTACTTTCTGCAACGCCTCCAGGGCGGCAGTATATCGGCTTTGAGCTGCATAGCATTCTCCCAACCAGAACTGGGCATTGTCCAGGAGTGGGCTTGATACACCGGCGGCCAGAATTGCCTGGAATCCGGGGATGGCAGCGGAAGGATCGCCGGAACGGAAGAGTGCGAGAGATCGATCATAAACCTGGTTGACATCGGTCGTCGTGATGATAACCGGCAGGGGAGGGAACTCCTCAGCCTCCGTGACCTGGTTGGGCACAGCTTCTCCGTACGATACAGTGACAGGTTCTTCTTTCGGAGCAGCACTTTTCTCCTCAGGTGGTGCTGCGTCTGCGTCCGGGAAAGCTGCCGTTGCAGGAGCCTCGGCAGATCCGACATCAGTCCCCTCCGCCTTCAGATGGGGAGGAGCATCAGCGGCCGAAAGGATGGGTGAGGAGATCGGTTGAGCCCTGAGCTTGCCTGGAAACTCAGAGGCAAAAGAGATGGCTTGCACGAGTTTCTGATCGATCTGTAAGGTCCAGAGCGAATAGCCTCCGACAATGATACCGATTAGAAGAAGTGCCAAGACGAGGTACTGCCGCAGTTGGCAGACCCATTCGGTGCGTTTTATCGTGTTGAGACATTGTCTTGCGGAACTGTTGTTGGCATCCAGTGCCAGGATGCGTTGCCAACAACTTTTGGCTTCAGCAAGATTGCCGAGGTGTAGGTGAACCTTACCTAATACGTTCTGGGCATCCAAATGTTCGGGATCGTGGCGAAGTGCTTCGTTCAGGAAAGCCTTCGCTTCTGTGAATCTTCCCTGTTTTGCGTACATCAGGCCCTTGTGATATGCTTGATTCGCGTGCGGGTTCATGACGTGAGATTTTCCTCATTCTTCCCAAGTATCTGAAGTACAGAGATCAGCTCACGGCTCAAGGTCTCCAGAAATGCCTGAGAGGATTCGGTGACATTCAGGAGGTACTCCTGTTCGCGACGCAGCAGTTTGACATCCTCCTGGAGTTGCTCCAGCACCTGAAGTAGCTGCTTGTCTGGAAACACATGCGGGGAGGCCGAATGTAAGTCCGTCCTGGCTGAAGATGCAGTGGCGGCCGGCGATTGAGAGGAATGCTCTTGCTCAGGGGGATCTCGTTCAACTTCAGAGTCAGGTTCGGTGGATTGAGGGACAGATTGTGCGGCCTGGGAACCGAACTCTGTCGATTGAGGCTGAGGTTCTTCTGAGATGATGAGATCGACGAACAGTTCCTCGTTTGCCTGCTCTTCTACTCGCTCCGCTTCCGTGAAGGCAAAAACTGGCTTGTTGCGGAGACGTCTAAATTGGCGGGCGGAAATCTGTCTATACCGATCCATGAATCCCATTGAATGATGGTTCCTTGTCTCAACGCGCCAGGTCCGGGGACCCGGTAATAGATATGATTGCTATCGATGCAGTAGGGGTGTTTCTTCACGGAACTGCTTTCGAAGTTCAGCGAAGCGTTGGGCCGCTTCTGCTATCCGCTGAATATGAGCTTGCAGAGCATTTGAAGGGATATTTTCCTCTTCGGCATCTTGGATTACGTGGGTGTTTCTCGGATAGTAGAGCCGGATGGCCTTGTTGATATCTTCCTTGGTTGCCAGTACATACTTGTATTTGATATCGCCACTGTGTAATGCTTCCAGTTGCTTTCTAGCCACCCTGTTCAAAGGATCCGCCATAGCCACAAGCAGATGCTTCCCGAATCGGTCGATAGGTATGAGGCAATGTGCCACGCACAACTCTCTGGGAACAAGGGAGACAATTTCGGGGGCCAGCGGATATCCCAACCTCAACATTGGAAATCCACGCTGTAGTGCGACAATGGAGAGGATCTTCTCCTCAGTGACATAGCCGAGTTTGAGCAGAATCTCACCCAGTTTCTTCTGTGAGTCCTCCTGCTGCTGAAGTTCGAGGGCATGCTCAAGCTGAGTATCCGAGATAATATGCTGTGAACGAAGTAGCTCACCGAGTTTCATGGTGTTCTCCAGTGTTGTCCATGTTCTACCCCTCCAGTTGAATTATCGGTGAGATGAACGCGGAGGTTAATGAAAAAGAGAGGTGGACTTGTATGCGCAAGTTTCTGCGCACTGCGCAAGAACCTGCGCACTGCTGACAGGTGACACCGGGAAGAACCCAATGATATCAAGGGTTTGCGTGAGTGGAAAGCGGCACAGTGATTGCACAAGAAATCAGTGTGTTATTCTACGTTTCGATAAACTATCCATCCGGATGGTTGGAGGTCCATGCCATGAAACTGCGTGTTATGCGCATGGGATGGGATCAGAAGGGCCTGGTGCTCATTGAGTATACGGTCCTGGCTGCCCTGATGATCAGTGTGATGCTGCCGGCCATCGCTTTAGTGGCAGACCAGGTACTCGACATCCTGAACGACCTTGCCGAGGATCTCGACGTGATTGATGACCTCGTAGCGGACCTTGATCTGGAGGGAATGATGCCAGAATCCGATGAAGATACGGACCCTGGTGATACAGGCCCACTTCCCATCTAAGCAACTCGATACGGAAAGCCCCGTTCCAACCGAACGGGGCTTTTTTCTTTTTGAAAACATGCAAAGAATTGCATAGTTGGCGCAAAATCCAATTGACACAGATTTTCTGCCGTGCTATCCTTGATGCGCCGTTTTTTGGTGGCGATCTGTGTGAGATACTGCATGTCCTCCTTTTTGTGACATAAGGTGCATTATCGGAACCAAAAAGCGAACCGACAGCTCATTTCAATGGATCACCCGGCTTGCGTGCGGCCATGAGCGAAAAAATCATCAGCGACAGCAAACAAGCCCCTGCTAAAAAGCTGAAAGCCAAGCCCATTTTGGTGCTGCACATAGGCTTCTGCGCTTGTTTTTGATTGGCCTTTTTCTTTAATGTTTGTTAAATTGACTCAATAACTCGCTACAAGCGGTTGGAGGGATGTCTATGATTCGTACGGTTGTTATCGGTTACGGCTTTGCTGGCAAATGCTTCCACTCTTATCTCATCAAACTTGCGGATGGGTTGCAGCTCTGGGGCATTTCATCCCGTAACGCGGAGACACGAGAACGCATTGTTCAGGAGCAAGGAGTTAAAGCGTATTCCAGTCTTGATGAGGTTGTCGCGGATCCAGAAGTGAATCTGGTGGTGCTTGCCACGCCCCATAACGTCCACGCCCAGCAAGCGATCCAAGCGATGGATGCGGGTAAGCATGTTGTCACGGACAAAGCGATGTGTATGACTGCTGCAGAGGCGGATGCCATGCTTGAGGCAAGGGACAGGAACAATGTCATGCTCAGCGTGTTTCACAATCGCCGCTGGGATTGGGGGTACAACACGATCAAACAGATCATCCAGGAGGGGTGGA
This sequence comes from Candidatus Poribacteria bacterium, assembly GCA_024278235.1. Taxonomy (GTDB): domain Bacteria; phylum Poribacteria; class WGA-4E; order JAJRTO01; family JAJRTO01; genus JAJRTO01. The sequence continues at coordinate 14,775 of JAJRTO010000442.1, forward strand.
TCGGGGAGCCGTACCTCTATGAAGCGGCCGTTATGAGATATGGCCGCCCGGGTGGATGGCGCGCTGTCAAGGCCCAGAGCGGCGGCATCCTTTATGACTGGGGAGCGCACCTGCTTGATCAGGGCATGCTTCTCCTGGGGGGGGACGTCGAAAGCGTCAGTTGTGAGATACGTCACCTGAAATGGGACATCGACATTGGAAATTATGGAAGGCTCTTGCTAAAGTCGAGCAAAGGCACGATCTATCAGATGGAGATCGGCAACGTTGCCCTTGCGCCCAAACCGCGCTGGTATGTCGTTGGTGACCTCGGCGGGATCATCAAATACGGCATCGATCCGCAGGAACCACCCATGATTCAAGGGGACATCGATGCAGCTACGGAATCCCCTAAACATCGGGCTGCCGTCTACACCATACGTGATGGGGAACGCAAGCGACTTATCATCGACTCCGTGCAGACAAGCTGGAAGTCGTACTATCAGAACATATCGGATGTGCTCAACAAAGGCGCGGAGCTGGCTGTCAAACCGGAAGAAGCGCGCAATGCAATGGCTGTCCTTGATGCCGCGTTGGAGTCCGCTGAGACAGGACAGACGGTCAAACCTGATCTCCGTTCTTTCTGAGCCTAAAACCCGCCAATCTGATTTTTGCCTGCTGCGCATCTGGCGCGCGGAGGTTTCAAGTTTGCAGGTGTGTACAGCTTGAAACCGCACTTCGCAGCAACTTCACTGCTGTTGCGAAACCTCGCGTGTGTCCATATTTATATTATGAGAACCGCAGTAGTCAAAAACACAACTGTCTGTGGATCATCAGAGTTCAGTGTGGAAACGAAGAGGCCGTTTTCAGCCATCAGC
>JAJRTO010000443.1 GCA_024278235.1 Candidatus Poribacteria bacterium
AGGACTGCGAGTTTACCTACGATAACTGGAAAGAAGCGGTGCGTACCGGAAGGACCTTCGTCACTTATGGTCCGCTCATGGAGTTCTCAGTGGAAGGGCAACCGATGGGGAGTCGCATCCAGCTTTCTGCTGGCGGAGGAACATTGAACGTCGAATGGAAGCTGGCGACGGTTACCATCCCTCTCAGTAAAGCAGAACTGGTCGTCAACGGTGAGACGCGTGAGGTTGTCTCGCTGGCAGAGGACACGTGTGAGATCGAGGGAAGCTTTACGGTAAGGATGGACAAGAGCGGTTGGATCGGATTACGCGTGCGTGGAGGTTACCCTGATAAATGGGAATGCATTGCGGCCCACAGTAGCCCTGTGATGATCGCTGTTGAGGGTCGCCCTTGTTTTGCGGCTGCCGATGCCATCACTATACTCGAACAGATCGAAGGAGCCATTACCTTTATTGATACCATCGCAACTCGTGCAGATGCAAAGACCTACAAAGCAGCCCGTATGCATCTCATATCAGCCCATCGGGAATTGCACAATCGTATGCACCAGGTGGGGATGTATCACGATCATTCATCCGCGACTCAGCATGAGCATCCACCGCATCGATGAACTGGCTTTCTGTAGCTCAGAAGTGAGCCTCACCCGATGTTCGACGGCCTAGTGCATGCGTTTTCCTAATTCAAGCTCAAACAGGCGTTCTTGAATATAACGTTGCTTGGTGCAGAGTTCATCGCGCTTAAGGGGAGACGATTCATCGATGACAATACGTCGTATGGTATCCAACTCTTGTCGCAGGCGATAGGTGCTCAAGGTGGATCGAATACGCTCCTGAAACACCATAGACATTATCATTATCATTCTCCATTCTCCTAACCGGTCATTCGGTCTGCTTGCCAGAGAGAACCCTCACTCCAGTGAACAGAGACTTTATATCTTGAGCAAGGAGCATGCCATACGATCCTCGGCCTCTATAAACATAGAAGATATAAGAGATCCTCGTTGCTTATCGTGGATCTCGGCAGGAGATGCCGGAGTTCGTGTTGTATAACAAGATGAACATCCGCGCCTGGATGTTGTGAATCATGCAAGTGACATCAACGATCCAGGATGTTTCAGGTACTCAACGTTGTTGTGGGATATTATCATTGGCAGGAGTGCCGGGAGCGACCGCAAACATCATAATGGGCATTCAAGCCGGACATAGTTGCATGTAGCCTGCTTGAATTCATGCAAATCTTGCATCCCGCTGGCCCATGTCAAAGGGGAGTGCAAAAAAACTCTGATGCTGAAAAAACCCGGGGCAACCTACGATCCACCCGAAGCGGTCAAATCTGAGATAGCCGAAGCAAAGTCGATGACGGAAGAACAGAAACAGGAACTCCTCAAAATGATGGAGGAATGGGCATCTGATGAATCAGGGTATGACGAGGAGATATGGCCGAAGCTAAAGGAAGCCCTGGAAGCAGACCGCTCATCGTCCAGAAAGCTCTTCGCCGATGAATAGCCATCAACCTATCATGCTCGATACAGGACCTCTGGGACTTCTTGTGCATCCGCGTCCACAGCAAGGGATCTTGGGATGGCATGGACAACTGGTCATTGCTGGAGTCCAGGTCATCATCCCTGAAATCGCAGACTATGAGCTGAGGCGTGAACTTATCCGTCTTGGCTCTCTGCGCTCACTTCGCCGGTTGGAGCGGCTTGAAGATCCCCCCCTCAATCGATGTTTCCGGCTAACGTTTCTTGAGTGTCCCCCACGCCATTGCGAGTTTGTTCCTGGCAGCGACAGCAAGGGGGAGGGCATTTCCCTCACCGAAGACGATGTCGTCGTAGTAGCCAATGAGGTCAGATCCTCCGTCGAACCCTAGCATCAACCAGCCCAACGCCTTGTGATTCGCAGGATTACGCCAGGAGAAATTATCGGCGACCACCACATCATCGAGGGAGACCGTATACGTCTGATTATCCACATCGATGACGGCAAAGATATGTTGCCACTCGCCCTTCTTGATATCTCCTACAGGTTTGACAGTGTTGCCATCGTGCACTCCTACTTTGTTCGGATCGCCCGACTGAGCACCGATGCGAATGACAGGACCTGCCGACCACTCTCTCGTTGCCTCCCCCATGTAGATGTGCAGTGTATTATTTGCGACCCCCGGGTTCTCAAACAGAAACCAGATAGAAAGGAAGTTTATCCCCGAATCGATCATTGGATCGAAGTCTCTGATAACTTCCTGGTTTGCATTGACCTCCATAGACTTACCGATGGGTCCATGTTTGACGTCTGACGTGATGATCGTGGATGCCTGGTTTGCAGGTGCCCCAACAGCCCAGCCATCTTGTCCATCAGCATCGCCCTCTTTGAGATTATCAAAGTTTTGCTCATAATGGATGACCTGTCCCAGCACGACAGCGGGCCCAAACACCACGATGAGCGCGACGGTCAATAACGTGAACTTATTCATGATAGGTTCCTCCACACAAGGATGTTGATTGAAGATGAG
>JAJRTO010000444.1 GCA_024278235.1 Candidatus Poribacteria bacterium
CAACGTGCAAGCATCATCGCCGTGCCCTGAACGCTGTGACAAAGTCCCGTGAGCTTGATGAACGACTCACGCTGCATGGCACGGCACAGCATCGCCATCGGATTGGTGTAGTTGAGCAAAATCGCATCGGGACAGTTTTTTCCATATCCTTGACGATACCCAACATCACCGGGATAGTGCGTAGCGCGCGGAATACACCAGAAGGTCCACGTGTGTCACCAACATTGGTGTCCACTCCGTATTTTTGGGGGATGGTGATGTCATGCTGCCATACGTCAACGCCGCCCGCAAGAATGGTACACATGACCGCGTCGGCATCCTTGAGAGCTTCGGCACGGTCCATGGTGGCTTCGACCTTCGCCGGATAGTTACCCAGGTCGACGATACGTTGCACCGCTTTTTGAGCAAATTCGAGTCGCTCAGCATCAATATCCATCAAGGTGAGCGTTGCATCTTCGAGGAGCGGAAAAGTGAGGATGTCACGCACAAGCCCCCGAGTAAAGCCGAGGCTCCCTGCGCCGATAAAGGTAATTTTGGTCATTGAGTATACCTTTCATGGTACGTTGTATGGAACGAACAACTAGAGCCCAGAGATTCAGAGGACGAACAGACTGGTGTCCTTTGGTCGCGGATCTCGCGGTCGGATCGGCATCTTGTCATAAGACCGATAGCGGATGTCCAGATGGGGTGTCTCAACGCGTACATGCCCCCGATAGCGAGACTCCATCAAGGCGTCCAAAACCCCACTGATCAGCAGCGTCCGCTCTACTGGATACTGCGGTACGCCCGTTAGAAACATCTGTTGAATGTTGAGGCTCAGATAGCTGAAATGAGGATAAGGGGCCCCCGGCAAGAAAACTTCCATTCCATGCACCTGTCCATCCACTCGCCCGGCGTAACCCCAACTCTGGACATAACCGTTGAGCATCAGTACCGCGGCCCGCAAGCCGTCAGCATACTCAATGAGAAACGCGGCCGGATGCTGGCAGTGAGTCTCCATCGATCCCTCCTTCTTATCTTCAATGAACTGACACGCTGCTTCTGCCAGTTCGTGGGACCACAGTCCTTCATCTCCTGCCTGCCAGACTTCCTCTCCCTCTAAGCACTGAACGGCCTTGATACCTGTCTCCCCATCCTTCCGGCGTTCCACCATGCACTGAAGCAGTTCCAGCGCGTGGAATCCGTAGGACTCTAATCCACCGTATGCGACGGCAATTGCTTCCTCCACGGGCGTGTCCAAAGCATATTCCAGCCAGGGATTTCGCCAGGCAAGTGGCACGGATGACCCTGCCATGAGTGGGACGCTGAGTGCTCTGGCGCGATCCACCATCCATTTGGCGTCCGGCCAGTTGTACGATAGATGTTTATCGTTGAACACCGGCACTGACCGATTCGATGTGGCAAAGACTCCACAGGTCTGCTCAAGAAAGAACCGGCGAGGGTAGAGTTGCTGTTCCTTCTCATTCCATGCGTAGTCTCCGTGCTCGCCAATGAGCAGAACGCCATCCACTGCCAGGTTTTTTTCTCCCAGTGTCAATGCTCCAGGGATGCTCGGATAGATGGTGACACCATGCTCCTGCGCCAGCATCACCCCCACATCCCGCTCGTGGATTTGATCGAGATACATCGACACGACGTCAACCTGTGGTGATAGGAGTCCTTCATCTGTTGGGAATCCTTTCATGAATTTGGTGACGATCACATCTGCATGGGATGCGGGGAAATAAGTCGTTACGATAGCTGCGATTTTCTTATTCATTTGTCTTTCGCCAGACGGTAGGGTGTAAATCCCATCGGCTTTAGGAATTCCTCCCGTAAGATTTCGCCAGAGTGGATTGGCTTAATCATGGGGGTAAATGTACCATGCAGCAGTAGCTATGTCAAGTGTAACCATGATTCCCAGTCCTGTTGAAAATTCTTCTAGACTTTCATATCTTATCTGCGTCATATAGGAGCATCGGCGAAAATCAAGGAGTGGTTGCGGCATCGACCTGCATGCGAAAGATTCAGAAAGCCGCCGCTGCCCGATATGGACTGCTACAAGACACCGATTGGGCTACATAAGGGGTGCACACGATCCTGTATTTGGACGATCGCTGAGAAAACCCCGTTGTAGTACTAGGCATGATCATGCACCGCAGCACTCAGATCGGATGTGAAGGCATGGAGTTCCACCAGCATCGCCTGAGGATCATCCCGGCAGACATGGATGCGATCCACTATTGCGCTCCCCACGATCACTCCATCTGCCCGTTGGGCGATCAGTCCGGCTTGTACAGGATTTGAAACGCCAAATCCAACCACAAGTGGCAGATCTGTTGTCTGTCGTAGTGTGGTCAACATGGGCGCAAGATCCTCTGAGACGCTATCACGTGCTCCTGTCACTCCCGTTACAGAAACACAATAGACAAACCCTCGGCTCGCTGTGGCGATCCGTTGCATCCGATCCGGGGGAGTCGTTGGTGCCACGAGTAGGATAAGATCCAGACCTGCCACCTGTGCGGCCTCTGCAAGTGGCCCCGATTCTTCCACAGGGACATCAGGGACAATAAGCCCATCTACGCCGGCCCGGGCGGCATCCTGGCAGAAGGATGAAACCCCTCGATAGAAAATCGGATTATAGTAACTCATCAGAGAGATCGGGATCTGGCTCTGCTGGCGAACATCGGCAACCAGTTGGAGGATTTTGTCGGGCGTTGTACCATGCTGCAACGCCCATTCGCTGGAGCGTTGGATGCTGGGCCCATCGGCGATTGGATCCGAGAATGGTATCCCCAATTCCAGCATGTCTGCTCCTGCACTTTCCAGGGCGAGGATGATCTCACGAGTCACTGCGAGTGAGGGATGACCTGCGGTGATATACGGCATGAAAGCCTTCCGCCCGGTCTGACGGAGTTTTTCAAAAGTGGCATCGATACGATTCATCAGAAGTTCTCCAACACGTTTGCAATCGATTGTACGTCCTTGTCCCCTCTGCCCGATAGATTGACGATGATGATCTGTTGTTGATCCATCTGTGGCGCCATCTTAGCGAGGTAGGCAATTGCATGTGCCGTTTCGAGCGCGGGGATGATCCCCTCTGTACGGGATAGGAGCTGGAACCCTTCAATAGCTTCTGCATCTGTGATGGACACATACTCGGCTCTTCCCGTTACTTTGTAGAGGCTATGCTCAGGACCTACACCGGGATAATCCAGTCCAGCGGAGATAGAGTGTGCCGGGGTGATTTGCCCGTCAGCGTCCTGGAGAAGGTGGCATTTTGCGCCGTGGAACACGCCGATACCGCCTGCACTGAGTGATGCAGCATGTTGGCCCGTCTCGATCCCTTTTCCTGCCGCCTCGACACCGATGAAGTGAACCTGTCTATCTTCGTAGAACGGATGGAATAGGCCCATCGCATTACTGCCACCTCCCACGCATGCCACAAGGACATCCGGCAAGCGGCCTTCTCGCTCCAGGATCTGTGCTTTTGCTTCTTCACCGATAATCGCCTGGAAATCGCGAACGATCATCGGATATGGATGGGCGCTGACCACAGATCCTACCAGCAGATAAGTGTTGCGGACGTTCGTCACCCAATCCCGAAATGAAGCGTTGATCGCATCCTTGAGGGTTCCGGTACCCGACGATACGGGCCTGACACTGGCTCCCATGAGGCGCATGCGAAACACGTTCAACGCCTGTCGTTCGATATCTTCTTCTCCCATGAAGATTTCACATTCCAGATTGAACATCGCGGCAACCGTGGCAGTTGCGACACCATGCTGTCCCGCGCCTGTTTCAGCGATAACGCGCTTCTTGCCCATACGTTGCGCAAGGAGCGACTGCCCAATCGCATTGTTGATCTTATGAGCACCGGTATGATTCAGATCCTCGCGCTTCAGATAGATCTTCGCTCCGCCAAGTTCCTTCGTCAGTCGTTCTGCAAAGTAGAGCAGGCTTGGTCGTCCAACATAACCACGCAGGTATTCCTGGAACACCCGTTGAAATTCGGGATCTGTCTGTGCTTCTCGATACGCTGTTTCGAGTTCGATTAAGGCAGGCATCAGGGTTTCCGGAGCAAACTGTCCGCCAAATTCCCCAAAGTGCCCCTGCTTATCTGGTCGCATATTAGATTTGCTCTCCTCCAACTTCGCGTCCCCTATGGATTGGATTACCGTTGGCAAGATCGGTGATTCCGTATGAACCGATCATTCGGTTTACACCGGGAATACGATATTCTCGTCGCTGAACACCTTACTGACAGATTCATTGCGATGCACTCGAGCGATCACCTTTGCGAGCAAGGGGGCAATAGAAAGTACGGTTACCTTCCCATCCAGACGTTTCTCTTCAGGAACTTCCAGAGTATTCGTCACCACAACCTCCTGAATCGCCGGATTCATAAGACGTGCTGCATAGCCCCCGACAAAGACAGGATGGGTCACCGCAATGAATGCCGGTTGAGAACCTCTTTCCACAAGTGCTTCTGCTTGCTGATAGATGCTCCCGGAAGCGATCTCATCATCGATGATGATAGGAATCTTTCCCTGCACATCGCCAACGACTTCGACCACACGGACATCGTGGCCGCCGACACCTGTGCGTCGCTTGTGGATGAGTACCATGGGGAGGTCGAGGATGTCGACATACTTCTCGGTGAGTTTTGCGCGTCCGACATCGGGGGAAACAAGCACAGCGTTACCGTTGCTCATCCCCTTTCCCTTAAAATAGCTGGCAATGGTTGAAGTCGATGTCAGATGATCCATGGGGATGCTGAAGAAACCTTGTATCTGGCTGGCGTGAAGATCAATAGCGATCACACGATCTGCACCGGCGGCAGTCAGCAAATCAGCCACGAGTTTCGCACTGATCGGTTCTCTACCGGTGGATTTGTGATCTTGACGGCCGTAACCAAAATATGGAATCACGGCGGTAATCTGATGCGCCGATGCACGGGTGCATGCATCGATCATGATCAGCAACTCCATCAGATTCTCATTCGCTGGAGGGCCGGTTGGTTGTACGATGAAAATATCCGCTCCCCGGACGCTCTCCTCCAATTGCACGTGTACCTCGCTATTCGGAAAAGTGCTGATTTTCACTTTGCCCAATTTCACACCGAGTATTGCAGCGATCTCCTTAGAGAGCTCTGAATTCGCACGTCCGCTAAACAATCGGAAATCACTGCCCATCCCTCGATCTGGCGACATATTGAACTCCTTTCTGTGTTGAGTGTTCCCACGCAAGAATGATTCACGCCATTCTTGCATTCCGGATGAAATCCCGTACCTTCACGGCATCTTTGTGTCCCGGTATGCGCTCGACGCCACTACTCACATCGACACCATAGGGCTGGACGGTAGCAATTGCAGCCGCCACGTTCTCGGGAGTCAATCCACCCGCCAGCACAATTCTCCCCTGTGCTTTTGCATCGACCGCATATCGCCAGTTGAAAGTCTCGCCAGTTCCCCCGGCTTTGCCAGATACATACGCATCTAACAGATAAGCACTCACATCGTAATGGGCCATTTCCTTGAGACTCTCCTGATTCCGCACTCGAAATGCTTTCAGCACGGGACGCCCCACACGCAAGCAATAGGCAGGCGACTCATGGCCATGCAATTGCACATGAGTAAGCCTGCAAAAGTCGGCAACCCGATGGACATCTTGTAAGGGGGCATCCACGAACAGGCCAACACGCAGAATGTGAGGAGGCAGTTGGGCTGTGATAGAAGTGGCCTGGGCAGGCGTCACATAGCGTGGCGAAACAGGAACAAACACAAATCCCAGGGCATTTGCTCCAGCTTTCGCCACGATCTGAGCGTCTTCCGCGTTCGTGATCCCACAGATTTTGATGAACATCGGCTTCAGCTTCCGGATCACTCATGGTACGTTTGGGCACGGAAATCATATCCATGCAACGATTGAGGAGCTGTGATTCTACAACTGAGGTAACTTCTTCAACGATTCCTGGATCTTGGCTTCCGGGTACTCGTAGTCCTCCAATGCACCATCAAAGTAAGCATCATAAGCCCCGAGATCAAAATAGCCATGCCCGCTGAGGTTGAAGACGATCACCCGGGATTCTCCGGCTGCTTTGGCGGCAAGTGCTTCATCGATGGCCGCCTGGATGGCATGGGCTGTTTCCGGTGCGGGAACAATCCCTTCTGTCCTGGCGAATGTGACGGCAGCCTCAAAGATCTTGTTCTGATGATAGGCAACGGCTTCCATGGAGCCACTTACGTAGTTCTGGCACACGAGTGGCGCCATTCCGTGATAGCGCAAGCCGCCTGCATGAATCCCGGGTGGTACGAAGTCATGTCCGAGTGTGTACATCTTTACCAGTGGCGTCAGTTGACCTGTGTCGCCAAAGTCGTAGGCATAGATGCCTTTGGTTAAAGTGGGGCAGGCTGTGGGCTCGACCCCAATAATGCGTGGATTGCTCCTGCCCTGGAGTTTGTCTCCAAGAAATGGGAATACAAGGCCGGCGAAGTTACTTCCGCCACCCACGCAACCGATCAGAACATCCGGCTCGTCACCAGCGATCTCTAACTGTTTCTTCGTCTCCAGGCCCACAACGGTCTGGTGTGTCAGCACGTGATTGAGCACACTTCCCAGGGAATACTTGGTATCATCATTCTTTGCGGCGACTTCAACCGCTTCACTAATCGCGATACCGAGGCTGCCGAGGGTATCCGGATCCTGCTCCAGGATCGCCTTACCGGAATCGGTGCTATCACTGGGGCTTGGTATGACGCTCGCGCCCCATGTCTGCATGAGTGATCGGCGATAAGGTTTCTGCTCATAGCTCACACGGACCATGTAGACCAGGCATTCCAAACCAAAATAGTTGGTCGCAAACGATAGCGCGCTTCCCCATTGTCCCGCGCCGGTCTCCGTGGAGATACGCTTCGTACCTTCCTCCTTATTGTAGAAAGCCTGAGCGATGGCCGTATTTGGCTTATGGCTTCCCGGAGGACTCACACTCTCGTTCTTGTAGTAAATCTTCGCCGGTGTATCCAGGTGTTTTTCCAGCCTTCTGGCTCGATGAAGCGGTGTAGGTCGCCAGATGCGATAGGCTTCTCGTATCGGTTCTGGAATTTCAATCCAGCGTTCCGCACTCATCTCCTGAGCGATGAGTGCCATCGGGAACAACGGGGCGAGATCGTCGGGGCCGAGTGGTTGGCCCGTTCCAGGATGGAGCGGCGGATTTGGGGGCTCCAGCATGTCTGCCGCAATGTTGTACCATGACTTGGGAAGGTCCGATTCACTTAAGAAAATTTTGTTACTGTCCATCATTACCTCATATAATACGAGTGGAATTGAGTTTGGATCTGGGAACCGTTAGCATATCGGAGATGAACAACCGATCACTGCTCATCTCTTTGTTCGTGTGAAGGTTCATCAATGTTATCGGTTTCGGTGGCACGACACTCACTCCGAGCCAGTTCCTAACAACTCACGCACCTTTGCCGAAATATCGGCACTCCGCATGAGTGACTCGCCCACCAGAATAGCGCGGACACCACGCTGCTGGAGCTGCACGACATCCGAACGATCCCGGATGCCGCTTTCACTCACGACAAGCCGATCTGCAGGTATTCGTGAGAGGAATTGAAATGTTGTCTCCAACGTCGTCTCAAAGGTATGAAGATTTCGATTGTTGATCCCGATCATCTCTGCCCCAAGCTCCAGTGCCGTATCGAGTTCCGTGGATACATGTACTTCGACGAGAGCATCTAATCCAAGATGACGTGCCAGGTTTAGGAAGTCTTCAAGTTGAATCTCGCTCAGACACGCTACAATCAGCAGGATCGCATCTGCTCCTGCTGCACGAGCCTCAAAGATCTGGTAGGGATCGATGATAAAGTCCTTGCGTAGCAGTGGCAAGGATACAGCTTCACGAATCTGTGTCAGATACTCCAACTTTCCCTGGAAGAACGTCTCATCCGTTAAGACAGAGATCGCAGAAGCCCCTGACTGCTCATAGACCTGGGCAATTTCAACCGGATGAAAGTCCTCACGGATCACACCTTTGGATGGGGAGGCCTTCTTGGCCTCCGCGATCAGATGGATGTCATCTCCAACGCCCAAATGCCGAACAAAGCCACGTGTAGGCGGCAACGGATCGCATAGCTCTTCCAGTTCAATGAACGATCGCTCCAACTTTCTCCGGGCAACTTCTTCCCTTTTATGAGCGACAATGCGGTCGAGGATCATGCGTTGCTCATCTCCTTGAGAGCAACCAATTTCTGTAGAGCGTCTCCTGCATCGATCACTTTCGCGGCGACATCGATACCGTGCCCCAAGTCTCCCGCTTTACCTCCCACAACAAGGGCTGCCGCGGCGTTCAGCAGCACGATATCACGCTGCGGTCCTTTCTCCCCTTGCAACACATCCAGAGCGATCCGGGCGTTCTCAGCGGCATCTCCGCCCTTCAGTTCATCAGGGTCCACCAGTGAAATTCCGTACTCCCGTGGATCCAGAACATAGCTCTGGATATTACCTTCACGTAGTTCACTTACCTGAGTGGTCGTTGTGGTGGTGATCTCATCGAGCCCGTCATTGCCATGCACCGTGAAGGCTGCTTTGCTCCCCAAACGTTGTAAGACTTGCGCCAGTGGTTCGACAAGTTCCGCACTGTAAACCCCCAGCACCTGAGCCTGTGCTCCCGCTGGATTGGTTAAAGGGCCCAACGCATTGAAGATGGTGCGGATGCCGATCTCGCGGCGAGGCCCGATGGCATATTTCATCGCGCTGTGCAGCAAAGGGGCGAACATGAAACCGATCCCAACTTCATCGATACAGCGGGATACGGTGTCCACATCCGCTTCGATATCGACACCAAGTTCCCGTAAAACATCTGCACTGCCACACTTGCTGGAGATGGAACGGTTTCCATGTTTTGCCACGGGCACACCAGCACCTGCGACGACAAAGGCGGCAACGGTGGAGATATTGAACGTATGAGCCCCATCGCCCCCTGTGCCACAGGTGTCCACGACGAGAGGATGTTGCGTCGGGATGCGTGTCGCCTTCTCTCGCATGACGCGGGCGCATCCTGTAATTTCGCCGATTGTCTCCCCTTTCATACGCAGTGCCGTAATGAAACTTCCAATCTGAGCAGGGGTTGCCCCGCCACTCATGATCGATTCCATTGCCTGCACGGCCTCTGATTCTGTGAGGTGACGCCCTTCGACAACTTTACTGATAGCTTCTTGAATCATGTCCCCCCCTCCAAAAATCGCACAATATGCTGTGCGAAAATTTCAAAATCGTCCAGCCTGTTCTGGAGTATGTTGTAGACTATACGCAGATCAACTTCCAGATATTCATGCACAAGGATATTG
>JAJRTO010000445.1 GCA_024278235.1 Candidatus Poribacteria bacterium
AATTTCGTATAGGCGGAAGTCGTTTCATCATCCGCTTCCACACCCAGATCTTCACCATAGCCCAGATTCATCTCAACGGTCCCATATTTCTGAAGATAGGGAACCGATGGGTACGATGGTTTTTCCTCCCAGGGAACAGGCAGGGGATCTGAGGATCTTCTCACTATATCGGATACTTGAAGCGGAAACGGTTTAGAAGCGCTCTGGATTGGCAACTCGCTGTCCTCTACCGTTTTAGAAACACGCGCGTAGAGGCGAACGGCCATTTTTGCCTCTTTCCGTCCATATTGCCATAGCGGCATGATGGAGACCTCATACAGGTCGTTGTCCGTAATCGGGAGGATCATTTCATGCCCTGTACCGATGACCGTGTCGGATGCTCGCCCTGCTGCACGATTCTTTTTTTGCACGCGGTAGGCTCGATCCTCATCTGCAATAAGCTGATAGTCGGTCTTTCGCGTTTCACCATCTTGTGTCGTGAGTCGTATCTGGAATGAGTACCCTACCGGGGGATCGAATCGCTCTCTGTCGAACAGAGGACGGGCGATCAGACATAGTTGCGTTGGCCCCTGGATCAAAGTCCTAATAGGTTCGCCTGGTGTGGCGAGAAAGTACTGGCGTGTGTTGTTGGGACCAATGACAAACCAGTCGGCGCGCGTTCTCTCCATTTCGATGTCCTTTTCGGGGGTACTCCGCGGTAGACTGACCATCCGAAATGGGCGTTCCTGGAGTTCTCGATCACCCAACAGACGGAGCATGAGGAGTCCCTTACCATCGGCGGTTTCCAGAGCAAATTGCAGCAGATGTTGTCCCGCCGGCAACTCGTCGATCCGGAGAGAGAGTGGTTCCCCAAAGCTGCCCTGGAAGTCTTTTTGAGGGATCCCATCCCGATGATACACCACACGATATTTTGCCGATGCCTCGCGAGTATCCGCCGACATCGGGCTAAATGCCTGAATCGCAACCCGGACAGGTTGTGTCAGAGATAGTGAGAACGCCGCCATCTCCTGAGGTCGTATGAGAACATAGGATCCGGCTTCCCAAAGTGGAGGCAACATTGCCTCCTGAAGCTGGAGATCGAAACCGGTCGTCTCATACTTCATGGAGACGAGATTCTCGTACCCGGCCGCGCTCTGTACTATGCGAACTCGTTCCCATCGGGTCTTTTTTCTGATTGCTGCAAGCCCCGTAATGGCCGCTTGCCATCCCGGACGCGCCTGCACCAACTCGGTATACAGGTTCAAGGCTCTTTGATACCAGTAGTTTCGGGATGCGATATTGGCTGCCTGATCCCCCAAATCCACATAGAGCGACGCGAGCCGGTGTCTGGCATCGAGATTCGCGGGCTCGCTGGCGCAGTACACCTCATATTCCCCGGCGGCTTGTGACAATTCCTCATATCCCATAGCCGATGCGACCTTCGCCTGCACGATAGACCACCGGACATCTCGCTGTCGAGTCACTTCCTCCGTACGGATAGCCTGCTCGAAGTAGCTCAAGGCTTGCCGGTATCGCTCCTGTGCAAATGCGAGTTTGCCCAACTCGTATGCGACTTCTGGCGTCGCCTGTTCCTTGAACGCCTGATGCAACATCTCTTCTGCACGATCTTTATCCCTGTTCAGAGCTAAAAGGCATCGTGCGCGTTGGTAGAGAACGCTCCTGGTCTCCGGCAGGGAGGAAAGTTCCTCAAGTGCCTTCTGATACCAGAAGTTCGGATCCATGGAACGGGCCGTTTCTGAGCCCGGTTCGGCGGTACCGATGGCAAGCGGTTCTTCCCACAGGAGGAAGAAAGCATCCATCCCGGGTTGCAGTACATAGGGACGAACGTGAGCGAGACCGGAGGATATTTTCACTCTCAACAGATGAACCCCTGTTCCCACACGGTAGAAAGTCTGTTCTCTCCGACCGGGGAGGATATTCATCAGGTCTGGATAGATGACTTCCTCCGATGGGAGATTGTCTTGAATGGATTGCGAATGTCTCAGAACTCCGTTTTCTTCTATCCGCACCTCAAGGTTGATCTCTGGTTGTTGTCCATCTTCGACTCCGGAAGCACGGTGGGCCGGTCGCACATCTAATCGGAGTCGGGTGGGACCTTCCACCCTCAGGAGCAGGTAGGATGTCTCGCTGACAAGGAAATGATCGCCCAAAGCCTTGTCAGAATCTTTCACTATCGCAGGTGTTCTATCGGTGTAATCGACGACGTTTGCATCTCCCAAATAAGCCCAATGCTCCTTGAAGCCTCCCCATGATCGATCTGCCCAATCGTAGCGGGGAGCCTCTATCCAACCAGCGTTGAACTGTCCGATCTGATAGAAGATTTCGGTCCGGGAGATCGGGTCCGTCATCTGTGACAGATTCATCAACGGGGAAGACGCTGAGTCCATACGTGCCAACTCCCATGCTACTTGTGAACGGAGCGCATCCCGGGCCTCAGATGTCCCCAAAGGAGTATCCCGGAGTGCCCCGAAGTACTGTCGGGCGGTAGCGAGGTCGCCCTGCAATAGTGCCACCTTACCGCGCCAATACTGTGCCAGTGCAATCGTCGTTGAGCGTTCGGTTACAGTGAGTTCTCCTTCGTCCAGGGCAAGGCGTGAGGCACGCAGCAATCGATCAAGGGTTGCGGCAGCCTGGGCAAAAGCCCATCGATGAACTTGAATGATCGACTGGTTTAATAACGCTCCCAGATGGTTGGGATATATTGCCAACACGTGGTCGTATTGCATCAGTGCGTCCTCGAAATCCCCTTCCTCCTGATAGAGCTGGCCCAATCTCAGCCGGACAGTGACCGTATCTATCCCATCCCGGAGGAGCTTTCGATATTCCTCAAAAGCATATCCTGTTTTTCCCATCTTGTCGTAGATCTCTGCCAATTCGATCCTCGCCTGGATCGCCAATGCAGGGCTTACAATAGTGGCATCGAGGATCTTTTGACAATCGGACAATGCAAGTGTAAATCGCCTCAGTTCCCTGAGTGCATGAGCCCTTTCAAGATAAGCCCGGTACCGCAGGGCGTCCGGTGCTTCTGTGAGGTAGATAGCCCTCGTGAGCAATTTCACTGCTTTGAGGAGTTGCCGCTGCCTATCATCCGGTTTTGGCTGCATTCGGGAGTGCAACGGTTCATAAGCCTGTTGATATAGTTTCGCTGCTTCGGTGTTTGCCGAAGGCTGAGCCGGAGCAGGCACGGGGGGAAGTTGAGCAACCGTTGCGGATGGCTCCGGGGAACCTCGATGCTCCTCTTGCCTCCGCACAGCGCGATAGGCAAGGTTCAGAAGTGCCTCAGCATGGCCATCCTGCTGCCACACCTGTAGTCTGTGGTATCCTACTGGAATCGGCAGCGTGAATTCATAGGGCCGATCCTCGGTCACGGAGGAGCCTGTGTGATCCTCCAAAACGATCTCCATATCTATTTTACCGTCTATACGGATCATCAGCGTGATTTCCTGAGAGATTTTCTTCTCAGATCGGATGCGAACCAATCCTCTTACATAGGTATCCGCAGGCGCATCCAGGTGATATTCCAGGGCAGAGGCTACTTCCCCTGATCGGCGAGGGATCGAAAAATAAACCCGTTCATACCATTCCTGTGGTCCGTCTTCCATCCGCCCATCTGCTGAATTATCTGAAGGATCTCGTAGGATGTGGTTCTCACCCGGGGGTTTGATGGCTGGATACAAACCTCTCCAGTATGTTCGGTCCCACCAGAATCGCTGGCGAGCAAAGGCTGCTCCCCGATGACGCGGGTCCCGTTGCAGTACCCTATCATACTCCCCTAATGCTTCGAGATCATCGATCCAGGCCAGTGCTTCGGCCCCTGCAAATCGTGCTTCGACATCCTTTGGATTTTCCTGCACGAGCAAGGCATATTCTTCTGCGGCGTTTCGATGTTGGCCGATCCTGCGCAGCAACCTTGCACGTTCACGGCGGATGCGTCTCATCATCGCGCGGGACAGCGGATCCTCGATATTGTCCCTCTCGCAGTATTGCAATGCAGACAACAACAGATCCAGTGCTTCCTGATATTCCTCGACCCGGGCATGCAATTGGGCCAGGTGAAAAGAAACACCCGCCAGGATCAAAGGAGGATTGTTCTCCATGCTCGACATCTGCTCGAAGACGGCTCTTGCCTCGTCGTACCGGTTCAGCAGGTAGAGGCTGCTCGCTTGCAGATAGAGTAACCTGGGGTCTCCTCGAGCATCTTCCAACCCTTTTTCGACACTGTTGAGCGCGAGTGCCGCCCACTTGCCGCTATCTTCCGTATCGGCCAGGCGGTCAAACATGTGAAGGCGTTTGTTGTATGCCTCAAGGCGGAGCAGCAGACGTGACTTACTGAGCAGTTTGTACTCATGCTTTCCGGGTGGCACAATGAAATAGTCGACGCGATTCCTTCCGAGGGGACGCCCGGAGTTCTCGCGGATGAGCCCATCCAGATCATCGAACACCGTGTTCTTATAGAAAGATTCCTTCAGCGAGTTGTTTTCATAGCATAGCAGTGTATAGCGTTGTGCTTCTTCTGCGTTCGGACGAGGGTACACGTACCGAGAATAGACTTTGATCAATTTCGGTCCCGTCATAGTGAATTCGATGCCATCGGAGGGCGACGCTTCATAGAAGGCCATCTGTTTGACCATATGCAGTGGAGCCGTTTTCTTAGGCTCCAGCGTGTGGCGTCGGAAGGCTTTCTCATTTTTCCTGCGGGCGTAGAGGATATCGTGGAAGAACTGTGCAAGACGGTACTGCTGTTCAGCAGGGGACATCCCTTTCTGTGGATACCAGGGCAGCGCGGTAAGTTGGCGATCAATGAAGCTGGACTCCACAGTCGTTGCGGTCAGCGACTGCCATTGCTCCAACCATGTTTCTGACTGGCGACTCAGTAGATGCCGAATACGCCGTTCAAGCGATTCCCAGAAAAAGTCTGCTGGCAAGAACGTCATCTGGGAGGCATTGAGACTGACGGGGGTTTCGGACAGATTCTGCATCTCGTAATAAACCTTATCGCCAACAGGTGCACGAAGATAGATCGCCTCATCGATGACTGGGTGCATCCTGGTTTTTGTCCAACGTTGCCCTGTTGTCTCAGGTGGCCAGGTATCCGTTAGGCCTGAGACTCGGTAGATCCGGATGTCTGCTAACACATCAGCGTTCGAAGGTATTGTCTGGGAAGGTTTCAGACGTAACAGAGACAATCCAGGCACTTGCAAAAATAGCCGCTCATCGGGCATCAATAAAAATCCATCGTTTCCGCCCACTTTTTCCCAAAAATCTCCATCCTGAGATTTTTGCATCCGATAGATTGTTTCAATAGGGGACCACCGAGGCCGCTCAAACGGGGAGAACAAAACGGATTGTTTTTCCTCAAAAGGATCGTAAAGATGTGAATCAGCCTGAGCATACATCCCAAGACAAAACAGGATGAAATATAGGAATAGACGCCGTCTCATAGGGTTCAACCAGTCACAAGTTCGTCACTTTTTTACGGGATGCCAGGCAGAAAGTGCAAGATCAATGCCGATGGGGTCTCGTCCACAAAGAGAAGAACTCACCGACAGGTTTGGTAATCCGTCGGGGAGTCACTGGAAAAATGTGAAATGTGAGGTGTCGGGTTTGCGCTGCCGGTCTCTCGGAACGGAAAATACTTTCTGGAAAATTGTTGGGGCTGTGGTTCCTCGTAAAGCCGTGAGGTCAACGCGCCGATAAGCAAGAGGGATAGTTCTTATGGCCAGACATTATATACTGGAGGATGCCTATGAAGCTCGGTGAAATGCTCTGTTCAAAACAGATCATATCAGATACACAACTTCAACACGCTCTCGAGATCCAGGATCGACAGAACTCCCGTGAGAAACTCGGTGAAGTCCTGATCAAACTCGGCTATGCAACTGAAGAGGAAGTGTTTTCAATACTTGCACTCCAGAACGGGATCCCCTTGTCGAAGCTCCGTTATCCACTGGTTCCTGAGATCGCTTCTCTCGCACACGATCTGAAGAACCCACTGAGCGTTATCCAGGGATATCTGCACCTCATTACGGATGGGATACTTGGGGAACTCTCACGGCCTCAGACGGAGATCATCCATCATATGGACCAGGCATGTAAGGTGATGATGCGCCTACTTGAGGATCTCATGGATATTAGTGTGATAGAATCCGGACACCTGGAGTTGGATCTCCAAGAAACCTCTCTATCGGAATATCTTCAAGACTGCCATCTGACCAACCAGATATTGGCACAGATGAAGTCCATTGAATTAGTTTTGGAAATCGATGAAGATCTTCCTGTTGTCCGCATGGATCCGGATCGCATGGATCAGGTGCTCAATAATCTTATCTCCAATGCGATCAAATTCTCGCATCCCAACACAACCACCACCATCAGTGCACGCGTTGTAGACGATGAAGTGTTGATCTCTGTTGCAGATCAGGGACAAGGAATTCCTGAAGAAGAACTTTCCAAACTGTTTACCCAGTTTGGTCGGACGAGTGTCCGCCCAACCTCAGGTGAGCGAAGCGTCGGTCTGGGCTTGGCGATAGTCAAGCGGATAGTAGAAGCCCACGGAGGACGTATATGGGTGGAGAGCGAAGTTGGACGCGGGACTGTTTTCACGTTCACTATACTTATTGAGTCTCCCTCCACTGTTCGCAGTGATTATGATACCACGAAAAACTGGAATGAACAAGTCACCGCAAAAGGATCCTGCAAATGACGCCTGTCTTGTACGAAGCGCCAATCCACCACGTAGAAGGGCAAGCTTCGCTTGAGTGTAAGTACGTGTTCACGTACAAAGGCCGGCCACTCAGAGCGACAATCACCAAGACTTTGAACTGGATGCAACTTTGGCGGGATCGTGGATTTGCACAGAAATAAAAAAAACGCCGCGGGGGTACGCGGCGCTTGGGATTTTAGTTGGTTGCGGGGGAAGGATTTGAACCTTCGACCTTTGGGTTATGAGCCCAACGAGCTACCGGACTGCTCCACCCCGCGTCAAGTGGTGGGCGAGGAGGGATTCGAACCCTCACACCCATTGATGGATGATGGATTTTAAGTCCATCGTGTCTGCCATTCCACCACTCGCCCTAGAGTGGCTGAGCGTTGTCTATTGTAATATATGAACTCCGTTTTGTCAAGTCCTTTTCTCTGATCAGGAATTTCTACTCTGACCGGTGGGCAGGATAATGGGCATTGTGGATTGTCCAATAGGTTTTCGTTTGGCAAAAGTATGAGATGTTTCCGCGCTACCAATCCGACCGCCCCACAATGAGGGAGCGATTCTCCATCGGCAGAGATACACGTATCCCACCCAGGCGATGGGATTCAATGATTCCCATCAGGATCTCTTGACTACGCCGAGCAAGTTCAATCGGCCCTTGTGTCTCACACCCGGTATCCAGTGCTTCGGCAATATCCTCGATCCCCCGGACAGTACCACTCTCACGAGGCACCTCGGGGAAGGGAACCTCCTCCAGAATCCGAGCTGTTTCGGTGACCTTACGAAACTGGCACATGGCTCCGTTATTGAGCGTGCGTAACTTACCTTTCGTACCGGAAACTTCAAATTCGCTGCCGGTTCCCGCTGTGCTGTAGCCATGCACTCCGTTGGCAAAACGGATATAACCGCAGGCGACACCTGGGTCTATGTTCAAGCGATTGCCATCCCAGTCCTCGTCCCGGCACAGGATAGTCCCCTGAACAAACGTTACTTCCGGATCACCTGCCAGATACATCAGCATGTCAGAAGTATGGGTCAATCCCCAGAGCGCGGCACTCGTCCCGTACTGGGCAATCACGCATTGGATATTGCCCAACTCGCCCGCCTCTATCAACTCGCGCATCTTCTGATACTGAGGCATATAACGCCGTTGCGTACCGTAGTTGAACTTGACTCCATGTCTCTCGACGGCTTCGACCATCACGTCCGCTTCATCCATGGAACAGCAGAGAGGCTTCTCACAGTAGATGCCCCGAACACCGTGTTCCGCAGCGAAGACAGTCATCTCAGCATGGGTTGCCGGACGGGTGGCAATACACACGATATCAGGAGCCTCTCGCTCGATCATCTCACGATAATCTGTGTAGCAGCGAGGGACATCGTAGCGTTGGCGGATGGCTTCCGCTTTCTCCGCAACCACATCGGAGACAGCGACGAACTCTATGCGGTCACATGCGACACACGCAGCCGCGTGAGAATAGGGGATCCAGAGATAACTATCGGGACGATCCCGAATTTCATCGTCAATCGTTGCCCCCATTCGTCCACATCCGATCAGGCAAGTTCGGTATTGTGTTGGCATGATTCTTTTCCTCCTTCATAAGAATTATTGTGGTGGGATGCTCAATGCGGATCTTGCGGTCGTTTCACAATGGAGCCTCTCTAGCCATGATGATGATACACATCCCATCCGAAGTAGGTCTCGAACGCCTCGGCCACAATACCTGCGGAGTGAGAAGCGTTCATCGCCACGTGGTGCTCGAAACCGTTCTTGCAGATATACTGGAGGAGTCCCTGCAACCCCGGTATTTCCACCACAGCACGGCTGCCGATCGTATCCAATGGGTCATCGGTGAACATCGCATCGCCAACGTAGGTATGAATTCTACCGTTCACATCGTCTGTGGAGATGCGCGCAAAACTCACGGGACCGGCTGGCACACGGCCGGCCACCGATCCATAGGTGTTTTCCTTGCCAAGCATGGTCGCAAGGATCTCTGCGTAAGCCATCTTTGCATCGGCAAAGAAGCTCTTAGCCCAATTACCACAGTGGAAGAGCACACACTTGTTCGGATCACCGGCGTAATTGTTGTTCCAATCCACCAGCGCACTCGGTTTACCCGATGCCAGTTGCAGGGCATACATGGCAGCCACCCCCGTGATGTCCACCTCGCACGCACTTGGCATCAGCTTGTCGCTCATCATGCTCATCAGGGCACAGGCGTTGACCCCGTAGTTCTGCTGGATGGATGTCCAACATTGAATCGCGGTGGCGTCCAGTTCGTTCTCTGCCATCCAATGATCCAGGCTGACGCCGAGCTTGGCCATTTTGATCAGCGCAGGCGCAGGCACCCCATCCGTAGGAAGATATGCGTTGACAGCTTCCAGACGTTGCCCAACCCCGGGGTCCTCATCCGCCAGCTTTTCTGCCGCGCCGAAGATCTCTGAGAGGTCAACCGTGCTGACACTGATACCATATGCCTGCAACAACTTCTCACTAAAACGGACCGTATTAAAAGCGTTTGGCCGAGCACCAACCGCTCCTAGCCGCGCATTTTTCAGGCC
>JAJRTO010000446.1 GCA_024278235.1 Candidatus Poribacteria bacterium
CCGAAATAGATGGGCAGGATGGGCAGGTTTGTCGAGAATTCCCCCGCATGTGTGTAAATGTTCACTGCGGCGTTGCCTGTAAACCAGGAGATCACGATTTGGTCGCCCGGACTGAGGTTTGCAATGGTAGAGAACCCCGTGATCTGATCATAACGCTGCGCGCTCACCTGAGATGCCGTCGAGCCACCCGCAAAACTCATCCCATCGGATACAGCGACATTTCGATAGACACCACGGACTGTGAGAGTTACGTCGTCTGTAAAGGCTATGGAAGGCGTCAGCATCAGTCTGGATCCGGGAGGAACCGGATAAGGACCATCGATCCAGTTGAGCTGATCGCCATCGTATTGAACGGTTCCCATGAGATTGTTGCTTTGGACACCGACGGGCAACGGATCGGGGTTCGTGTCGCTGATGATAAAGCTGATCTCCGTGATGTCATGGACACCATCTGCATTCGGTGAAAACATCCCCAGTGAAACTCTTACCTGTTCTATCGTTGGTGGAACCGTATCGATGGTAACACTCCCCAGGGCATATCTATCGCCGTCCGCAATGACGGACACGTCATAGATGCCATCCGGGTATTCTCCCGGATCGGGTTGCCATAAGTAACGATGAGCCCCGGCAGCTCGCTGTCGTTCATCCAATACAACAGGATTGGAGCCTTCTGCCTGTATCTGAATACTCACATCGGCAACATCTGAAAGCGCGAAAGCAAATGTCGTCGTATCGTTGGCTCCATCGCCATCTGGCGAGAAGCTGTTCGGCTGTACGGAGAGATTCGTCACGTTGACTGGCGGATCCTGGGCGAAGGCCGATCCTGATAGTATCGAAGCAAGAAGCCCAAAGAACCAAAGGACCAAAAAGCCAGAAAGCGGGAGCATGAATCGACGGATGGGCAGATTGGCCGCCGATTCGCCGATTTGCCGATTCACAGGTTCTCCAGCTTGCAACCTGTATCTGAAAACTTTTGACTGTTCATTCATCATTCCTCACTCCTTCAGAACCGTACTCCCAGGGCAAAACGATGGGTCTCTCCGAGTCCTTCATTGTCCGCCAGATAAGCGTAGTCCAGTTGCCAGGCGTCGAGTCGTAAACTGATCCCGGTCGCGTAGGTCATCCGCTTCTTTCCCCAGAGGCTTTTGGCTACGCCGGCCCGGATCCCGATGCTCGTTTCATGAATGGGAGGTGTAAAGTCGGCCTGACCGATCCATTGTTCCACACCGATATGTATCTGTTTGAGCGAAGAATCGGCGCCGACCAAATCCAATGCCCCGGTTAGCCGCCCAAAGGGGAGTAGCGCGATGCCTGCACGCCAGGTAAAGGGGAATTTTTCTTCAGTTTCTGAACCAAGCTTGAGATGGCTGTAGAGATCATGCAGTGTTATCCCGACTCGTAGTCGTCCAAATTGAGCCAGTCCGCTCGCATCGATGCTCCATCCACGGGAATTTCCCATCTCCATCCCGGATGTCTGACGAAAATGCCTGACGTTGATGCCCATGGCACTGTGTCCTATCAATTTCTTTGCATAGCTCCCCATGAAAAGTTGCTCACGCCAGGAATCGAGATCGTACCGAAGCTGAACCCAGTTGATAGCCGCGGCCCCATTCCCTCGATCTGGGAATGACAGAGCAACGGCATTGGAACGAATCAACCCCAGTCCATAGAGATCTGTGTAGCTCGTCGCCAATTCCTTGTATCCGATGGCGGCAAGCCCGGCGCTGTTCCAGTAGGGCGAAGTTGCATCATCTGCAATTGCTGTGAAAGCTCCATTGAATCCCATTGCTCGTGTTCCTGTAAATGCCGCAAACCCTGTGAATGCAAACGAGCCTTGAGTGGTGGCATGTTCCTGGGCCAGGACAGAGGTAACCTGCAAGAAAAGGTAAACAACGGCAAATAGTAAGTAGTAGGCACTGCGTCTTACTCCCTGTCTTTTGCCTCCTACCTTTTGCTGCCTGCTTTCTACTTTCTGCTCATCTCTCATCTCAACACCGCCACCAGTTTGTGCTGGGTTTGGAACTGCCCCTGCTCAATGTAGCGCAGGCGACAGATGAAAACCCCTTGCCGGACCCAATGGGTCTGCTGATTCCTACCATCCCACGTCACCACATTGCTTGAACTCCGCAGGGAACGCACCAGTTCTCCGCCCACGTTGTAGATCTCCACATAGACATCATTTGTCGTGTTTGGGAACGTGAAAGACACGCTCTGGCCCTGCTCCGGCCAGAATCGATCACGGTTGATTCGTACCTCCCGCGCCAGTACGGCGGAGGCATCACGCAGTTGAGCCACCAGATAATAGGCGGCAAGCCGATCCGTCCGGGCGACGAGCAACGGTTCATCCTCTAGATGCACCACGTTGGGAATAGCGTACCATCCACGCGGGGCATCATTCCCCAGGCCCGATTCATCATATGCGTACAGTTTGATACTGGAACGATCTACATCGGAGGGGAGCGCGTTCGCCGGGTAACCCATTTCGATCTGGATAGGTTGATCGAAGAGAATTCCATTCGGTTCAAAGAAGATGGCATCCCCCAATGGATAAAGCTCTGGGAGTAGAGTGGGTATGGTGTCCGCGGATTGGATCTCTATCGAGGCAAAGTCGATATCCGAAGGTGACAATGCCTGGGTTCCCGCATAGATCACGGCATGACGCACATCTCCGTCAAAGATCTCGATATTCTGACGCAAATCCACCGCAAACTGCTCCGTGTACATGGTCTGTACACCTGCCTTGTCTACGGCGATGATCACGATAGTATAGTCATCTGAGGGCAGGGGAGTCTTCAGGTGATAACGCAGAAGATTGGTCTGCGGATCAGAGAGTAATTCGCCTTCCACCGTCATATTGGCTGTGTTCTTGACCAGGAGCACAGATTTTTCCATATCTACCCCGGAACCCGTGGGTCCATCACTTAACACGACCTGAATTTCCTGAATGGGGGTTGTGTATGGTTCCTCCGCTGGCGCAGGTACCAATGTATTCGGTACAATGACGGGTGGACTCGTATCCTGAATCGTGAAGTAGCGTTCTATCGCCTCGCTCTGATTCCCTCGCTTGTCGATAGCGATCACTGAGATGGTATACTTGCCACTTGCAGTAAGCGGTGTGTCAAGAAG
>JAJRTO010000447.1 GCA_024278235.1 Candidatus Poribacteria bacterium
GGGAAGCCTGACTGTCGGGGATGGTGCGACAGCCAGCACATTCATGGAACCCTCAGCAGCACAAGCACTGCGGCCACAGCGTTGACGTTTGACAGCGATGGAAGGGATGGCGGCTATGGCGTGATCATCGGTGGAAGCGGCAATCTGACTGTTTCCGGGAGCGGTAACCTCGCCTTCAACAACACCAGTGGCTTGCATAGCACGGGAACCATCGACATCAACAACAACAGTTGCGTTACTACCATCGGGGCAGATCAGTCGCCAGTGGTATCTACCTCTATCGCATCACCGCTGGAGACTTCTCCGACATGCGTAGGATGGTGATTGTGAAATAAGGGAATATCCCCGACAGTCTCACCGAAACGGAGCCCCGGCACTTCGAGATATCGACCATCTCAGGTGTTGGGGCTTTTTATGCCTGTCCTCGAAGAAGAACTCGAAGGGATCGGTTTTCCCATTGTTTTATCACAAAGGCTGTGCTATGATGCTGTTTTGAAGATAGTCGTTGGTCAACAGTCGAAAGTCAAAAGTCAATGGGTCCGTGAGACTCAATATGGAGATATTTCATGGCAGACAAAGTTCGGATTGGTATGATTGGCTGTGGTGGCATGGCGGGTGCTCACCGCGATGGATATCGAGTTTTGTGGGAACACGAATACCACGATTTCGAGATTATCGCCGCATGTGACGTGGACGTAAATCGCGCGCAGAATATGGCGAATTCCGTCGCGGAATTCCAGGGTAGTCAGCCCAACGTTTATACGGATGTGGAGGAGATGCTCGACAAGGAACCGGCTCTTGACGCCGTTGACATCTGTACCCTTCACAGTATGCATCATGTCGTAGCGGTGCCGAGTCTCAAAGCCGGAAAGCATGTGACCATCGAAAAGCCGCTTGGTATTACCATGCGCGCCTGTCATCAGATATTGAATGCTGCGAAGGAGAATGACAGACTGCTTCAGGTCGCTGAGAATTACCGACGCAGCCCAAACGAACGTGCGACCCAATGGGCTATTCGCCAGGGTAAGATCGGTGAGTTACGCATTCTGTTTTGGATCGATGTCGGTGAAAGTCTCGGCCCGTGGGGATGGCGGGATGATAAGTTCGCCTCAGGCGGTGGCTGGGCGATGGACGGTGGTGTCCATTTTACCGATCTGATGCGCTTTCATCTTGGTTGTGAAGCGGAGGAAGTCTATGCCATTTCCAAAGCCTATCATCCGTACCGGTACCACAAGCCTGATACCCTGGAGGATCCGATTGAAGTTACCAATGAGGATACAGTCATCGCCGTTATCAAGTTTGAGCATGGCATCACAGCTCAATGGACCATTGCGAGGATGTGTCCCGGCGGCGGCTTTGGCGGTCGTGCTCTGTATGGTAGCAAAGGGCGTATGAGTTTGAGTGGCGGTTTTAAGTCTCGTGACGAGGAGATGAACATGGATCAGCTTCGTGAAGCCTATCTCGCATCGCTCTCTGATGCGGAACGTGAGAGATGGTTCCCGCGAGGCATTACGAATACCGTCGCCACTGAATTGCATGAGTTCATCGAGGCGGTGTTGGGTCGGGGTAAACTGGAAATCGATGGCAACGAAGGGATGAAAGACGTGGCGCTCTGCTTTGCTGCTTACGAATCAGGGGCAACGGGTCAAGCGGTAAAAATGAGCGATATTGAGGCGTGCAAGATCGAGGTGTATCAAGGGGAAATCAACGATGCGCTCGGTATCACCTAGTCATCTGTGAAAAATGTCTGGTCTACGGCAGAAGAAACCAAGAAACCGTAGACCAGACCAACCAAACTATCCTACGCAACAGCGTCTTTGAGTTGTTTGCCTGCTTTGAACGAAGGGACCTTTTTGGCGGGAATCTGAATCTTTGCGCCCGTCTGTGGGTTGCGGCCTTCGCGGGCAGCACGCTCCTTCACTTCAAAACTGCCGAAGCCGATCAGACCGACAGAATCACCGGCTGCAAGAGCATCTTGAATCGTTCCCAGAACAGCATCAACAGCGGCCGTTGCCTGCTTTTTGGTCAAATCAGCTTTTTCGGCAACGCTGTTGATCACATTTTGTTTGGTAAGCCTGGCCATATGCGTTCCTCCTTTCGTTCAGAACCCCCAGAAAGCATTGCTATAACTGGGTTTAAGCGAATTATACTACACATACATTACACTGTCAAGCAAAAAATGCAGTGCTGACGGGGCATTGGGCCGTTTTTTCGTTTTTTTCGGTGGCTAAGAACCCCGATGAACACTGGATCGAGGTTCTCGGCGATCTCCCTCCTCCGGCTTTCCGAACCTCCAGCTTTCACTGTTGTTGTTGTAACTGGACCAGGCGTTTCAGAATCTGTTTCAGTTGCTGCTGTGCCTTGCCATAGGTGACCCAATCGCCATTTTTCAGCGCAGTTTCCCCTTCTTCAAAGGACGTATTGGCCTGTTCCAGCAGATCGATCAGTCCGGAACTTTCGAAAAGGCGCGTTTCTTGTTGCGTCGGTTCAGGCGCTCTGCCTCCAGGAGACGATGCCGGCGGAGTGGCCGAGAGCTTCACCTGGAAGATCTGGCGGAGGGCATCGTACAGATCCAATCCCATAGCAACTTCCTCGCCATAGCCAACGATGACACGCTCTAACTTCGGAATTGCGTTGGCCTGATCCGACTGGATATAGAGGGGTTCCACGTAGAGGATCGAGTTCGCGATCGGTATGACGAGCAGATTGCCACGGATCACCTGAGAGCCCCCCGTATCCCACAAACTAAGCTGGCGGGAGATATCGGCTTCCTGGCTGATGAACACCTCAACCTGCAGAGGGCCCGGGATGAGCTTCCCGCGCGGGAACCGGTATACGAGTAGATTTCCATAGTCGGGGAGATCGCATTTGGCGGTGAGCCATGCAGTCATGTTTTTCTTCCGTGCCGGGGTAAATGGCAACATCAACATGAACTCTTCACGCTCCTCATCAGGAAGCTTCAAAACGACATAATAGGGATCTACGCGCTGTTCATTCGTGGAACCGCCCGGCTGAGCGATACGCGGTCCCGGCATCATCGGATTGAAACGGCTTGGCGCACGTTCTTGAGTGGCAGCCCGCTCTCCGGTGTTGCCATAGAGTTCCTGTGCGATATCCCAGATATCCTCACCGAGGTAGAACGCATTCGGCTCTTTCATATGGTAGACTTGATATTTCTGAGCCTGAATCATAAACATCGTCATGGGGTAGCGGATGTGCGCTCGCAGCATCTCGGGCATCTCTTCGGAGGAACGGAAGAGACCGGGAAATATTCTCGAATAGCATTCGACAAGTGGGTCATGGGTCTCCTTCATACGATAAAAATCGACACTTCCATCGTACGCATCGATGACGACCTTGACCGAGTTGCGGATGTAATTGCCCCACGGTTCACCCCGTCTCAGGACGCGCCGTGCGAGGCTTTTGCCCTGTTCTCTACCGATCTGGGCAACATAAGCATCATCCATCGGCTCTGAGTAGGGAAACCGATTGGTGGTGGTATAGGCATCGATGATCCAGTAAAGGCGACCGCCGGCGATCACAACATACGGATCTCCATCATATTTGAGAAAGGGTGCGATGATCTCTGCACGTCCCGGCCGGCGTGTCCCGATCGCCGTGGTGTAACCGGTGATATTGCGATCATAGAGGATACGGCTATCCCTGGTGATCTGAGAGGCAATAAACAGATTATAGCTACGATACTTCCAGGTGTAGGCAAGTCGTCGCCAGAAAGAGGATATGGGCACCCCGCCTTTTCCCTGATAGGCATACTCGCGATATGCTTGCGTGCCTTCTACGCCGGTGCCTGGACCGTCAAATTCCGTTGGATCTTCCGCCCTGGGATTGACCACGACATAGTGGAGCGTTAGCTCACCATAGTAGATGCGAGGCCCCGGCTCCTGATCCAGATATTCGGTCCATTCCGGCTCATATTTCACAGGGAGATCTTTGATGTACATTTTGGGTGAACCATCGATGATCTCGTTCACAGGACTCATGCAAACGCCATAACCGTGTGTGTAGACGAACGTTTTGTTGACCCAGGATTTCATGCTGCTTTGCAGCTTGTCATAATCCAGTTCGCGAGCAGAAAGCATCACCTGACGCACCTGATTCTGAACCTGGTACCGGTCGTTGTCCACATCTACAAAATCGTACTGAGGCCGTAGTTCCTGGAGTTGTTGAAAGACGCGCCGAAGCGGCCGATTATCCCAGAGCCTGATGTTTTCAGTGATCGCTTTGTTGCCTGTCACTGTGTCATAATCGAGTTCTCCTTCAAGCGGATACTCCTGTTCTACAATGCGATCCAGATTGTACGCCGCTCGTGTAAACTTGATGTTATTGGCGATATAATCTTCCTCCAGATCCTTCTCGTTCGGGTCCACTTTGAATCGCTGGACCGTTGCCGGATAGATCCCGCCGAGAAACACTACCAACAGGTAAATCGCGAAGATACCTATCGCATATTGGATCTTGCGGACGAAGATATTTGCGATAAACAGAACGGCACAGATAATCGAGAGAAAGAGCAGTATCCAAAGAACGGGCAGCCTTGCATGCTCATCCGCATAACCCGCTCCATACACGTACCCTCGTGTTGAATGGAGCAGTTCATACATGGCAAAGCGGTACTGCCAGGCTTTGAAGAGAAAGGTAACCGCGATCAGTGAAAACAGATGTGCCCGTACACGTCGTGTTGGTTCCAGACGGTTTTGATCGGTAAAGATCGCTCCATAGAAGAAGTAAATCCCTCCGCAGAATAGGGTGATCAGCAATAAGAAGCCAAATCCCCAGTTGCAGAGAAATTGCTCAAATGGCATCCGAAACATATAGTAGCTGACATCCTTGTTGAACAGCGGATCGGCCATATTGAAGGTCAAACCATCCGCGTTGATGTAGCGCTGATAGATCTCCCACTGGGATGTCGTCGTGTAGCCGATCAACAGGCTGAACAGGATTGCCAATATGGTCAGAATGATATAGACGTATCGGCTCAGATCGAAATCGAGTTCTCCCAATGGTAGAGCCCGGATCATACGGCTACTGATCGTCCGTGGAGCCAATTTCCGGACAAGATACAAGTTACCCAGGGTCAATATTAACAGAACAGCCGTGAAGGTAACTCCAAGCCCGATTTTTGTCAAGAGGATCGTTTTGTAAACTGAAGCATAGTCGCCTTCAGCTCCTGTGGGGCCAATCGAACTAAACCACAACCAATCGGGGAATATCCTGGCCCAGGCGCTTACCAGCAGACCAATAACAAGCACCACTGCCGCCATAATGATAAGATGTCTCACTCGTTCATCCATGTAAGCCTCCGTTGTAAGTTCGGGATTACCTGATAACTCATACGACGCTGTGTGATAAAGTCAAGACTATTCAGCTAAAACTCCTGTCCCAATCCGAAATGGAATACAACATCTGGATCGAAACTGGCCAGATTGGTTCGTCGAGCCACGTCAAAATTGAGCGAGAAGAAACCAAGTCTGAGGCGCAGTCCGATGCCGATAGCTCCCTTCAAATCCACCAGTTGCCATTGATCCTCGACCCGACCCCAGAGTTTAAGCCGGTCTTCATTGGATTCAAGCTGCTTATCATCCCATGCCGTCCCAAAGTCGGCAAAGACAATACCGCGAATCCCTCGAAACGCCAGGGGAACCGGCCAGCCAAAGCGCAGCTCGTCGATGAAAGGGATGCGTAACTCCAAATTGAAAAGCACCATGTTCGTGCCGCTCAACTCTTAGTAATTATAACCCCGGAGGGTATCGATTCCGCCGAGATAAAAGAGCACATCATCTTTCCCGGAACTGCTCCCCCACATAAAGCGGGTCGCCAGGCTCGATCGCTTTCCCAACTTCAGATACCGCCGGGCATCCAAAGAGAAGTTCGTCATCGCCAGGTCGCTACCGATCTCCGGGAAGTAACGCTCCACGCTGAAGCGGTATCGTGTCCCTTTGAAGGGTCCAAATTCGTTCCACAGCACGTTATCCTTAACGAAGCTGGCGTTCGCAGATAGCAGAAACCCTCGGCGATGAGGATTGCTAAGGCTACCTGGTTTGAACTTATAGGCAAAGGGCGTTGAGTAAGCGAGCAATTCCACATCGAAGCGGCGATAGCGATCCAGAGGATAGCTGAGGTAGCCCACGAGCCCTGAATTGCGCTGGAGTATCGCCTGCCGTCCGTATTGCCCATCGATGAGGTGATAATCATGATAGTTGAACAATGCAAGCCCCAGATCGGTGCGGCGAGGGAGATAAACATAGGATGCCACGAAATCCGGAGCCAGGAAAGCCGTCTGATTTGCAACCGTCAACCCCAAGCGATGGTTGCCCATCATATCACTTGCAATGAGTTGGGTGTTATTGCGCAGGACCCCATCTGAGGATAATTGAAAATCCCCGAAGATCGCATCCAGCATCAGGCGCGTTTGATATTTCTTGCGCGCAACCCGGCGAGTCTCGACGGATGCGGATGCCAGCAGTGGTTCAGGGGTTGAAGCAAAAGAATCCAATTCAATCGGCTCATTCAGTGCTTTTGTTTCATCGAGTACATAGATATCCTGGCGACCATCCATATAATTCTCAAAAGCGATCTGAGAGCCATCCGGCGAAAGTCGAGGGCGGAAACAACCTGTGATCGTGTTGGTTAGCCGCCGCATACTGCTGCCATCATCCCGCATCCTGTAGATATCGTAGATCCCATTGAGATCGGCGGTCAGCAGGATCTCTTTCCCATCCGGGGTCCAGGCGGGACTTGAAATATCGTTCTCATCAAAACTAAATGCCTGTTGTGTCTGGGCTGCCAGATCCAGCAGGATAAGTTGATATCGACCTTCACGTTCTGAGGTGTAGAGTAACTTCTCCTCAGATGGATGCCAATCCGGTTGACGGTCATCAAAGGGATCCTGGGTAATGGGTTCGATTTCTCCGCCCGGTAAGGTGAGCAGATAAAGATCCGTTTGACCGTTCTTCATGCCAACAAAGGCCAACCGGCGTGAGTCGGGAGCCCACGTGGGAGAATAGGCCACCTCCATCTTGAGAGGTATCCGATACTCGATCTTTTTGGTGATCACGTGCACCACAATCAGGTAGCTTCTTCGCCGGTATCGAGCGATGAAAGCGATGTAATCACCATCACGAGACCATGTGAGGCCATTTCCTTGTGTTTGAATATCCTGATATTTTCCGCCGACACGGGTGCGGACGAGATGTTCAAACACCTTGCCTGTCTTGGCTGAAATCAGCGAGATCTGCGGCGTGGCATCGTTATAGGTGATACTGGCAAGCAGTTCTCCGCCCGGGGACCATACCGGGCGAATCGCGTGATCATCATCCTTTCCGGTGAGCCGCCGCGCAAATTCATCAGCGGTTGCTTTTCGGTCGATCAGAGGCCAATACTTGCGTTTAAGCATCCGTTGCCAATCTTCACTAAATTCCTCCAGGCCGATGCTGATCGTGTTCTCCAGAACTTTGTCCATATTCTTGGTGCGACTGTGACGCAGTTCTTCCATGATAAGTGGCAACTTATCACGGCCATATGTCAGTGCCAGGTACTCGACCGCTGACTGTCCCAGTTTGTATCCAAGATATGCCTGTGGTCCCAGCGCGCTAAAATCCTGAAGCATGGTCAATGGTGGAATAAAACCTGATAGCACAGCATTGCGCAGCACCATATCCCCAACTGTATCCCAGTCCTCTGCAAGGTAATCTGCCAGACCTTCTATAAACCAGAGAGGAGGACTATAGAGAAATTCCCCCGTGTAGATATGGGCCGCCGGCTTCTGGTAGAGCATATCGTATTGAAAAATATGCACCAGCTCATGCTGGATGACCTCCTGGAAAGCCGTCTTGGAGCCCGTGAAGGGAATCACGACGCGTCGCTTGAAAAGCTCAGAAAACCCAGCAACACCTTCGCTCAGTTCATCTAGGATGATGTTGGTTTCCTGAAAATCCGTATGCGATTCATACAGAATGAGAGGCGTGCGATCCTTGATCTCGTGGCCCAATGTCTCGCTAAGCGTGCGATAGGATTGCTCAGCCATATCCGCCATTAGAGGAACCAGGGCTTCCTCGTCGGGGTAGTAGTAGATATCAAAGTGCTCCGTATTATGGATGAGCCAATTGAATTGTTGTTCGGTAACCTTGTTCTTTCCAAAACCCTGTGACCAGAGGAGTGAAGGAAAGAGGGGAAACAGCATAACAAGCATCATCAATGGGTAGAAGATGCAGGATCGAGGTTTTGGAAATGACATTGAATTTCTCTCTTCTGTATTCTAGGCATTTTTCCCTTCAGGTACATTCAACCCGGATACAAGCTGACCGGCAGCTATCCTCGCACCAGGATCCGTTGCGATGTTTCATAATGGGGAGCCACATGCCGTGTAAACGAAGCGGCTACCTGGGCAGCCAGGTTTCCAAAGACACTATTGCTCTGCACAGCCTCCGAGATCAGAAAACTCGCAATGCTATGTGCCTCCCAGGCTTTTGACTGATAAGGATGACGCCACACGATATCCCCTGTGTCCGCATCGATGACTAAGACCTCGACCGAGAGTTTATAGGATTTCTGGTAATAGATCACGGAATCGGTAACATAACGCTGAAGACTTGCAGAATAACGATCATAGTACATACGACGGGGTTCACTCACGCTGCTAAATCGGTAGGTTCCTGTGATAAAGGCATCGACTGCCAGCTCGCTACCGAGAAACGCCAATTTCTCGGTATCCTTGAGTGTTTCCAGATCCATCTGCTCACCCGCCAGAAGGATGTCTGTATTCCTTGTATCCAGGATCTCAAACTTATGGGGACGATTCAGGGATCGCCGAAAAACAGATGCCAGTTCTATTCCCAAATTGCTCGTATCATTTTTTTTCCCTGGATGCGCACGATCCACGAATGGTAGAATGGCAAGTTGATTATATTTATCAACGTCGATCTCAGACGGTACTTTGACCTGGATGGATACCCTCGTGGTATGGCATCCAGTAAACAATGCGAGGAAGAAAGTGATCCCCACGATGAACATTGCAAAGTGCTGATGGCGGATTGACAACTGAAACTCCTTGAGGTGGGATTTCAACGCATTTTGTCGCAAGCGGAGTGCAGCATGTGGTATCAGGGACCTTCCGGAAACCTTGCTATGGATCGTCAGAACCATACCCCAACTTCCCCTGTTCGTTTGCCGATTCGCCTGCTGGCTCATCGCCTCCCTGAGAATCCCTCGTTTTTTGTTTCAAGCAGCGATCACGGTTCATTGAGTAGGCCATATTCGTAGGATCCAGACGTATCGCCTGCTCATAAGCGGATAGTGCCTCATCGAACTGCCCTAGCGCCTCGTAAGCCACACCCAGATTATTATGAGCAGGAGCATGGTCGGGCGCAAGCTCAAGTACTTGCCGCCAGCGAAAGCTCGCTTCCCGCCATAGCCCCGACTGAGCGTAGCGGATGGCGGTCTCGTTGTACTGCTCTAATCGGTGCGCAGCACATCCGGACGCCAGGACCGTGAGGCCAAGCAGAAGCATACCCAAAGTTTTACTTTTCTCTGTGTTCATCCTCAACTACCGACTCACTCCGTTCATCTTCTGTGGATATGACGAGTTCAGAAGACCCGAATGTAATTAATATATTATACACGAAACATATGCCTATGTCCCAAAAAAAGAGGGATCTGGAGCCGAATGCGCAACAAGCCCCCATGTGATCACCATTCAGGGGCAATCACTCTCTTGCGGTAAGTGGATACTTCGAGGCCATTTCCTCAACGATCCGGACATTCTCATAGAGGCTCTCACGTCGCTTCATCCCAATGGTGATCGCATGGACGGCACGGAGTTGGAACACGTACTCGATGGCTTTTTGCACATCCTGTGTCAACTCTCCACATCCCAGCACTTTCATACCATAGACAGCTTTGCCGGAATCATACATCCTCTGAATGACAGGCACCACGTCGGATGGTTCTGCATCCATATTCACCCCGGCAAAGTTGATACGCGCCAGTACGACTTCCACCCAATCGGTTTCAGCCGCAGTACAAAGTGCATCAAAATTGTGGCACGAGATACCCACTGCACGTACCTTTCCCTGCTCTTTGGCCTGTGAGAGAGCTTCCATTGCCCCTCGATACTGGCGCGGCCAATCACGCTTCGCCATGCAATGCAGCAGCACGATGTCGAGTATGTCCGTGTTCAACTCTCGCAAGAAACGCTCTACATCCTGCGTCACCTCCTCTGCGGTACGGGATGTCGTCTTGGTGGTGATCACCACACGGTTCCGTGGAACGTCCTGTAACGCCTTTGCAACGTGAGGATGCGAACCATATTGGTCGGCAGAATCCCAAAAATTGATACCGAGATCATAAGCTGCTCGCAGAAAGTTTGCGAGTCCATCGATCCCGAGATCGGTTTGTTCTGATCTATGATTCCAGCCGTGTGTACCCGTCCCTGTGGAAAGACGGGACACTTTCAGTCCTGTCTGCCCAAAATCAACATAGTCCATAAGTGCACCTTTCTAGGAGTGTAGTGGTCATACCCGGGGAATAAAGGCTCAGTACTTCACATTTTCGCCGTAGGAGCGTCTTCCTGGACACGATCATCGTGGCCGGGAGGCCACTCCTACCATAGAATGGTGATCTACTGAGGCTTGCGGTGTCGAGTGTGCAGTGCCATATCAGGAAAACAAATCTGAACATGATCATAGCAGGACAGAACGCCATAAGTCAATACAAGCGATTTTTGATGACCGATCCTGGATATCCCCTCAGAATAAGAGGAAATTCTTTCCGCATTTTCCCTTTCCCTCGTCATCCCATTCCTCAGGAAATGCACTTTGCCCTTTCATCGATTACTAACTCCAATAGGCTCTGGCAAGGGCTGAACAACGTCTCTGTGATTCTGGCATAGCTCTTGCTTCTGTGATTTGCATCATCGAAGTAAGTTCTGAGAAAAACTGTTGTTCAGGAGGCTAATTCTGTGCAGGTCAATTCGTTACAGGCAACACAACCCGCAACGGAACCAGCATCAACAACACCTTCCGCCCCGACGGACCTCGGCAAAGATGATTTCCTAAAGTTATTAGTGACTCAGCTTGAATATCAAGATCCGATGGATCCTGTATCTAATGAAGAATTCATCGCGCAAACGGCCCAGTTTAGTGCGCTTGAGCAGATGCAGAATCTCAATGCAACGATGACAGATCTCATGGCACTCCAACGTGCGACGGGCAATGCCGTGTTAGTCGGATATATCGGTAAATCTGTGGAAGTCCCGGGCACAAGCATTGAACTCAAAGGAGGATCTGCGGTACTCGGGGTTACCCTGGAAGATGCAGCACAGGTTACTCTGGAGATTCAAGATGCAGAGGGACAAGTGATCCGCATACTGGAGTCCGGGGAAATCCTTTCACCAAATGATTACCGGTTCGTCTGGGATGGTCGAGATGAAGATGGTCAATCTGTCCCTGAGGGGATCTATTGGTTCACTCCAACCTCCGTTGCTCCGGATGGCAGTGCAGTCGATGTACAGCCTTTCGTAACGGGGAAAGTCGCTGCAATTCTGTATGAGAACAACATGCCTCAACTCCTTGTCAATGACGAACTGGTGGATCCTACGGCGATTCGTGCTGTGGAGGACGGTTTAGGTCGATAATGGCAATGAACATTCGCAAGCCGGTTTTCGTCCGGCAGCCCCTACAGCCACCGAAGACAAGGGCGGCACCCCACCGGGGTGCGGCTCAGGACTTCGAGTCGTTGCTTCAGCATGCCGATCCAGCATCGAAGAAGCCGATTACTTTCTCGGCTCATGCACAAGCACGGCTACAGGAGCGCAAGATTCATCTCGGCACAGCGGAAATGCAACAACTCACCACTGCCATCGACAAAGTAGAACAGAAAGGTTCCCGTGAGTCTCTCATCCTGATGCAGGATCTTGCGTTTGTAGTCAATGTGAAGAATCGTAATGTCATCACGGCACTCGATGGTTCCCATATGCGAGAGAGGGTTTTCACAAATATTGATAGTACCATCATCGTAGACAACACCGAGTAATATAACGAGGCCGGCCCTCGTATGAGGGTGCCTCAAAATCGCCGAACGCCTGAGGCGATTCGATGAATGAGTGAATAAAATTCGCTGATTCCAAAAGGAGGCTTTTATCATGATTCGTTCGCTTTTCAGTGGACTTTCAGGCATTACCAGCCATCAATATCAGATGGATGCCATTGGTAGTAATATTGCAAATCTGAATACGATTGGCTATAAGGCCAAACGGGTTTCATTTGAGGATGCTCTCAGTCTGACACTGACACCCGCTCAACGGCCTGAAGATGGCATCGGTGGGATCAACCCGATGCAGATCGGTTCCGGAACATCGGTAGCAAGTATCGATACCTTCTTTTCGCAGGGGAGTCTTGAAACTACCGGGAGAGATACGGACCTTGCCATCGTTGGTGAGGGCTTTTTTATTGTGAGGGCAAATGACACTCACTACTATACACGTGCCGGAGCATTCCAGTTTGATGCGGATGGCCGCCTTATCAACACGAATGGCTATGCGGTACAGGGGAAGATGGCCGATTCCAATGGAAAGATCGATACCAATGCCGCGCTCACGGATATCCAACTGCCATTCGGCTTGCGTATTCCGGCGACCGCTTCATCCGAAGCGACATTGGCAGGCAACCTGGATGGAAGTGATCAGCTCACAGGAACTATCACCAGCACCAAATCCCTGTTAGCAACGGCCACAGAGAGTGAGCAAATAAACGGCTTGTATGCACATGGCAACTCAGAGCGGTATCTTGAGTTGGCATCGGGTTTGGATACGATCACCGTAGACGTTGGTACAACCGCAAAAACTTACATCTATGGAACAGACTTCACATCGCTTGGTGATCTCACAAGTAGTATCAACCAGGATTTCTCTGGCATCCTATCCGTTGCCCTCAATAGCACCACAGGTCAACTCGAATTCACCGCGCAGACGGACACAGAACTCACCGTGGGTAGCAACACCAACAGCGGCCTCGATGCCGCTTTTACATCCGTCAACATGCAGACGCTACTGACAGGTCAGACGGTTCAGTCAGATGAATTCGCGCACACGGCAACAGCTTCGGACCTCCTTGTGAATCTACGCAACTGGACAGGTGAACATCTGGGGCTCGGCAATGGAGATCAGGTCACTCTGCTGGCTGCGACCGTTAACGGCCAGGAGCTGTCGAATCAGTCTCTCCTCACTGTATCCGCTACCAGTAACTATGATGATTATCGGAGCGCTCTGGCAACGACGCTCTTCGGCACGAGCCCTGCAACTGGTGAAGTTGTCAGCATCCAGGCCGATGGCAGTCTTCAGATCACGGGTGCGCTCGGCGCTGACCACGCCGTAACGGATATCAACATCGGTGCTGGGGATGCAACCAACGGTCTTGATTCATTGACAGCATTTGGAACGGCGATGACGATGGCTGAGTCTCAATCGGCTGCCGATGTGCTGCATACTATCACGACAACCGTCTATGACTCCGTGGGCGATGATCACTCCCTGCGTCTTGACTTCAAAAAGACGGCAGTGGATGGACGCTGGACATGGGAAGCAAGCTTCGATGGTGATGAGACCATTCGAGGCGGAAGTTCTGGTTTGGTTACATTCAATGCGGATGGTTCCTTACGTTCATTCGAGTATGATGATGGCAGTACCAATCTCCGCTTTGATCCTGGCAATGGAGCAGATGCCGTAGAACTCTCATTTGATGTCGGAGAAACAGATGGGGTCAATGGCTTGACCCAATTCGCAGGATACTCAACGGCCGTTGCAACGGATCAGAACGGTTCACCCCTGGGCACTCTCGAAGCCATCTTCATCAACGAGACTGGCATGCTCACCGGGACATTTACCAACGGTGTGAGTCAAACCATTGCGAAAATCGCACTGGCAAAGTTCAACAATCCGAGTGGTTTGCTGCTCACCCAGGATGGGTTATATGCTGAATCCGGGAACTCCGGGAATGCCATCGTGGGTGATGTCGGTACCACGATTCAATCAACGATTACTTCCGGAGCACTCGAACAGTCGAATGTGGATTTAGCCGAGGAATTCACCAGGCTCATTATCGCTCAGCGCGGATTTCAGGCCAATTCGAGGGTAATCACGACTTCGGATGAGGTGTTGAATGAAGTTGTGGGGCTTAAGCGATAAGTATCATAGCCGGAAGTTGATAGTCGACAATATTGTAGGGGCAGACCTCTGTGTCTGCCCTGGGCACACTCTATAACCACTTGTTGGCTGGTGTATTGCATACTGCGTCTCATCTCTGGTTTCTGTTGTTGCGCAGGTCAGTATTTTTGGAGCTATTATGGACATTGCAACCATCATTGGTGTCATCGCGGGCATTGGTGCGGTTATCTTTTCGATCATGCTGGGTGGTTCTCTGAGCTGGTTTGTTAACAAACCTGGGCTGATGATCGTTATCGGAGGCACCATTGCCGCAACGCTGATTACGTTTCC
Organism: Candidatus Poribacteria bacterium; assembly: GCA_024278235.1. Lineage (GTDB taxonomy): Bacteria > Poribacteria > WGA-4E > JAJRTO01 > JAJRTO01 > JAJRTO01. The sequence goes on from JAJRTO010000447.1 coordinate 14,507, forward strand.
ATTGGGTGACGTCCTGAAAGTGTTCTCCGTGCTTAAGAATGCTTTCTTCGCTTCTTCGCATTCCCCGATAGAACAGATAACGACCCTCAGCCAGATATCAGAACAGGCCCGCCGCCAGGGCTTACTCGCTTTGGAGGAGACCATCAATTCTCTGGAAGATGAGACCCTCAAGACGGGACTGCAATTCGCCGTGGATGGTATGGATAGCGCGTCTCTGCGCAATCTGATGGAGACGGATCTGATCTATCTGGAAGAACGGCATGCAATGGGTCAGGATCTCTTCAACACGATGGCGAAGTATGCTCCGGCGTTCGGTATGATTGGCACACTGATCGGCCTCGTGCAGATGCTCCAGAATATGGATGATCCAACGACTATCGGGCCGGCGATGGCCGTGGCTCTGCTCACCACATTCTATGGTGCAGTGTTAGCCAACCTTTTATTCATTCCTATCGCCGGGAAACTCAAACAGCGAAGCCAGGAAGAGTCTCTCATGCGGCAGATTCTCATCGAAGGAACGATGCTCATCCAGGACGCCAAATCCGCTCGTGAGGTTGAAAACAGCCTGAAATCTTTCTTGCCGCCAAAGATGCGAGTGAACCTACAAGGAGTCGCTGATGGCGCGGCCGCCGACTAAGCAGCCACCTGAAGAGGGTGCACCTGAGTGGATGATGACCTTCGGGGATCTGATGTCTCAGCTCCTCACTTTCTTCATCCTGCTGATCTCTTTCTCTATGTTTGATGAAGTCAAGTACAATACGGTCAAAGGTGCGCTTCAGTATTCGTTCGGAATCATGAAAGGCTGGGAACAACCGCTTGTCCCTGAAGTGCGCATGCTTCCAAAACGGACGTCGTATCCGGACGAGCAGAGGAATTTTGCCTCCGTTGCCTATCGTATCAAGAACTATGCGGCTCAGCAAGGCACTCATGAAGATATTGAAACGGAGGTGACAGGAAAAGGTCTTATTATCCGTATTAAGCAACAGGAACAACCGTTGCTGTTCGAAAGCGGCAGCGCGACGATTAAAGCGGATGCCAAACCACTACTCGACCAGATCATCGACATGATCGCGGAACTCCCGAATCCCATTGAAATACATGGACATACAGATAACATCCCCATCCATACAGCCCAATTTCCATCCAACCGGGATCTGTCTGCAGCGCGTGCCCTCAGCGTCCTTCGATATTTTGAGACAAATGGAGAAATCGATCCGGCGCGCATGATACACACAGGACACGGAGAGTTTGAACCGATCGACACCAATGAAACTCCTGAAGGACGTGCAAGAAATCGTCGCGTCGAGATCCTACTAACACGCCTCCACAAAAAGCCTCCTTTGCCATAATAACCTAAAGACCTACCAGGAAACTTTTTCCGTTACGAGAAGGTCTGTGCCCTTTCCCCCGCTTGATTTCTGCAGACATCTCTTTAACCGCTGGGACTCTAGTCGTGGCATAGAAATTGCTTTTTTCTGCCGCCGGAGGTGAATGCAATGGCAGCAGAAAAAAATAAGGATTCCAAAAAAGAAGAATCTGGCAACATGATCAAGATGGTTTTACTCTATGTGGGTGCAATGGCAGTGATGACAGCCATCGCTATTGTACTTGTGGTCATGGTGATTGGGCCGAAGATGAGTCCGGCACCCATGTTGCCTATCCAACAGACCCAAGCTCAGACGCAATCACAGGCATCGACAGGTGAACCAAATGGGCTTGCAAGCCATGTCGTCGATGTTGGCGACGAGTTTATTGTCAATCCCAGTGGTTCCAATGGATTACGCTATCTCAGTGTCAAGATGAGCGCGGCTGTGAGTTCGGCAGACACGGAGGCTCTCCTGAATAACCATCAGGCTCAACTCTCACACATTGTCGTCAGTGTGATTTCGGCAAGGACCATCGCTGAATTGGAGGAGCCAGGGTGGATGGAGAAGCTGGGGGAAGATCTCAAGAATGCACTCAATGAAGTCTTTGGTGAAGGACAGATCCAGCGTATCTTCTTCAGAAGATTTATCATCCAATAAGGTTTACTATCATTCCATAAAGTTTGCGAGGAGAAACATTGGCTGACGAGCTACTGTCCCAAGATGAAATCAGCGCTCTATTAGATGCTGCAAAATCAGGAGAGATAGAAGAACATCTGGATTCCGATGAACCTGAGGGAATAAACAGTCAGATCCAGATTCGAAAGTATGATTTTCGTGGCCCCGGGCGTATTGCGACAAGTCATAGAGTCTCCATGCAATTGCTGCATGGACAGTTGGCACGGAATCTAGGATCTGCATTTTCGACAGTCATACGGACACTCACTGAGGTCGAGTGTTACTCAGTAGAGCAACTCAAATACAGCGATTTCCTGATGTCGGTATCTGAACCTTCCTGCCTGGTTGTCCTGACCATGTCCCCACTCAAAGGGCTTGCGGTCATGGAGATCAGCCCTCAACTTCTATTCCCTGTTCTAGAAAGATTGTTAGGTGGGTCCGGACAGGGGCAGGCTATCAGTAATCGTGCTATTACCGAAATCGAGAAGATCATCATCGGTCAACTGCTGGAGATCATTACCGAGGGCCTGTCAGAGGTCTGGAGTAAAGCCGTACCAGATATCAAGGTACAGGTCGAGCGGATTGAGACGGATCCCCAATATGTCCAGGTAGTTTCCTCTAATGAAACCATCATGCTTGTCGTATTTGATGTCCGTTTCTCACAGGCATCAGGGATGATCAGCCTCTGCTTCCCATTCCCAATGGTTGAACGCGCACTTGCCGGAGCACTGATAGAACAGCAGTTCTTTGCCAATGAACGTAGCGGAGGGGAGTATCGCCCCCTCATCGAGAGGGGAGTATCGCGCACTGAGGTGGATGTTCGTGCCAGGTTTGCACCCACAGTAGTCCCCATTCGAGATATCATCTCGCTGAAAGAAGGGGATGTCCTTGCACTCGATGTTCAGGTCGTAGGGAACCAAATCGTAGATAAGTTACAGATCAAGGTAGGTGGAAAGCTCAGGTTCATGGGAAAACTGGGTCGATGTGGCAAACGGCGGGCTGTGAAGATCACAAACGTTGTTGAGCCGGACGATTATGAATAAACTAAAATTGCGGAGGTAAGAATATGGCAGCCGAACAACCAGAAACGGCCGTGGTGAACAGTGCGGAACCTCAACTGAACACATCGCAGTTGATTGATGAGGATTTCTCACTGGAGCAAGAGATGACAACGGAATCCGTTCAAGCGAATGAACAGTACGAACAGAACATCGATCTGATCTTGGATGTGGGATTGGATGTTGTCGTTGAGCTTGGGAAGATCAAAATGCAGATCCGGGAAGTGTTACAATTGGCCCCGGGATCTCTGATTCATCTTGACAGGCTTGCCGGAGAACCTGTCGATGTGCTGGTCAATGATTACCCCATTGCAAAAGGGGAGGTCGTGCTCTTGGACGAAGCACTTGGTGTCCGCATCACCAGTATTATTACGCCAATCCAGCGCATCCAGTCTTTGAAATAATGCCTTTGCAAAAACCATCAGGTTCCTGATATTGTATTTCGGGAATTGGACTGAGATTCTTTTATGCGACGATCTATTGTCAGTCATTTGTCCACTGCTTCATTCACCCAGAGGATAGGTTGCTTGTTCATTGCTCTTCTGCTCATACATGCTTCGGTATTGTCAGCTCTGGCAGATGAAATGGTGAGCGATAGCTTCCTGGGCGACGATGGGCAGTTCGAAATACAGGAGACACAGGAGGCCCCTGAACTCCTTCCCAGTACCTTTGGTGCCATCATGCGTCTGGTTGGAGCATTGCTCATTGTTCTACTGATCATGGGCGGACTTCTTGTCTTTCTGCGTCGCTGGTCCCCCCCGTCGAACACAGGGAACCGCCCTGTTTCTCTCCTCTCTGAAGAACCGATTGGCCAGAAGCGCTCGATCTGTTTGGTGAAGGTTGGTGAGCAGATTCTCGTTGTCGGAGTAACGAGTTCTAATATATCTTATCTCACACGGATCGATGATCCCGACCTGTTAGAATCTTTGCAGCAAGCACCTACGAGCAATACAGCCATCAGGAAGGGTTGGAACACAGTTCGTGAGAGGTTGAGTGCATTGCGATGAGACGCATCTGCGAATCCATGAACCATCCATCCACGCGTTGTCTAGCAATTCTCGTGTTCATGTTGCTCTGGACAAATATCCCGTCAAATGCCCAAACCTCCATTCCTTTACCACGCCTTAACATCAGCATTGAAAATGCCGAGAATCCTCAAGAGTTTTCCAGTTCCATCCAGGTGCTCTTGCTGCTTACGGTGTTATCTCTGGCACCCGCATTTCTCATCATGATGACCTCGTTCACGCGGATCATCGTGGTGTTATCATTCCTTCGTCACGGCCTTGCAACCCAGCAGATGCCATCCAATCAGATACTCACAGGTCTTGCACTCTTCTTGACTTTTTTTATCATGGCACCCGTTTGGCAGGATGTGAACGAAAAAGCGGTTCAGCCCTACTTGAGAGAAGAGATCAGTCAGCAAGTTGCTTTTCGGCAAGGTATCGCTCCCATTCGCGATTTCATGTCTCATGAGACACGTAAGAAAGATCTTGCCTTGATGACGAAGTTAGCCAAAATGCCCAAACCGGAGACTCTGGATGACATCCCCACCTATGTGCTGATCCCTGCATTCGTCATCAGTGAACTCAAGACGGCATTCACCATTGGATTCTTTATGTTTATTCCATTTCTGATCGTGGACATGATCATAGCGTCCGTTTTGATGGCAATGGGGATGATGATGTTACCTCCTGTGATGATTTCGTTGCCATTCAAGGTACTGTTGTTCGTCCTGGTGGATGGCTGGAATCTGCTTGTCCAGCAGTTAGTACTCGGCTTTTACTAGAAGGGTGAGACGATGAATCCCGAGTATCCCATACACGTTGTGCGTGAAGCATTACGATTGTGTCTGTGGTTGTCCGGGCCGGCACTTCTCGCTGGATTGGCCGTCGGTTTTATCGTTAGTGTGTTTCAGGCGGTCACGCACATCCAAGAAATGACCTTGAGCTTTGTTCCAAAGATAATTACGGTGTTCCTTGTATTGATGTTGTTATTACCCTGGATGGTACGTACGTTGGTAAGTTTCACAGAAACACTGTTGCGGAACATCAACTTTTATGTTGGCTGACACCTAAAAAATGAATCTCGATATAACGCTCGAACAGTTCCAGGTTTTTCTGCTGATCTTTTTCCGCATGAGCGGATTATTGATCTTTGCCCCGATTTTTGGCAATCGAACCGTACCGACACAGAGCAAGATCGGTTTGTCGCTCATACTCACGGTTGTGATGCTCCCTATATTACCGATACAGATGACACCCATTTCACAGACGATTGTTGGCTTGGTAATCGATGTGTTCCGCGAACTGATGATCGGGATGATTTTGGGGTTCGCCAGCCAACTGGTCTTTGCCGGTGTGCAGCTCGCAGGACAGTTGATCAGCGTTCAAATGGGGTTCAGCCTGGCAACCGTCATGGATCCTCAGTTCAACAATCAAAGCCCGACGATCTCGCAGTTGCAGAACATCTTCGCCTTACTTGTGTTCTTGTTGATGGATGGGCACCACTGGCTACTGGAGGGACTTGCTCACACGTTTGAAATCCTTCCGATCGGGGCTTTCACTTACACGGCACCCGTTGCTGAGGGTGTGTTTCATATGGCGGGCAAACTATTCGTGACAGCATTTCAAGTGGGGGCACCAGTCATCGTCGCTCTGTTCCTGGCCACACTTGCGCTGGGACTGATATCCCGTGCTGTGCCTCAGTTGAACGTCTTCAGCGTTAGTTTTCCTATCAAGATCGCTATTGGATTCGCAGCGCTTATGTTGTCATTACATGTTTCCGCGAGCGTCCTGCAGCTCCTCTTCAGACAGATGGAAAAGGATCTCTCTTTGCTCATTCAAGCGATGGCATTGTGATTGGAGATAGAGATGAACCAGAAGCGCATGATACAGTTGATTCGCAGCAATGAGGCATCCCTCACATTACGCCTGTCTGCGGTAGAGGAACTCTATGATCATGGAACGCCAGAGGCTTTGATTGCCGTGTGTCATGCTGCGTTCTCCCAGTCTACCCCTCTTGCCGATCGCAGCCGGGAGCTTATCCAGAAATTAGGATACACGCAATTTGAGGGACTCATGAACTTGCTCTTGGAAGGTCATCTTAACGCCTATACACGGAAACGTGCGTTTGATCTCCTTCGGACCGAGAAAACGCGGGATCTCCTGCGTTATGTCGTTCAGCGTGCAGATGCATTGTCCCAGGATCCCGCCAAGGCAAAACTGCTGTCAAGTTGGCTCCGACAAACGAAGCTGACACATGAGTGGATCCGAGATATCCTCACCTTGCCGTTAGATATAGCCATACAATTGTCCACGGCCCTCAAGAAAGTCGATGCAACGCTCCCACTCGCCATTGCGCGGATCGCAAAGGACGGTGGTCCCAAGGCGCGGATTCGAGCCATGGATATTCTGGGAAGGATCGCTGACGGCCGTGATATTGTACCTTTCGTCATCAGTGCTACAGTAAGTGACAATGCAGAATTGCGTTCAAAAGCTATTCTCGTATTAGGACGAACCTCTGACAAGCTTTCTATCATCGAGAATGCACTGACCGATGAGGATGCACGCGTCCGGGCGAACGCAGTGGAAACGCTTTGGGGAATGGACACGGATGATGCGCGCATGCTACTTCGTCAAGCTGTGCGCGACCCGGACAACCGTGTCCGTGCCAATGCGGCCAAAGGGCTTTATGAACTCGGACACCCGTTGGGATTACAAACACTCCTGGAAATGCTGCAGATGGAAGAACCAGGGATGCGGATGAGCGCCGCATGGGTATTGGGAGAGGTGAACGCCCTGGAGGCAATACCGGAGCTGAGGGCAAGGCTAAAAGACGCGGATAGTAATGTTCAGCGAAACTCAGCGCTTGCACTGGAAAAAATGGGAGTACGCTTGCTGAACATGCGACGTTATTTCCGTTACTTTAAGGATAGGGTTGTCAGCTTTTCAGACAGAGACATTTCATCCGTCAGTCGGTTCATCATGGCAGCGAGAACATTGGTAAAACTGGCCGAGCAAAAACTGCGTCCACTTCTCGAAGATGTTATAGCAGTCGATCCCAAAACCTGTCAGGTAATGTACCAGGTATTGCAACAGCACTGTCAGGAACGGCCTGATGTGGCATTCATGATGGCGGCTCTTTTTGCTAGAGACGATTCTCTTCGTGCCAAAGCAACGGAGATCGTCGCATGTTATTGCCAGGACAAAGCGTTCTTCAACGTTTCGCTTGAAGATGACAGTGTAGAAGTAAGGCGTGCAGTGGTATCGGCTCTCTGTGACAATCTGATTCCTGATGCGCAGGAGATCCTGTCTTCTTGTCTAGCAGATCCAGACCCACATGTCATGATCTACGCGGCTCAGGGGCTTTACGTGTTGAAGGATCCACGAGGTGTGGAAGTCCTGATCCAAAAACTCCAGGATGACAATCCTGATATACGCCTGCAAGCCGTTCAAGCGGCCGGGCGATATACCATCGCTCCTCTGATGAAGCATCTCGGTCAGATAGTGGAGGAAGACTCAGAGCGTTCCGTTCGGAGCGCGGCCCTGGAGGCGATTGAGCAACTTCAAAGAGCCGAAGAAGAGGCCGCCCTGAGAAACATCCGGGTCCATATCGAGCACATCAGCGTTACGGAGCATCCGTTATTGCACTGTTATGTGAGTGTGTTAGGAGAATCAGGGCAAGCCATCCACAACCTCAAACGTGAGCATTTTGCGATGGAAGAGACAGGAATTGCCAAGCAAGATTTTCTTTTTGATGCCAACCCGGATACTGTTCCGATGAATGTTGCTATCGTGATGGACTATAGCGATTTCATGGATGACGATGATATCGAGATGATGGAACAGGGCGTGGAGCAGATTCTCAGCCAGCTCCCGGAAGGCGTCAAGGCTTCGATTGTCAAATTTGCGGCTGAAGCGGAGTTGATTCAGGAATTGACGATGGAACGCGATCTCCTTCAAAAAGCCATCCGCCAGCCATACGGCGGAGACACGGATGGCGTGGCATTGTATGATGCCATATTCCGGGGCATCGAACCTATGGTGACAAATGATAGCATCCATACGGTTGTGGCATTTGCATCGGGAAGCGATGACAGCAGCATGCAATCGCGTATGAAACTTATCCGCTATGCAGCGAATCATCAGGTATGCATCCATCTGATCGAGTGTAATCCACCGCCGGATCCAGAAGATGCACAGGCTCTCACGAAGTCCACCAACGGTCAACACTGGCCGATTTCCCCGACGTTATCGATGTCGCGTATCTGCCGTCGACTCGCAGATATTCTGAGTCACCATTATGTGCTCTCCTATCATACAACCCCAAAAGGACCGATGCGAGGAATTGCAACAGTGAGTGTTACCGTGAGCTACAAGCATTTTGACAGTCGTATGACCGTGCAATTACCGAAGGTGTAGGAGCATTCAGAGACCATTATGGCTGATCCAGAACGCACCGAAGAAGCAAGACCGAGGCAGATCGAGGAAGCCCGGGAAAAGGGGATGATCCCCACAAGCATGGAGATGAATACTGCATTTGTGGTGCTTTGTGGGTTCCTGGTATTACGTTTCTTCGGCAACAATATGCTCAAGGGACTTGAGGAACTCACCGTTGAGACATGGAGAAGGATTGGTCAGACAGAACTCAGTGTGCCGGTCCTGCAAGAAGGGTTTCTCGAGCTTGTGCTGCGTTGTGCGGCGATACTCGGCCCCCTGGCACTGATTCTCATGCTCGTAGGTGTTGCAGTGAACTATGCCCAGGTAGGCCCCCTCCTCAGCTTCAAAATTATCTCACCCGATTTCGCACGACTCGACCCAAGTAAGGGATTCAAGCAACTGTTCTCAAAACAGGGGCTCATGGAGACGCTTAAATCGATCATGAAGATGCTCATGATAGGTTATGTTGCGTTCTTGACGATACGTTCAGAAGCACGGGGACTCAATACGCTGATGCTTCTGGATCCTCGGCAGTTACTTATTTATAGCGGCCGGCTCGCCTTCACAATCGGTTGGCGTGTTGCGTTGATGATGCTGATCATCGCCAGTTTCGACTATGCCTACCAGCGGTGGCAGCATAAACAAGATCTGAAAATCACTCCTCAAGAGGCAAAACAGGCAGATAAAGATTACGATCTGGATCCTCACATCAAACGTCTCCTCCGCGAAAAGCAGATTCAGATGGCAACCACTCGCATGATGCAGGAGGTGCCCGAAGCCGATGTCGTTATTGTGAATCCCGAGCATGTTGCTGTAGCGCTACGCTATGAACGGGCCGTCATGATGGCGCCGACCGTTGTGGCCAAAGGGATAGATCATATTGCTCTACGGATCAAGCAGATCGCTATCGAGAACAAAGTTCCCGTTATCGAAGACAAACCCCTGGCATGGACTCTCTACGAGAGTACAGAGTTGGGAACGGTCATCCCCGAGGAACTGTATCTCGCCGTATCTGCTATTCTCCGCCGTATCTACCAGGAGCGAGGTAGAACATGAACTTACTGCGTCTACTGATGCAGAACACCGACATTGCGATCGCCATTGGTGTCATTGGGATACTCATCATCATGCTGGTACCGATGCCAGCCATCATGTTGGATCTCTTTTTGACCATCAATATCACCATCGCGCTCGTGGTGCTCCTTATTGTGTTCTACACAGAACGCGCAATGGATTTCTCCGTGTTTCCTTCGTTTTTGCTACTGGCTACACTATTCCGATTATCTCTCAATGTTGCGTCTACCCGTCGGATCCTGCTCTATGGCGATCAGGGCGCGGAAAAAGCAGGTCGTGTGATCGAGTCGTTTGGAAAATTCGTCGTCGGTGGTAACTACGTGGTCGGATTTGTAGTGTTTCTGATCCTCGTGATCATCCAGTTTGTTGTCATCACCAAAGGCGCCTCTCGCATCGCAGAAGTCTCAGCACGTTTCACTCTTGACGCGATGCCAATGAAGCAGATGAGTATCGACACCGATCTGAATGCAGGGATGATCAGTGAGGAAGAGGCGCGTCAACGTCGCATCGATGTCGCAAAGGAAGCGGAATTTCATGGAGCCATGGATGGTGGTAGCAAGTTTGTGCGTGGAGACGCCGTTGCCGGGCTTATCATCACAGCAATCAATATCCTTGGTGGTCTGATTATCGGCGTTCTGCAGAAAAAGCTCCCCATCGGTGAGGCCGCCAGAACTTATTCACTTCTCACGGTGGGAGATGGTCTTGTCAGTCAGGTCCCAGCGCTCATTATTTCCACAGCAGCGGGCATTCTCATGACGCGAGCCAGTAGCGACGGCGATCTTGGCAGTAGTCTGACGTCCCAATTTTTGGTGAAGCCGCGGCCATTAGGGATTGCGGCGGCCATCCTCGTTGGAATCGGCGTTGTTCCAGGGTTGCCGCTATTACCCTTTCTGGTTCTCGCAGGGATCACAGGCAGCACAGCCTACGCGGTGAGTCGCCAAAATTTATTGGAAGAGCCCCCCGCCCTGGAGCCTGGGCAGGAGGCTGCTCCCGACGAGGAACAGGAAGTGCCGCCTGAGATACTGAAGGTGGACACGATCAGTCTGATAGTCGGTTTCAACCTGGTCAAAATGGCCCGTGATAAGATAGTGCCACGTATCCGCTTGTCTCGCAGGCAGATTGCTTCTGAATTAGGATTGATCGTTCCTCCTATCCGCATCCTCGACAGTCCCAACCATCGCTCTCTAACAGCCTATGAAATCTGCATCCGGGAGAACGTGGTCGCAAGCTACGAATTGATGCCGAATCACTATCTTGCAATGGAAGTAGGACCAATAACGGAGAAGATCGAGGGGATCCCCACGCAAGAACCGGTGAGCCAAATGCCGGCGATATGGATACCCGAAAGTGAGTGTGAACGTGCTCAGGTCGCGGGATATCTCCTGGTTGACGCAACGGCTGTCATGGTAACACACCTGAACGAGATCATCCGTTCTCATGCCCACGAATTACTCAGATACCAGGATGTGCAGGAGATCATCGAGCGTGTTGAAGAAGAACAACCAGCTCTTGTGAAAGCTGTAACAGACATGCTTAACCAATCACAGCAGCGATCACTCAACATTATTCTACACAAGATACTACAGAACCTGCTTCGGGAGAGCATTCCCATTCGAGATGCTGAAACCATCCTGGGAGCGTTAGGAGATGCGATTCCTCACAGCACAGAGATACTTTTCCTTACTGAGCAAGTGCGACAGGCATTGGCTCGAACCATCTGTCGAACCTTTGCGAATGAAAGTGGTGAACTCCATGTTATCGCGCTGGACTCCGAAATCGAGCAAAGCGTGGAGCAGTGGATTCATGAAGGAGAGACAGAAACCTATCTCGTTCCCGAACCTGATATGGCAAGGCAGATCATCGATGCGGTAGCCAATACCGTCATGGAAACGGCTGCCACGCAGAAACAACCCAAACCGATTATTCTATGCCATCCCAGGATACGGGCCCCATTCAGTGATTTCATATCGAGACAGTTTAATAAGTCGCTTGTTGTACTGTCGATGAATGAGATCGCTGAGAATGTACCCGTACAAGTGATTGCAACTGTAAGCCTAAATTAGGCAGGAGTCCGTGTCCCATTTCCGGGTGACAAACATGTTGTCGGACTCCTCCAAATCAAAAATCGCAAACTGGCAATCGAAGATCGCTTAAGGTATCTGTTATGCACATTAGAAGATTCCGAGGAAAAACAGTTCATGCCGCGCTGGACAAAGCAAAGCGGGAGTTGGGCCCCGATGCCGTGCTCATGTATACGAAGACGCTCAAAGGCCCTCATGTCGGCGGCGACAGAGTAGAGATCATTGTTGGTGTGGACAAAGAAGCACCATCTGTGCTCGATTTTCGTGCTCCTTCGCCACAGAAGGATGCGCTGGAGCAGATCCTGAGGAAAGCCAATTCCATTTTGACCGGCAATATCTACCACCAGACACAACAGCAGGAGTTCAGCGAACTGATCGAAGATCCACCCGAAAAGACCAAAGAGAATGGTCGATCCAAGGATGAGTTCGACAGTCAACGTTCTGCCGTCAACACCCAACACCTGATGGGATACGTTGGTTCTGAACTCTCAGAGATTCGTGAGATATTGCACCTTTTACTGCAAAACGACCGGCGAGAGCAAGCCACGGA
>JAJRTO010000448.1 GCA_024278235.1 Candidatus Poribacteria bacterium
CCTGGCGGATCAGAACGTCCTGCTGGATCAGACCGTTGATGGGATTTCCTCGAACCGTACATCGGGCGTCTTTGGAGTCCCGGCGGGAACTTACTGGCTGGAGTTATCAAACACCTCCCCTCAAATCGTGGACTACCAGTTCGCTATGGATTCCATCGGAGACGTGGACTTCTGGGAAATGGAACCGAACAATACTCCTGAGGAAGCCGTGATTCTTCAACCGAATGCGGAGAAACGTGGCACGATCCAGCATGTCGATGATGTAGACTGGTACTGGGTTCATGTTCCACAGGGCACTCAACCGGTTCAGTTGCAGTGGTTTATCAGTCAAGAAGCCGGTCGGACACCTCTCTCCGTGCAATGGTACACCGAATCGTTGTTCCCTGTGGCTGATCTAGAAACGCAGGACTCCTCTCTCATCGCATCTCGTGGGTCGCTCGTGTTGACCTCGGGCCGCTACCTGCTGAAGCTTTCTGCCGGTGAAGCATCAACATCCTACGCCATCCGCATCGCCCTGTCGGAAACATCCGATGAGGAGGTCGAACCGAACGATACGAAGTTTCAGGCAACAGACCTTGTTTTGGAATCCCCTGTCTTTGGCGGTCATGCCACGGGGGAAGCAGATAGCGATTGGTTCCGTGTGCAACTTCCTGCCGCCGGCATCTTGCTGATCCATCTGGAGCGCGTGATGACCGCCGGCTTTAATGCAGGCACAGAAGTATTGCAACTCTATGATGCTCAACAAGCCCTGCTGCGTGAGATTTCGGTGAGTACAGAATCGCAGCAACAGGGGCCACTATCCCTTCAACTTCCGCAGGGTGATTATTATTTGCAGATCCATTCCCCAGGTTTCCAGCCCTCAATCCTGAGCAGCTATCGTCTGGTGACTTTCTGGCTCCGCCGCGCTCAACACGACGTTCGCGGAACGCTCGGTATCGGTGACACAATTCATGTAGAATTGAGCTGGCAACCCGGACGCCGTCCTCTCTTTTCCCTGGGCGATGTGATTTCCGATATACCGCTGGTGGATGATGGTAATCACGATGACGGAGCTGCCAATGATGGATTCTACGTGGGTAATTACACAGTACGTGAAGGAGACAATCTGGCTCAGGGGGATGTCGTGATCACCCTCCAGGATGCGACCGGAGCAAAGGTGCGCCTCGGTCAAAATGATGGCTTGCCGCTTCTCCTTCCCCCGGTGACGATAGACACGACGCCTCCTGCGATCTTCTCGGCTGTCCATGATGCGGATGCTCTCATCGGTGCAGGCACAGCGATCCGTTTCACCGTCACGACGGAGCCCAATGCACAGGTGACCGTCAGCATCGAGGGTGTCGCCGCTGAAATTCCTCTCTTCGATGACGGGACACACGCGGATGGAAATTCTCAGGATGGCGTCTATTCCGGTGTCTATCAGGTGACGGGCCAAGATAATCAAATGGATGCAAAGATTCAGGTTGAAGTCACAGATGCGGCTCGCAATAAAGGCACGACAACGCTGAACGAACCGATCACGATAGACACAGTGCCACCTGCGATCATACGTGTGAGCCATGATGCCACGGGGATATTGGTAGAAGGAGAGACACTCACGGTCACAGTTCTCTCCGAGCCTGGATTGCGAGGTAGTTTCTCCATCGGCGATTTCAGGACAGATCTACCGTTGACGGAACAAACGGAGCCTCCAGCATCTGATCCCGCCTTACGGACATACACAGGCCACTACCCGGTGCGTCTGGGTGATCAGGTGACTTCCGCATCCCTGACGGTGCGCATGACAGATGCTGCCGGGAACCTTGCGGAAGCCCAGGCAGCCGACTCCATCACAATCGATACGGTAGCCCCTGCGATCCAGGGCGTTGAGTTGGGAATCCTGGATACAGCAGGTGGCACGATTCTCCCACTGCCAGCAGTCTTGCCTCTCGGCACGACTCTGATCGTCACACTGACAGGAGATCCCGGCAGCACTGCGCTTTTCGATATCGGGGAGATTCATACGGGTCTACCGATGTATGATGACGGCCTGCACCAGGATCAGGACGCACAGGATGGGATCTATCAGGGACAGTATGTCATTCAACAGGGAGATGCCTGGAGCGACCTTCGTGTCACGGCGAGACTTTTCAAGCCGACCGGTAAATCGACTGCGCGTACCGCTGCTCAGGCTTTGAGCGCAGACACGATACGCCCCGATGCGATCTCGAAAGTGGTTGCGACCGACAGACCTGATGATGACGGGTACTGGATCGTGCTGCGCTGGAATCCAACCGATGTGGATGATTTTAGTCATTATCGCATTTACCGCTCGGCCGCGCCTATCGGTGTCTTGACAGGGCTGACAGCCGTTCAGCGGGTGGATATACAGAGCACGCAGGAGATTGAGCTTGCCGTGCCCGAAAACGAGATGAGCTTGTATTTCGCTGTCATCGCCGTTGACATTGCCGGGAATCTCTCACCGCTGGATGTTGCCGAGGGCGGTTCTGTCTCTCAGCCTGTCCAGGCATTGGATAACCTCGCTCCTCCGCCTGTCCGCAACGTGAAGGCGATGGATACACCAGGGGATAATGGCGGCATGATCAGTGTGCTCTGGGGGGAACCGAGTATCGCCGAAGATTTCGCCAGATACAGTATCTATCTGTCGGCGATTCCTATCCCAAGCCTGGATGGGTTGCGTCCGGTGCTGACACTTCCTGACAGGCGGCTCCTGAATGCCGATCTGCCGGTGGACGCTAATGGGATCGATTACTATGTGGCTGTGACAGCCGAAGACCGCTCCGGGAACCAATCACCGTTGATGCCCGACTCAATCGCCGGGCCTGTTCAAGCTCTGGATGACACAGGTATCACAGGAGATACCCCGGTGCGCCTGCTCAGTGGGCCTATGGGCCAGATCCGCCACAATCAAGTAACTTTTCGCTGGTCACGTTGGTCTGAGCAGGGGGAAATCTTTGATGGTTACTTCTATCAACTTGATGGGAGCGGCTTCCAGTTCACCCGCGCGAACCATATCAGCTTCTATGCGTTGCGGGATGGTGTTCATCAGTTCATGATAAGGCCGAGTATGGATGTGGCTCCAGTGGTGCGTTCTTTCAGCGTACTCACGACCATCGTCGAAGAAGGCGAGCCAAATGACCAACCCGCCTCTGCTAACGAACTGCTCACCGGGATCCAGATTCGGGGAGTGAGTGAATCAGATGGCGACATGGATTGGTATCTGATACCTCGGCCGCTATTCGCTGCCCAACACTCGCTACTGAACGTGCATATCATCCGACCTACCGGCATTGGTCAAACATTCGTCACCCTCTTTGATGCGGCAGTGCCAGATGAATCAGCGCAGCTGGCGGAGTTTCGGATAAGTATGGCAAACCGTCAGCGCAATCAGATCAGCCTGGGAGCCTCGTTGAATGACATTTTGATCCGCGTGCGTTCAGAGGGAGAAAATCCGTCAGCAGGATACCAACTCTCCGCGGAGTTTCAAGATGTGGAACCAGGTTACCTGTGGGAAAACGAACGGAACGATACCACCGATTCTGCGACGCTGATCCCATATGACACACAGGAGATCTCAGGGATTGCGAATTCCAGCGATGATGTGGACTGGTATCAGGTTCAGCAGGGGCCGCTCGATACCCCACATTTCCTCCGGTTGGATTTCACCCGTCCACTCAGTACAGGTGTCACCCACATTCAGATCTACGCAGGGCTACCCATCCTCGCAGAACGCAAGATCGGTGAATTCCAGCTCGATCCTGCTGTGTCTCAACGGTGGCACTGGCAGGCTCCTGTGTCCACTGGAAACGTCTTCATCCGTGTCGCTAATGGCGCTGTGCCTCATGCGGATCTATACAGCATCCGCACTTCTTTCCAGCCAATTCCATCGGATCAAACGTGGGAATTGGAACCGAACAGTTCGTCATTTGCTGCCAACAGGCTGGAACCAGGGACCTCTGTGCGAGGGACAAGCTGGCATGCCACGGATGACCAGGACTGGTTTCGGCTGCGAGTGCCTGAAAGCGGCATCCTGGGGGTGAGTTTCGAGCGGCCGGGTGGTGCAGGCATCACTCAGGTACGTTTGCTCAATGCGGGGAAAGCTGAGATCGCCACCTTCATAGCATCTCCTGAATCTGGTCAGACCGGTTCCCTGTCATTATCTGTACCCCCCGGAGATTATTTCCTGCATCTCGATCCCGAAAATGAAGACACATCCCTGCCCTATCAGTTGATGGCGTTACAGGTACGTTCGTTGGATCATGACGCGGATGATGTGTTGGGACTTGGCGATACGTTGACGGTGCGCCTCCAGGTCTCCGATTCCGGATTTCCGAATCAGGGTTCCCTGTTCCAGCAGCCGCAATGGTCCATTCTACAGGAAACGGTCGTTGTGGTAGGCGATCTGCCGCTGCATGACGATGGGCTTTCGGGAGATGTCGCCGCCAATGACGGCATCTACACCGGCGTGTACACGGTACCACCCGAGACCGACATACGCGATGGGCGGGTTATGGTGAGCCTCGCAGAACATCCGCCACTTCTTATCGAACCGGCAGGGGAACGCGGTGTCACATTGGATAGTGTACCACCAGAGATCCTCGACTTCCGACATGATGCCGTGGAGCCGCTGGCGGCTGGGAGAGAACTTTTCATGCGTCTTGTGAGTGAGCCAGGCGGAGATGCGCTCTATGAACTGTCCTCGGGTGATTTTCGCATCATCGATGAGTTATTCGACGATGGGCAGCATGGTGATGAGAATCCCGGCGACGGTGTCTATGCAGGAAGTTATGTCGTACAAGCGGGGGATAATGTTACAGATGTTCATGTGACGGGAATCCTGCAAGATCTGGCTGGCAATGAGGCGCGTAAAACGGCATTACGAAAGGTGACCTTCGATACGCAGCCCCCGGCGATCCTCTCTGTTACACACGATGCTGAAGGTATCTTGCATGAGGAATCGCTGTTGCGTGTGGAACTTGCGGGCGAAGCGAATGGTGAAGCGGAATTCGATCTCATGGGCCATAAGGAACATATTCCTCTCTATGATGACGGCACTCACGGGGATCTCGTTCCCGACGATGGGATCTATACGACAACCTACTTTGTCGAAGCAGGCGAGAATGTCCAGAACGTACGCCTTGTCGGGAGATTGACAGATGAAGCGGGGAATATCGCCGAGCTATCCTCAGAGGCTCTCGTTACGATTGATACCGTTCCACCGGATATCCAGACGATCACGCACAATGCACAACGCCCTCTGATTCGCGGCGATGTGCTCGTCGTGAAGCTCCAGGGGGAACCGGGTGGAAAGGCGCGATTTGACATTGGAGATGTGCACACGGCTCTACCACTTGCCGACGATGGTGCAGGGGAAGACGATCAGGCGAATGATGGAGTTTACACCGGCGTCTATATCGTGCAAATGAACGATGATGTACGCAATGCGGTGATCACCGGATACCTGATGGACGAAAGTGGGAATGAAGAGATTTCTCACGCTGCTATCCCGGTCACCCTGGATGCGGTTGCTCCGCAACCGATTACCGATGTGACGGCCGAAGATTCACCAGATGATGAGGGACATCTGATCCTGGTACGCTGGTCTCCGCTCGCTTCTGCTGAGGACTTCGCACACTATAATATCTACGCAGAACGTTCGCCCATCCGGTCCACGCGGGTGCTCATCCCTATGACGACGAGCCTTGTTCAACCTGATGTGACACTCGCCGAGATCACAGTTCCTATCAACAATGTGGGGTATTATATTGCCGTCACAGCCGTAGATACTGCCAACAATGAGTCCGATGTGGCGACGACTTCGGTGACCGGACCCATCGAGGCGAAGGACAACATTCCCCCGGAGTCCGTCATTGTTGTAACGGCCGAGGATCGTCCTGAAGACAACGGAAGAATGCTCATCGTTTCGTGGACGCAGGTCAACGTCGATGAAGATTTCGATGGTTATGAGGTGTATGTAGACGTAAATCCTATTGAATCCATCGTTGGCCTTGAGCCAGCAGCAGCGTTCGGGGATCGTAATCTTGCCGAAGCGGAGGTCCCTGTACCGAAAGATGGAGTGGACTACTACGTTGCCGTCATCTCAAGAGATGTGAACGACAACCCATCGCCCCTCGATCCCGAAGGTCGTTCCATTGCAGGGCCGGTAAAATCACTGGATGAACTACCGCCGCTTCCTGTTGAGAACGTCATTGCTATGGATACACCGGCGGATAGAGGAAATAGCATTCGCATTGCATGGGAACCTCGATCTGCGGAAGGCGTTCGAGAATACCGTATCTACCTGTCCGAAACGGCTATCACGGAACGCGCTATCCATGAGGGAAACCTCGCGTGGACAGAACCCGGAGAGGAAGCTGACGTTGTGGAGTTGGAACTTGCAGAACCGCGTGGACCTCTCTATGTTGCGGTGACAGCAGTGGACTTTGGTGAGAACGAATCCGAGATCACGGAAGGTTCCATCGGTGGCCCCGTGCAACCCATCGACAATCGTGTATTCGCACAAGATACTGTGACCATCATGGCCGGGTTTGATCCGCAAACGCAGGTCACTATCGGTACGGGGAGTGTTGACACGGATGCAACGTTAGACATCTTCGATTCCGCTGAGTTGGAAATGGAGGAGAGGATCCTTGAGGCGGACCATTTCCTTGAACAGGCTCATATCGATGCAGCGGTCCACGAGGAGCTGGTTGACACATTGCGGGATGTTGTCCTACGGGGGGGTGATCTCTTAAGGCCCGTAACATTCCAGATCTCTTATCCTGATTTCGGCTCCGAAGATATAGAAAAAGATCTGCGAATTTTCCAATTGGATACCACAGGGGCTACCTCCGTATGGCAACTTGTCCCGGGTAACCAGAAGGTAGACACCCGGATGAATACCGTATCCGCAAGTATCGGGCGAGTCGGGATCTTCAGGATCTCGCGTCTGCAGCTTCCGAACAACCTGGATGACGTTGTGGTGTTTCCAAACCCGTTCATCCCCTCTGAATCCGTGAGCAAACGAGTGACTTTCGTGAACCTGACAGCCCAGGCGACTATTGAAATTTACACGATCGATGGACTCAAAGTCCGAACGGTCGAAGTGCCTTTTTCGTCGGGACGCACTCACTGGGACGGGAAAAACGATGCGGGACAGGATGTCGCGACAGGGCTCTACTACTACGTGATTTACAGTGAGACGGACAGAATAGTGGGACGAATTCTGGTGGTGCGCTAATGTCATTGCACTTCATGGCACATTGCAGGAGACTGATGGTAGATCATAAGTTGCAGATCTCGGATCTCCCATCTCAAGTCTCCCATCTCAAATCTTCCATCTGTGTATTTCTCTCGTTCTCATTTGCTGCTCTGATATGCACGCTGTCCGTAGCCTATGGCGATGGAGTTGGCACGACCGGCAACGCCCTACTTCGGGTTGGCGTTGGAGCACGGGCAACGGCGATGGGCGATACATTCGTTGGCATTGCGGATGATGTGCATGCCATCTACTGGAACCCCGCCGGTATTCACCAGATTGGACGTCCCCAGCTTGCTGTGATGCATGCAGAATGGCTCGCGGATACCCGCTATGAATGGGTTGGCTTTGTACAAAATCTGGGATCCTGGTTCAGCCTGGGTATCGACCTGAGTTACCTGTACACGGGTGAGATCCCACGTACCGTGGAAACAGGCTTCGATGGATATCGCACGGATGGACTTTTCAACTACACCAACAACGTGATCCGTCTCGCACTGGGCAGCAGAAGCTACCGGAATATCCGTCTTGGACTTGCTTTCCAGGTCTTTCAGCAGGAACTCACGTTTACTCAAACGCGCTATCAGGTTCCCAGCCCCGATTCAGACAGCACAAGCATGAATCTTGGTATCCTTTATGAACCCTCTTTCAGGTTGGTCCGGGGCAACTCCATGTCGACCTTGCGGCTGGGTGCAATTCTGCAGAACGTGCGTGGTAACGCATCGGGCCTGATCCGCCAGGATGATGAGCTTCCCACGCTCTTTAAGCTAGGTGCATCATTGCACTTGCGTCCCTCACCGTCACCGCTGGAAGATGAAAATGCTCGCGCAACAACGGAAGGTTCCGGAGGAGGGAGCATGGTGGTGGCTACCGATCTTGTCTTCTCCTCTGAACGCCCATTCTCCCTGCATACGGGCGTCGAATATCACTTCCCCAATGGATTCACATTACGAAGCGGCTACCGTACGGGCACTGATTTCGACTTCCTCTCAAGCTGGAGTTTTGGTGTGGGATATGCTTCCAGTGGCTACGAAATCGACTATGCGGTCACGCCTTTCGGCCGCCTCGGCAACGTGCACCGCGTGTCAATGAAGCTGGATTTCTAGGAAACAAATTCCAATACAGAAAAGAAAACAAAATACGTTCGGAGTAAAGGAGACATATGATGGAAGGAAGGATCTTATATTTCGATAGACCAGGTAAAATCAATACGGACGCGACACTCACCATAACCCGTGAGATGGCAAAAGAACTGAACATCAAGCAGATTGTGACTGCCTCCACGCATGGTATGACAGCCAAACGGGCATGGGAGCTATTTCAGGGACTGGACATCGAGATCATTGCAGTTTCCATATGTGCGAGCTTCGACGATCTGGGTTGGACCATGACTGCCGAGGAGCGGAGGCAACTGGAGGAACTTGGGATTCAAGTGCTCACGAGCCTGCACACGTTGGGAGATGATGTGAACGATGCTTTCGGTGTCCTATCGCCCAACAGGATCGTACGCGAAACGCTCTACACCTTCAGTCAGGGGATGAAGGTTGCCGTGGAGATAGCGCTCATGGCAGCCGATGCTGGACTTCTGGATATGTCCCACGAGATCATCGCGGTTGCTGGTAGTGGAAGCGGAGCCGACACAGCCATCGTTTTGAAGCCCGCCTATAGCCGCAAATTCAAGGAATTGCGAATACAAGAGATCCTTGCCAAGCCTCGAAGTGGCTGAGATGTTGGCGACGTCCCTGGGGTGCACTATGGTTCCAGAGGCGGACTGTCAGCGTCAATAAGACGCCAGGGGGGTATAATACGGTCCTGTCATGTCCAAACGCGCCATCCTGATCGGTTCCATCCTATCTCTTGGGATCGGACTGGTGCTCCCCGTCACCGAATTCCTGATCCAGGGAACCCGGCTGGGGCTTAGTTCGGCTACGCCGGCAGCGTTCTTCCTCTTTTTTGTCATTCTCATCGGACCTCAATATCTCCTCAAGTGTATCCACCCCGGATGGGCATTCAGTCGGGCGGAACTGCTGGTGATCCTTGGTATGATGATGGTTGCTACGGTGATCCCCACACGGGGGTTTGGCGGGCCTTTCTTCGCAATGATCACCGGAGCCACTTATTATGCCAGTCCCGAGAACGAGTGGATCAAGTTGATCCAGCCTCACCTCTCGGAAGCAATCGTGGTCAAGAATTCAAAAGTGGTCCGGCTGATGTATGAAGGGCTGGAAGGTGCCCCGATTCCGTGGGGGGCATGGATCGGTCCGCTTGCATGGTGGACGCTCTTTGTGCTATGTATGGCGGTCATGGTCATCTCGATCATGTTCCTGCTCCGGAAGACATGGATCGAACGGGAGCGGTTGGTATTCCCCATCGCGCAGGTCGCCCTGGCAATGGTCGAAGAGGATTCCACAGGTTCTCGACTAAACCGTCTGTTTCGGACGCCGATGTTCTGGCTCGGTTTCCTCATACCAGTGACTCTGGAGAGCCTAAACGCGCTGCATCAGTATTTCCCCACGGTGCCCCGGTTTCAGCTTCAGTGGACCATACAGCATGACTTCCCCTATGTCCCCTCCGTACCCATTCGGCTCAACTTCTTGATGTTTGGATTTGCATTCTTCGTTGAGTCTCAGTTGTCCTTCAGCCTCTGGTTTTTCTTCCTCCTCTCGCTGCCAGCACAGTGGTTGTATGGACGATACTTCCCCGGTCATCAGGAGTCTCTGGGAAACTGGACCTCTGGTGGACCTGGGGGAACCATCATGGCCCATCAACAGATGGGTGCGATGCTCATTCTGGTTGGCACGATGGTATGGATGTCTCGACACCATCTTGTGAAAGAAAGGCTCTACCTATGGCTGTTTTCAGGCAGTGTGATCCTGATGTGTTTGATGGTCTGGTATACAGGGGTCCCCGGCTGGATCGCGCCATTGGTCATCGGTTCTGCCCTGGTCATCTGGCTATCGCTGACCCGGTTGATGGCCCAGGCTGGAATCGCCACCATGGTTCCAGCGATTATCCCGCTCGGGTTCGTCGTATCGACGGTAGGCGTCCCCCAACTTGGCATGGTAGGGCTGATCGCCATGGGGCTAACCCTCATATGGGCGGGTGATCTGCTGACTTACCTGATGGCCCCGACCGCCAACAGCATCTATCTGGAATATCGAGCCTCTGTGAAACCGCTTGCCGGAGGTGCATCCCTCCTTGTTGCCGTGATGTTGAGTCTAATAGGTTGTTTTGTCATGACGCTCTATCTCACGGGCACGTATGGCGGGCTGAATCTCCATCCCCAGTATTTCCAGTGGTTTCCTCTGCTTCCCTGGCAATTTGCCGAAGCCAAGCTACAAGATTGGACAGGCCCATCGATGACCGGCTATCTGTGGACAGGGGTTGGCGCCGGAGTGATGCTGCTTTTGACTTACGCCCAACGGATGTTCTTCTGGTGGCCTTTGCATCCGCTCGGATTTCTTGCGCAGGGCGGCTGGATCATGCGACAACTGTGGTTTTCGTTCTTCCTCGCATGGGCTGTGAAAACAGCGATACTCCGCTACGGTGGTGGAACTCAGTATCGCACGGCCCGGGTTTTATTCATCGGCATCATTGTTGGCTTGCTCGTCGTCGGAGGATTATGGCTGATCATTGATGCGATGACAGGAATGCGCGGGAACAGAATTCGTATCTACTAAGGCCTGAGTTACGTATACGTCAAGTACGCGGTCGCTTTGCATGCCGTATCTACTGTGAATCGCACCCAATGAGCGCTGAAACCAGCCGGGAACTCGTGGTGAACATATCCCCCCGGGGCAACGGTGATCACGTCATAAGTCTGCCAGGTTTGATTTCCCAGGAAATCGACCTCGATAGTAAATTCCACGGCACTTGAGTTTGTGGCGTTCTCCACCGGTTCGCAAGTGAGATGGAGCACTTTTTGGTCGAAACCTGTCATCAGGAATGGATCCGATGGTTCCTCCGCCACAACGGACTGTTCTCGCCAGGGGCCACCCCAGCCTTTTGGTTTGCCACCAAAATGCCATAGGTCGTCGGTCTTTCCAAACCAGAGCCCTGCCTGCGTTTCCCCTGCCAACAGGTTTGCGTCTCGGATAGGCGTCACTTGGTTCCCTGCAAGCACGAGTAGACCCCGCCAGGAGCAGTAATCAGGCTGCCGCTCAACGTGCCTGAGAATCCCCTCTTCGATCTGCTGGAGCGGGCGGAGGTATAATGGGTATTAAGGGTACACCTTCATCGATGTTCAGTTCTTGCGATGATCTCCGCGAGGCGGGCTTGAGTCGTCAAGCTCCTTGACACACACTCGATCAGCGTGCATAATAGTAAAATCAGGATGGCAGACAAAACCCATTGTTCCCCAAGGATGTTCTCAGAGACACGAAACAGAGTCAAGTTAAGAATGGATACCTTTTCTGGAATATGCAATGCAATTAACGAATCATAGCATACTGGAGACTTTACAGCAACAGTGGAACGGTTATTTTGAACGGATTGGTCACGATTTTCAGTTTCTAACACGGAGCCTTGAAATACAGCCAGGGTGCTCTTTGATATTGTCTCGCCTCGGAAACTATCGGCGCCGCCGGGCGTTGAGCGAAACCGAATGCGGGTTGTGTCAGTACCTGGAGCCTGAAGCGGCTCTTTCTCATCCTTCCCTGGCTCTCGATGGCACTTACTATTTTCATGTGAATATTTATCCGACGGTACCGTATGTTGTGATTTTCTCCCACCGAGAACACATCTCAATGGAGGTAAACGTCACCAATTATCCGCGTGATCTCCGGCAGATGCTCCGGATGGCTGAGATCACAGGGACGTCGATCTTTCACAATATGCGCGATGCAGCTTCATCCATACCGGAACATGAGCACTTCCAGGGCTTGCTGTTCGCGGTTCCGATACAGCATTGGCCGATGGAAATCGTGGAAGAAAGTTCAGAGATTCAACTGCTGACGATCCCCGCCATTCCAGGCGAAAACTACGTCTTTCAAGGAACAGATCCCGTGCCGGCGGTGCTCGATTATATCGGGGATCTCGAAGATATCCCTTACACGTTGGCAATCCTGTCCCGTCCATCCCGGATCATGGTCTTCCCTCGAAGACAGGAGAAAAGCATCTATCCTGAGAGACGTTGGGGTGGCACTGAGATGCTGGGGACCGTTGCATGCAGACAGGAGATGTTTGAACTCGATGACCGAGAACTGGCTGAACAGATCCTGAAGAACTACAGGCATGTGCTCTATCCGCGTGGCGAATTAGCCCCCGCTCGTGTGAGGGCTGGCCGCTTCTAATGAAGGAGGTCTATCCAGGATGAATAAAAAGAAACCTTCTATCCTCGTGGTTGGCAGTATGAACATGGACCTGGTGCTGCAAACAGCGCGAGTGCCCTTGCCGGGGGAAAGTCTGATCGGTGCACAGTATCGCTATGTTCCCGGTGGCAAGGGAGCCAATCAGGCGGTGGCCGCTGCACGTCTGGGAAGCGGGGTGGTGTTTGTGGGGAAGACCGGTGAGGATGCTCATGGTGCGAAATTAAAGGAACAGCTCGAAGCGGAGGGCATCGCTACAGAACTCATCGCCCCGGACCCACGGACACAAACCGGCCTGGCCATTATACTCCTCGAAGCATCCGGTGAAAACCGCATCATTGTCTATCCGGGTGCCAACATGGAGATCCGGGAAGAACAGGTCCAACAGGCTTTTGAGCGAAGCTACGATGCCGTGATGATCAACCTTGAGATCTCGGAGGAGATCGTCATCGAGGTCTGCCGTCTCGCCGAAGAGAAGGATATCCCCGTGATCCTGGATGCAGGGCCAGCGAAACCATTTGATCTCACACAGGTGCATGGATTGCTGGAGATATTGTCACCCAACGAGACGGAAACGTTGGCCTTAACCGGACTGGAGTGCCGAACACCGCAGGAAGCGGCCATCGCAGCCGGGAAACTTGCTGAGATGTCAGCGGCTCGATTTATCGTCATCAAGATGGGGGAACAAGGGGCGTTTCTCTACGATCATGGAGAAACGGAATTTCTCCCTGCCCATAGGGTGAAAACCGTGGACACAACTGCTGCGGGAGATGCATTTACGGCGGCGATGACGGCTCAATACATCTTGCAGGATGACCTTTCCCGTGCCATTCAATACGCGAATGTCGCCGGTGCCCTCACCGTCACGAAATTGGGGGCCCAGCCCTCTCTTCCCTCCGCTCATGAGATCATCCGATTCGCCCGGGATCGGGGGCTGGATTTCAGTTAGCCAGCGAGTTCGCTCATATCCACAAGATACATCTGTTTCCCATTGCCGCCGTGGGGCGGGTCGAACACAACTCATCCTTCCACACTCACCGTGGAAGCACCGTTGCCCATTCGATGCACGTGAATCCGCACAGGAATACGTTGTGTGAGTTCCTCGATGTGACTGATCACGCCAACGGTTCGTCCGGAGAGTCGTAGTCCTTCCAGCGCGGCCAGAGCGATGTCGAGAGTTTCCCGGTCAAGCGTTCCGAACCCTTCGTCCAGAAAGAGTGAGTTCAGTTGGGCCCGCCCACGGCTGAGTTCAGCAAGCGCAAGGGCAAGGGCCAAACTCGTAAGGAAGCTCTCGCCACCGGAGAGGGTCTCTACCGGGCGTTTTTCCCCGGCATTCCATCGGTCGATCACCCACATCTCCTTGATCCCCACAACGCTCAGTTGATAACGGTTGGAGAATGCCTCCAACTGCTTGTTCGCAAGCTGTGCCAGCAGTTCGAACATGCTTTCAAGCGCAAAATCCCGGAGATCATTCGCGGGAATACATGCCTGGAGCCGATTCCACCGCTCAAACTGGTGGCGCGCTCGTTCCGTCTTTTGGCACTCTTCCTGATAGCGTTTCTGATTGGCCTTGAGTTGATCAAGGTGCTGCCGAAGCCCACCACGCTGAGCATGAATCCGGGCGATCTCGCTCTCCACGGTTCTCAAGTTGTTGGCGATGTTCGTCAAGGCTCCCGGTTCAAAGGGCTCATCTATGAAGGTCTGTCGGAGTTTCCGGATGGTGTCATCCAGTGTATGCCGCTGGCGATGATACCGATCCAGTTTCTGATGATGCTCCTCTATCCATTTAGGTTTCCGTGCTGCCTGGATATGTTCATCGGCGGATGCAAAACCTACCCTGGTGATCGCCTCGATATAGTGCTGTTGAGCTTCGTCAAGCTGCCGCTTCCGCTGGTCGTTCTGTTTCCGTGCCTCGCTCAACTGAGCGATCTTTTTTGTCAGTAGTTCTTGCTTCTGTTGTTGCACCTGCATCGCTTGCTCACGAGCATCCTCAACCGTTTTCAACTCTCCCTGCAGTTTTCGCAGGGCCTCATCGGCAGGGATGCCACCGGTGCGTTCACGCGCAGAATCCAGCAACCGTTTGGCTTGCCGCTGATACTGTTCTATCTCCTGCTGCAGGGTTTCCAGTCGTTTCTGCTCAGACGCTTGCCGCTGCTCCTTTCCCGCAATCGCTGTTTCCAGAACGCCCAACTTGCTGCGTAACTCGCCAAGCCGTTCCTTGCACCGTTGTATTTCGGCGATACGTTCCTCGAAGCGTTGAAGACTCCGCCCGGTAGAGCGACCATGAAACTCAGGGGGGAGCGACTGCCAGAACCGATCCTCGATCATCCCCTGTTCCGTCGAAGCATCCCGTATCTCTGTTTCGAGTCGCTGGCACGTCTGCTGAGTCTGCTGGATCGATCTCTCATGCTGTGCCATCTGTGCTGCTCTCTGATCCCACTTCTGCGCTGCCAGCTTTTGATCATTCTGAACTGATAAGAGAGCTTCTCGAATCTTGCGCAACTGTTTCAACGTCGCATCGGCTGTTTTATGATGTTCCCTTGCGAATTGGGATGAGACCTCATCATCTGGGAAGATCGCCTTCCATCGGGCACGGATCTCTGCCAGACTCGTTTCCAATTCTTGCCGTTTTTCAACAGCCTCGCGGTAAGCCCGCTCCATCGCCTGGCAGGATGCTTCCAGTGCTGCTAATTCCGTGGCGATCCGCTGCTGTTTTTTCTGCGCAGTATTCGCGGATCTCTTTGCCTTTCGCAGATCCGATTGCGCCTGTTTGAGCCGTGCCTCCTCTTCTTCCTCCAGCTTATCTTTCCACGGATGCTCACGAGCACCGCATACAGGACATGGTTGGTCGTGTTTGAGGTGCTCGTGTCGCAATACCAGGATGTGACCGGTGAGACGAGCGATTTCAGAGATCTCCTCACATTCACGCACCCGTTCTTCCGCCTCTTTCAACTGTTGCTCCGAGCGCAGATGCTCCTGCCGAAGCTTTTCCAGGTCTTCCCTGTTCTGATCAAGTTGCTGTTGATTCCGTTCCGCTTCCTCTGCTTTGTCCGCTTTCTGCTTCTCCAGATCTTCATATCGATTCGCTATCTCCAATGCCTGCTGGGCATCGGTCTGTCTCTGCTCCCAGGACGGTTCATCGCCATCCGCAAGCAACCGTTCCATCGATTCTGCGTGATGAGCGACCGTCCGGTCGAGTTCTTCCAGCCGTGCTCCGAGCGTTTCATGTTGCCGACGATGTTCTGCCAACTCCTCTCGGAATGTCGCTATCTCCTCTTCTCGGGATCGCAGGTTTTTCTGAAGTTCCTTCAGGGTCTTGCGTTGGCCTTCGAGGAGAGCCAACTGGCGGTTCGCTTGAGAGAGTCGCTGTTGAGGATCCGGCGGAAGCGGATGTTTCTCGATGAAAGCCTCGTCTCGTGCGATCTGTTCCGTTATCTGC
>JAJRTO010000449.1 GCA_024278235.1 Candidatus Poribacteria bacterium
AGAACACCCAGGTGATGAGGATAATGATAAACGTGATGAGAATACGCAGGATACGTGGGAGAGCACGGTAGGGACTCTCTTTGCCAAGCATTCGCTCAAAGGCCAGCATCAACCCGTGAATTCCACCCCACGCGATGAATTTCCACTGGGATCCATGCCAGAATCCTCCCAGAAGCATGACGGCCGTCAGATTGAGATAGGTCCGTCTTTTGCCACGTCGGTTGCCACCGAGGGGAAAGTAAAGGTAGTCCCGGAGCCAGTTCGAGAGCGAAATGTGCCATCGCTTCCAGAAATCTGTGATGCTCTCAGAAAGGTAGGGAGAATCGAAATTCTTCAAGAACTGAAATCCAAGCATCAGTCCCAGACCGATAGCCATATCAGAGTACCCACTGAAGTCGAAGTAGATCTGGAACGCATACGCCAGAACGCCCATCCATGCGTCGTACCATATGAGGGAATCCGCACCAAATGCGGCGTCTGCGACCTCTCCCATCGGATTGGCAAGGAGTATCTTCTTGGCGAATCCCAGGATGAAGAACATCGTGCCACGGGCGAACTTATCGAGTGAGTGTGTGCGATGGGCAAGTTGGTAGGCGAGATCTCGATAGCGGACGATAGGACCTGCGATCAGTTGCGGGAACATGGCGACATAGCAGGCAAAGTCAGAAAAGGACTCGGCCGGCTCGGCATTTCCTCGATAGAGGTCGATGGAATAGCTCATCGACTGGAATGTGTAAAAGGAGATGCCTATCGGCAACGTCACCTGGAACACGGCGAGTGCTTCCCGGCCATACGCTTCCAGGATCATATTGAGATTTGTCTGTACGAATACGAAATACTTGAAGAATCCGAGCAGCGAAAGGTTCGTGACCACGGAGATGATGACCGCAAGTTTGCGCTGTCGTGGTGGCGTTTCCTCAGATGTATCGGCGCGGAATTTCCCAAAAGGATTGAGTTTCCCTGCAATCACCAGACCGCACATGTAATCCACGATGGTCGAGAAGAGCATGAGGAGTACAAACCACGGGTTTGTCCAACCATAGAAGAGATAACTCGCCAGGGTAAGCAGCAGATGTCTGCCACGCCCCGGTACCATGTAATAAAGGAGTAAAACGATCGGCAGGAAATAGAAGATGAAAATGTGGGAGGCAAAGACCATCTAAGGCACTCTCACGGTCTCCCAGGGAGCCCAATATTCATAGAGATCGCGAGCGGCGGTTGTCCAAATGACCAATCTCTTCTCTTGGATCGCATCCGAGCCTCGCCTTGCGAACCGCTTGCGGATACGTGGGCCGCTTCCATGCGCCATGATAAGATCCACAGGCATACCGATCTCCTTCGCAATATGCGCAGTAAGCCCCGCATGTTTGCAGTCCTCGAAGTGGAACACACCTGTGAAGCTGTCGCCCAACACCACAATGGGACTCGACTTGTCATCCTGATAATAACGGCCATCCGGATTCAAGACCTGCTCGGCGGAAAGTTTCATCGGACGATACGGAGCCTTCTGACTCTCGGTGAGCATCCCGCGAATATCGCCCGCTCGCACGGATTCGGCTTCCTGAGTCCTGTATGGAATCGGCTCAGGACACACGTCAGAGTACCAGGGATACTGCTTGACACGGTCTCCGATGAGGCGTGCGGCGATCCTTACTCCACGATTCGTCCAATGTGTGTCCAGGGTCATATAGATCGGCTCGCCGCCTTCGTGTCGCTCTGTGATAAACGACGGATACAAATCGATCACCTCGACGCCTGCCTCGGCAAGTTCGAGCAGGAATTTGCGCGTGTATGGATTCACATAGGGCCCATCGGGATCGAATGCAAAATCTGAGAGTTTATCCGGGTATATCTCCGACTTCGCAGGGATGATCACGAACAACATATCGATGCCTTTTGCTTTGAGTTGCCGAGCATAGTCCACAATCGCAGGGAACGGATTGTTCTCCTGCTTCTGGAGATCGCCACCTATGTTGTAACGGAGGGAACCACGGAAGAAAAGGAACCCATCTCTGCCAACGAATCCCTTCTGCGTAGATGCACTTTGTGTCAGCATCTGGCGCACGGCATCCTGGAAGGGCGCGATTCTCTGCACCCATATTTCCCATCGACCATCTCCCCATCGCTGTAATTCAGACTGCCATCGCTGAATATTTGCTGCCATGTTGGTGACGTCAGGAGGGGCAACACGCATCTGGTTCTGAGACTCCAGGCTCTTTCCCATTTTCTCTGCCGCCGGGGGTTTCCCGGCTTGCGTTGTATCGACGACAAACACATTGTAAATCGGCTTACCGAAAGGTTTGCCCTTGAGGATTGCCGTAGGTTTCTGGATGATCATCCCGCGTAATTCTCGCGCAATGTCGGGCTCGGTATCGGCATTTGGCCAGGGGGTGTTCTCTTGCAGATCGAGGGTATCCGTGTTGTATTTCTCGTACCAGTCGGAGGAGAGTGCGTAAAAATAGTCCTCCACTTCGGAGGCGTTCAGCACTCCGGATAGGTATTCATCCTTCAGATATGCGACGATCTCCTCCGAGTATCTACCTTCGTCTATCCTGCCATAGATTTCCGGGAAGCCATCTTTATCTTCATCTTGCACGACATCCATAGAAACGATACCGGGCTGAAATTCCACCTTGACCCAGAATTGCACCTTTCCATCATGATTGGTATGTAAATAGGCAGCGACGATCTGTTGAAATGGTGCAGGGACACGGGTACTTCCCCATTTTTCTGAGCTGATCTGACTTCCGACCTCTAACAGACCCACGGATGCATCATAATCCCATTCGACAAGCGTATCCAACATCGGCTGCCAAGCCATCGGCGAGGCTCGTTCGTATTCTGTCAGTGGGGTCTGTTCGAGCCGCTGTTTTATCGATGTGGGTATCAACGCAAGATTGAAGTCGAGATCCTCGATCGCCGGTTGCCTGGCTGGCTTCAGCGGGTTCCCCGGTAGAGGGGCATGCATCATCGCATTATTGAGATAGGCTGCGGCGTCCAATCGGGCGGGTGTGGGCTTCGCTATGAAGCGCATCATCACACGGGACTGCGTACGGCTATAGGATGCGTTGAATCTCTCGATAACGGTCTTGTCATCCGCCAGCCCTTCACCACTACAGATCACTGTGGCAAAAACGAGGAATGCTAAAAAGAGGACACCCTTTTTCATATTTACTCTCCTTTTGCCCAACTACACGAGTTTTTCAGTCCGTCCCGTAGAGCGTGCAGCCTGCTCGTTTGCCGTAGAGCGTGCAGCTTCGTGAATCCGGAAGAACGTTGGAACGTTGAACGTTCAACGTTCAACGGAGAACAAGCTGGCAGCATGCTCTACTTCCTCCGTAAGTGAAAAACTCGTATAACTACCGACATTGTCCTTTGTAAACACGTCAGGATCCCTGTTTCCTGGAAACCGCAAAACCGGCTCCATAATTCCGGGCGATCTCCTCGGGCGTCAGGGCACGATGATAGACGGCCACCAGAAACACTTTCCCCAGCCAAGTACGATCACCCGTTGCTTCGTTGCCGATGATCAACGGGTACGGTTGCCAGTTGCTGAAATCACCGCCGGGTTCCAATGTCTCTGAGTGGCGTTTTCCGTCCACATAGAGGATCGTTTCCTTACCATCGAATATGGCGACGAGATGAGTTGTGCGTTCCTTCAGGATGTGTGTAGTGGTGTCCAGTTCTGGCGAACCGTTGGGGCTGGTCTTCGTCGTCCGGAGCCTATAGGCAACGTCCGAAGCGATCTGTCCCAACGTAAAGTTTCGTTGGC
>JAJRTO010000450.1 GCA_024278235.1 Candidatus Poribacteria bacterium
ACCTGCATGCAGGAAAGTCGCTACGCTCCGTTAGCGGGTTGTTGAGGCGGGAAGGCGGGTAGTTCGGAAGACGGGAGGGGATTTCCTTCCGCGCTATCCGTCTTCCTCGCTTCCGCGCTGACGACAGCCCTAAACCCGTCAACACGCAAACAGCGCGAAGCGCCCCCCATCCGCACCGATTCCGAAATCAAGTCAGCCACCGCGAGCCAAGCTCGGCTCCGACAGAGGAACAAACGTAGACCATTCGATTATACTTACCCCCACAAAGTGGCCTCGTCGGACATGCGCGATAAGGGGTTTGGGCGCTCTCCTCAATTCGTCCAGGGAGAGTTCCATCCCGACTGCTTTCAGACCGATAGCTTCTGCGGCTTGCGTCAGGACCGTACAGGCTACTGCCCGTTGAGGTGGTTCCTGCCCGTTGTGCGAGTTGAGCTTCGGTCGTGTCTATGCCATAGTACCGACTGACACTCAGCAGCGCGGCCGGTCCACACGTGTTGCTGGCAGATTGCAGATAAACGGGTATCCGGTTCTCCGTGAATTGCGAGGGAAAGTCATTCGCCGAGCGACAGTCGAGGAAAAACAAAAAAGGCGTCACGCAAAGCAACACCCCTACTTTGCATGACGCCTGAAATAAGAAAACGCTTGCTGGCCCTGCGGTTACCCCCCCGCAAATCCGATGCCTTCTCTTGCGAGGGATTGGTAGTTAACGTCCTATGAATGATAGCTGAGAGCATTTTCCCGCCTCAGATTCGTAATCCATGAATACCAGATGATGATCGACTTTTGAGTCTTTATCACGGGTTTTACCACGGATTCGCGTTCTGGTCAAGGGATTTTTTGCACCGTGTTACGTACCAATCAAAGTGGTACATTGCGGAACGTTAAAAGGAGACATTCTGGAATGAGATGGTTCCATCTCTTTTGACCTTGCGCGTGTCGTGCAGTGAGAAAAACCGCGTCTGGTATGAAACCGAAACCTGTATTCCGGAACCATGAACTACTGGGGCTGGATCAGGATCCTCCAGGAGCGTCGGTAGGATCGGAGGTCGTGATAGGTCGCTTGAAGGGAGGCAATGTAAACTCCTGGACTCAGACGTTGACCTGAATCATCCGTGAGATTCCATTGAGCCACATATCCTTCTTGTGGTGGCTGGAAGCGATCCGGGGAAAGGGTTGCTACCGGCTGTCCCATCACATTGAAGATAAGGGTTTCAACGGACAGTTCGGCATCCGTCTGGCATACGAGTGTGGTTTCAGTCGTTGCAGGATTTGGATAGCCAGAGAATTTCACAAATGTTGGGGGATGTGCATCCGCCTCGACCATGAAGTGTTTGCTTTCATCACTCCCGATGTTGCCCGAAAGATCCACCCCGGTGACCCGGATCGTCGCCTCACCGATGACATCCGAGGGTGCCGAATAGATCCCGATCCATTGCAGGGATTTTGAGGGTTTTAGAGTCACGGCGTATTCCCGATCGCTCAAAACGACAGTCATCATTGGATCCGCCTTGAGAGGTTCATTCGCCATCAATACGATCTGAAACTGCCCGGACAAAATAGGATGGGAAAGCACGAACAGCTCAAAAGAAGGGGGTGTCTTATCAGTCGATTCCGTTGGTGAAGATTGTGCATCTGCTTCGATATGCACGAGTAACGATTGGGACGCGCTGTTCCCTTCCGGATCTACCACCCGGATCTGTAACTGTTTTGCTCCGGTCAATGCCCTGGAGGCTTTCAGAATCAGCCGATGACTATCCGGATCAATGATAGCCACCAGATCATCGAGGCTTGTGATCTCCCAGATCAGCTCCGATGGGGGCGTATCGGCATCTCGTACATAGTTGTCCAGATCAAGGGAAGCATCCATTGCACCCGCCAGCATTGTGATTTCCGGCAAGGCATCCAGACTGGGAACGGGATCCGGAGGACTTGGGTCAACGACGGTGATCTCCTCCACCACAACGACCAGAAGATCGCCTATGCCTACGTTGCCCTCTGCGTCCTGAACCTCGACCTGTACTGTGAATTCTCCCAGAACATTTTCCGGAGCGTAGAGCATCAGCCCATGTCGATTCGTCTGTAACCCCACGACCAGTTCCGATTCACTGCGGACGTCCCAGCGTAACTGATCACTTGGCGTATCGGGATCCGTCACATAGTCATTGAGCATCAGGCTGGTATCGGTCGTACCAGTAAGGACTTCATAGCGGGGTGGCAGTTCGAGGAGAGGGGATGCTGTGATACGGAAGACCGCCTTCCGGGATGTTTCGTTGCCGTCGCTGTCCGTTGCTACAAAATCCACATTTTCTGTGCCATACCATCTATCGGCGGCGACAGCCAGGACCGTATGGTCCGTGCCGATGGAGAGCGTGAGATGTTCCGGATTGAACCCCGTAACACGCCACCGGAGGTCTTCGGATGAGGTAAAATCATCACTGGTATAATCATCGAGATCAAAGACAGCCTTCGTTTCTCCAGCTTTCAGGACAATCTCGGGGAAGGCAGCGATCACGGGCGGTTGCAGCCCTTCAGCGACAACGGTCAGGTCAGCCCTTGTTTCATTGCCATCCGGGTCCGTTACAGTAAGTGTGATGATCTCCTGGGCAGACTGTTCTGCACTGAAAGTAAGGATGTTCTTGGGACCAGACGTTATCACGATAAGGTTCTGACCCGTGGCATTCCAGGCCATCTGAGCCGGGGTGTGATTCAGATCAAACACGAAATCATCCAGATTGAGTACTTTTCCCGGCGCGTGCGCTACGAGGCGGATCTCCGGGAAGGGCTTCAATATGGGAGGCATGTTCTCCGGGACAATCGTTACAGAAGCTGCCCCCTCACCTGTTTCACCCTGGGGATCCATTGCAGTGAAGAGCACTTCTGTTGTCCCGGTCCAACCATCGCTGCGAAATGTCACCCGATGGGTCTGAGGATCGATGATTATCTGTATCGGCTCCTGTGTCGTAGCGCTCCATGTCAGTGTTTCTAACGGATCATCTGGATCATACGCAAAATCATCCAGATCGATGATCGGAGGGGAACTGACGCTGCCACCCGCTGAAGCGATCACGTCCGGGATGCCGGTAATGATCGGATGCGTCTTGTCCGGTATCACGTACACAGTCATTTCCCCCTGAGCACTATGTCCTTCAGGATCGGTGACACCAAGCAGGATCGTTTCCTGTCCAAACCAGTCATCCGGAGGACGGAGTGTGAGGATACGTTGCTCACTCATGTTGGCATCGATGTGGGAGGATCCGATCATCGACCACACCATTTGCGCTGGTTCCGTGTCCAGATCATCCACGTATTCATCCAACGAAAGACGTTTGACAGATCCGCCTGAACGAAGACGAATATCGGGGAATGGTTTCAGGACAGGGGCTGCTCTCACGTGTACACCGATGGTTCCACTCGTACGGTTCCCTTCAGGGTCACTCACATCCAGCTCAAGAATCTCTGACCCCGTCCAGTTATCGATTGAGTGAATGGTGAGTACATGACTCACCGGATCGAGTTTCACATCCATATGTTGGAACCCTTTCACCAGCCAGGTCAATGCACCATCGGGCGTATTCGCGTCCGTCACGTAATCGTCAAGAGGAACTTCCACTGTTTCCCCCAGTAGCAGTTCCACCTCCGGTAATGGGCGGTCGAACTGGGGTCCACCTTTGATGCTGATGGTTGCCGGCACCAATTCCCGAAAGCGTATGGGACGGAAAAGAGTTCCGTCCACCCGACTTCCCTGCGTTTCCCGATTGAAGAAGCGGGTATCGTCAAAAGTGATCTTGGTGGACAGAGCGGGTTTGATAGGAACCAGATGGACGATGCCGACGACTCCACTTCCGATAACTGCCCCTTCCGCACTCAGGGTCATTTTAGAGTAGTCGATCTGGAATCCCGGGATGTTGTTCCCGGGATCTCCGTGGGTGTCATTCTCCAATGTCTGCCAGGTAACCAATGGGCCGGCTTCGACCGGCTGTATTCCGTCCCTGCCCGCCTCCGCATCTATCAACTCGAAGAGCGCATCATCAAAGCTCAGGTAGACGGAGATCCCTGCGAGCGGTTCACCTTCGGTGTCAACGTAGATTTCTACGTCCAGAGGTTGTCCCACATATGCATCAAAGGTGTCCTGATCGGTTCCGGCTTGTCGTAGATGAACGGTGAAGGAGAAAGCGTTGGGAACCAAAACCAGTAGAATGATAAGTGAGATGAGCAGGTGTTTCAAGGAGAACTCCCGGAAGTGTCGTACGTTGACCATGACGCATGGAAGCTGTGAAAGCATCAGAAGTTCAAGGTGCTGGCGATCTCAGCACAAGCAACCTGAGTGAGGGCCATAATGTCCGTGGAAACACGATCTCGAATGAAGGATTCTGCTTGAGATTGAAGTAAACGATCACTGCCATCGAAGAGATCGTTGACCGTCCACAGCGTTTGTCCTGTCTTAACGGATACCATTCGTAGCGAAAGACCCAGGAGAGGTGGTTTCCGCAGAAATTTCCACTGAACGCTTCCCGGTGAGTACTCGGTCACCTTGCCCAGGATAATGGCATCAGCCTTGAACTGAGACTCTATCCTCTTGACCAATCTGGAGTCGAGTTCGTGGCCGGTCACGCCTTGAGTTTCCAGAAGTTCTTTCAGGAGATAGCGATCCACGACATCATACCGGTCCGTCTTGATGAGTTGCAGGATGAGTTCCTCACGTACGGTCTCCTCGATCTTCTTGATGGATGTTTCATTTACCAGAGGCATTAACACGACCGTATTGATGGTCTGGGGATTGAAAAACGCGGATAGGCTGTAGTTCAATTGAAGATCCTGTTTGCCTAACTGGTGACTGGCACAGCCAGTAACGAGGAGGAGTCCCAATAGAAGGGCGGTTTGCCAGCAGTAGCCGATGAACGGTAGGTGGATCCTACGTTTCTGCATATACTTACCTCAATCATCCTCATTCAACGTGATTTTGACAACATCTCCGGCCTGCAATCCAGCAGTTCCGGCACATTCGACTTCGATGAGATACTCATAAATCGCTCGGATACGAAATGGTACGGGAGCTGATTTCTGATCTGTCATAAGATGCAGTGTTCCCTTCTGCCCGGCGACGGCGTCATCAAATCGATTCAGATAAAGGCTGCGGTCCCACACGCGCAGGATATGGATTTTCGCTGTTTCTTCCCTGGGGTACACCACTCGATCTCCAGCTACGAATGCTTTGATTGCGTCAACGGCAATGCCTCGGGCTGTGAACGTATGGGGTGTGATCTGCGCAATCCGCACCTGTCCGATCGGATCAGACCACCGGATGGTCTGGCGGGTCACCGGATGGATCCATTCCATTGGACGAAGCACTTGCAGTCGGTCGCCCCGTCGGATCTCACGGGCTGTCGCAGCATCGAGATCGATAAGCAGGTTCTTCTGAGAGGCGGCCACATAGCGAATAGTGCTCTGTTTTTTTATCCGAACCTGCTGCCCCTGGGCAAGTGGCTCAAAGGGGAGCCCGATCGCTTCCGCCAGACACCAATCAGGCCCGGATTCACTCACCAGTGCCTTGCCAATGAATATCTCACGTATCTGAGGGTGTTCGGAAGATGCGTCATCGATCCTCTCGTCACGGAAGATCTCCAATAATGTCCCGATCATTAGTCCACTCTGATAACCTGTATCCAGCAGCAGTTGTGTTTTCTGGTTACCGTTCCGAACCTCTGTGATGGTGATCGCTTCCACAGAAGATAGGATAGCCATCAGGATGATGACGAGCGGAACAATGTGGTCATGTCGGCGCATCTCTTGTTTCTTTCCTGTCTCTATCACAGATGAGATCTCAGCCACTGGATGCCCATCAACAACACACCCGTTCCAACCGATGTCCATCCCGCTTTCTGATATCGATCCCGTTGTTGAGCATAGTGCCCTACTTCGTCCACGGTCTCGGCGGCGATGTAGTTCTCGGAGGCGTGATGGGCTAGATAGAAGCTGCCAGCGGCACTCACTACCGAAAGCAGTGTGCCTAGAGAGAACCACGAAAAACTCGGTTTTTGCTCTGAGGAAGTCGTCCGGGGGATGGACGGTTCCGGGGCAATCGCCAAAGGTGATGAACTGGGGACAAGTACGATCTCATCGCCTGGAAGGAAACCCTGCCCCGATTGGACGGTGGCCCGTGCAAAGCGATCATCCACCGCCTGGATGACGATGTATCCTATCTCTGATCCGCCCCGGGTCACCTGGAATCGCATGCCGGGATGGATTCCCTGCTGCTTTCCGATATCGACATACACATATCCGTGAGCGTCGGCCAAGATAACATAGTGGAACGATTGTGCAAACCCACTGCTCGGGATGATGCATAAGGTCATCCAGAGGATGATAAGTTTCCAATGGGATCTCATCGACTAACTCCCCGTTATCTGCTCGATTGCCTGAAGCAGATCTTCTGCAAATGTCGGGCTATCTGGAGAAGGCGACTGTTCTGCAACCTGCTCCAAATACTCCAGAGATCGGTCGTAGTCTCCCAGGGCATAGTACGCCTGAGCGAGCAAGATCTGAATATCTCTGTACTCGATGCTCAGAGATGTTGGAGAAGCACCCTCGTCCATTTGGGAGAGGGCTTGCTCTGCAGTGGTAACGCATTTGTCATATTCGGCGGTCATCCAGTGGATGCTTGCCAG
>JAJRTO010000451.1 GCA_024278235.1 Candidatus Poribacteria bacterium
ACGAGATCCTGTTGTCGGGACTGGCGAATCAGGCGGGCGTTGCCATTGAAAATGCACGTCTCTATCAGGATGCAAAACGTCTGCGTCAGATCGAAGCAGAGATGATGGCAGCTCAGGAGATTCAGCAGGGCCTCCTCCCCAAAGCAGATCCGGAAATTCCCGGTTATGATATTGCAGGGATCAGTATCCCACGCGGCCGAATTGGTGGCGATTATTACGATTACATCTATGAGGATGCGCACCATCTCGGGATTGTGATTGCAGATGTCTCCGGGAAAGGCACCCAGGCGGCCTTACTGATGGCAACACTTCGCGCCGGTGTCTTTTTCGAAGCGGGAAACCAGGATCTCACAGTGATGGTGTTGCATCTGAATGAGTTGCTCTACAAGAGCACTCCTGCGGATAAGTATGCGACCTTTTTCTACGCGCGTCTCGTTTGGGATACCGGTGAACTCACCAGTGTCAACGCTGGCCACAATCCGCCGATCATCTTTCGCCATCATGGTCATATCGAGGAACTCGACCAGTCGGGGACCTTCATCGGTGCATTTCCCAATGATCTCCTCCCTCATATCTGCCAATACACCACTCAGCACACTCAACTGAAACCCGGCGATATCCTGCTGCTCTACACGGATGGTGTGACGGAGGCCAACAACGCTCGAGATGAGCTTTTCGAACTGGAACGTCTACGCCAGGTGGTAGACCGACACAAAGATCTCTCCGCTGCTGAGTTGATCGGCGCCATCCAGGAGGCCGTCGAACTGTTTCAGGGAGATGTAGAGCCTTTTGATGATCTGACACTTGTCGTTGTCAAGAAGCTGTGATCAATATCCCAGGTCGATAGAGAGTTTCACGAACTCGAATCCCCGTTCGCGGTAAACGCGCGCAAGCCGCTGCAACTGCTCCCATGTCTGGTACATACCGAAGATAGCACCTCCGGAACCGGGGAACTTGGCGGGAACCCCCATTTGACGTGCGATCTCGATCATTTCGAGATTGCTCTCACCGAGAACCGAGTCCCCAAAGATCTTCCGTCTCAACTCGAAGTTTGCGCTCATCAACTTTCCAACCGTATCGTGGTCATGATGTTCCAGTGCTTCTTTTGCTTCATCCGTATAGCGCGCGAAAGTCTGCATGGCTTCGACCACCTCGGATTCGCCGCTTTCATAGCGAAAACGCACATCACTATGGATCTTGCCTGACTCCGTCGGTTCACGTACATAAGCCAGAAACAGATCCGGCAAGAGACTGGAATCCATCGGTTCATAGCGTCCATATCCTTGCGTTTCCATCAGTTCCTGGTCGAAATCCATATAGATGGTACCTTCATATGCCTGGATGACACGATCTTGAAGGCCCGCGGGGATATTCAACTCCTCTCGCTCAGCGCTGAGTACCAGATTTGCGATTTCCGCATTTGAAATGACATCCTCACCAAGTTCATAGAACTGCATGAGCGCACGGATGATGGCCGTGATGATGGCGCTGGATCCCCCCAGGCCAACTTGACGTGGGATATCTGTGTCGTAGGAGAGCGTAAAGTTGCGGCGTGGTAGCTCGATGCCATGATTGTCACAATACTCCTGGAATTTCTTGCAGCTTGCGAGTACCAGGCGCAAGCCTCCCTCGTACCCAATACTCTTCGCCATGGAATACAGTTCTACCAGACCATCAAACGTCGTCGGATCGTGAGTTGGATGGGGAATGATATGAAGTGTAGGGCTCTCCCACAGAGTCACCGTGGCGGAGAAGTTTGTGATAGCTGAGGCGATTGTCTTGCCAAAGTATCCATCAGATGGATTGCCCATGAACCCAATGCGAGCATAGGCGCGAGTATGGATAATCATCGGAATGCTACCTTTCTCAAGTTCATCCCCTGTCTTCCATGAAGGCTCGAAAGTCAACCACTCTGACTTCATCTGAAGCCACACCCGCAGCCTCCACCAATGCTATAGTGTACAGGTTCTGATGTCCGCCGAAGGGTGGCTCAACCCCTTCCTGGATGTATTTAGCAAAGCCATCGAGAAGTTGTTGCCCGGCCTCTGGTACTCTGTCGAGCGGCAAAATCTCATCCGCATCGGCACCTGGCCTTCTCAGATGGATGCCATCACCTTCGACTTCGAGGCAGCCCTCCGCACACTCAACGCGCAAACTGGAACCGCCCTTGTGCGCCGCGAATGTACATAGATAACCACAGGTTGCGCCACTTTCAAACTCAACCCAGGCGTAGCTGCCGGCCCCGTGTGCGTAAGGACTCCAGGATGGGTTGAAGCTGTGTCCCCACACGCGTATGGGTTCCTCGCCAAAAATACTCCGAAGCGTATCCAGATCATGGATACCGCGCTCCCAGAGATAAGAATGGCGGATATCGCCGGAATGATGAACCCCCGGTCGCCAACCAAACTTGGTCATCAGACCGTATGCCGCAGGCCCATACACCTGTTCGCGTATCAGCCGGGCAAGCGTTGCGCTGGCGGCGCCGTACCGAGCATTCTGACATACAGCGACGCAGGTCCCCTGTTTATCCGCCTCCTCCATCACGGTACACGCATCTTTGTAGGACAGTGTAAATGGTTTCTCGACCAGAACATGTTTCCCCGCCTTCACCCCTTTGAGACACTGTTCCGCATGCAATTGAGGTGGTGTGATCACGACCACGGCATCGGCATCCACTTTATCCATCGCTTCAT
Source organism: Candidatus Poribacteria bacterium (assembly GCA_024278235.1). Lineage (GTDB taxonomy): Bacteria > Poribacteria > WGA-4E > JAJRTO01 > JAJRTO01 > JAJRTO01. The sequence goes on from JAJRTO010000451.1 coordinate 2,694, forward strand.
CCATCGATTGGAAGCATTTCTCTTCACCCAACCCTGTGACCTCACGTGCAGCAGCGAGAGCACTTTCACTCAGGTCGACCAACGCAACAGACTTAAAATCATCTCTCCGCTGAATAAGCTGTACAGGCCATCTCCCACGGCCCCCAACACCCACGTGAATCATACGAATTGACATCCTGAACCTCCAAATATAAGTTTGGTGCTATGATAATCCGTCTCCCAGATCATGTCAAGCAGTTCTTCCTTTTCCAGCCGCTAAGGTTGACACGCACTTTGCTCCATACGAGACCAGTCTCAGTAACGTTCTATTATCCCTGCGGTTGTAACTCTTTCATCAAGAAACACTCAATGCTATAATACATGAGTTCAGGTCAAGGAAGCCCAACGTGACCTTACGGGACAACACCAGTACTACGGCGGCATCGACCTGCATGCAGGAAAGTCGCTACGCTCCGTTAGCGGGTTGTTGAGGCGGGAAGGCGGGTAGTTCGGAAGACGGGAGGGGATTTCCTTCCGCGCTATCCGTCTTCCTCGCTTCCGCGCTGACGACAGCCCT
>JAJRTO010000452.1 GCA_024278235.1 Candidatus Poribacteria bacterium
GCCCTAACGCTCAGGAATCTTAGCCCCTAAATCCAGCACCACTGCTAAAGCACAGGCCAATCATCGAGGATAGTCCCACGAGAAGATGACCGATATCATTTATAACATCACATATGCATCCGGCGGCTTACGTCGGAATGAGACGCTTCTCGTGACTGAACTCTATCAGGAACTGGGCGATTGGGAAGAGGTGAGGATGCGCGTATTGAATGATAACCTGTTGCAAGTGCGTTCCGTGGCCTCTGCACGACGTATTTTTCAGGAGATCAGGGGACGATTACAGGTGCTGACGCCTGAGGAAGTAGATATCCTGCTCTCAGGCACGCCAGAAGAACAGGATTACGTGCTGTGGCTGGCCCTCTGCAAGCGGTCGCCATTCATCCGGGATTTCGCGGTGGACATTCTGCATGAGAAATGCAGGCGCATGGAAATGGAACTCTCCTATGAGGACTACGACCACTTTTTCTACGACAAGGCAGAGTGGCATCCTGAACTGGCGCGCGTCTCCGAGGGTACACACAAAAAGCAGCGTCAGAATCTATTCCGTATCATGCGGGAGACCGGCCTGTTGAGTCGTGACAACCGCATCATCCCGGCCCTGCTCACTGCCTCGCTCATCGAAGCTATCCGGGCCGACGATTCGGCGTGGTTCGCTATTTATCCCGTTTCCGATTACGAAATCATAAGTTGGACAACATGACGACTTTTGTTATACCCGAACACTTCGACCACCTCTACAAAGTCATCTCTAGCCCGCGTTTCCTGCAGATGCAGGGGTTGGGCAACGAGGTGCCTTTTTTTATCTGCCCCTATCCGCCCCAGGAGGCCGTTGCTATGACGGATATGATCCGTCGCCTGACCAACAAGCTGGAGACAGAGGTTGGCCTGCGTATCCTTGCCATCAATCTGTACGATCTATCCATCGAACTCCTGCGAAAACGGGGCATCTTCGAGCAGATCATGGAAATGGAGGAGAGCCTCTCCAAAGAGGAATTGCTGGAACTTCTGCAGAATGTGCTGGACCCGGCAGAGCACCTGGCTCCGGCCATCGTCAGCAAAGCCAAGGGAGAAGTTTACGATGTGCTGTTCCTCTCCGGCATCGGCGAGGTCTTCCCCTACATCCGTTCTCATACTCTGCTGAATAACCTGCAAACGCCCATGGCCCAACGTCCGATGATCATGTTCTTTCCGGGCGAATACACGCACTCCCAGGAAACCGGCGCCTCGCTGAACCTGTTCGCACGGCTACATGATGATCAATACTACCGGGCCTTCAACATCTTCCATGTGGAACCCTAAACGACTCAGGTAAGTGCACTCATGACCAGATTGGTTGATATCTTCCAGAAACCCATCGACCGGCCCATCGAGGGCGTGATCAAGGCCGACGACCAGCGTCATCTCCGCAGCGAGGTCGAGGAGTATGTGCTGACAAATGAGGTGCAACAGCAGTTGGAGAATCTGTTGGAGGTCTACGCTCAACCGCCACATTTGATCACGGCCAATGGTGTATGGATTTCAGGCTTCTTCGGCTCGGGTAAATCGCACCTCCTCAAGATGCTGGCTCTGCTGCTGTCCAACAGTCGGGTAGATGGCCAGCCGGTACTGGATGCGTTTCTGGACAAGGCCAGAGAGAACCCCCTCCTGCAGGGACTGTTGCGCAAGGCCGCGGCCATTCCCGCCCAAAGTATTCTTTTCAATATCGATCAGAAAGCGGATGTGATCAGTAAGACGGCCAAGGATGCTTTGCTGGCGGTGTTCGTCAAGGTGTTCAATGAAGAGCGAGGCTATTATGGCAAACAAGGCCATATCGCCACCTTTGAACGAGACCTTGATCGCAGGGACATCTATGAAGATTTCCAGAAAGCATATCAGGAGATCTCCGGTAAGGACTGGTTACGGGGCCGGGAAGAGGCCATTCTGGAGGCTCGCAACATCGACCGCGCCTACGCTCGCGTCATCGGTGAAGATGAGGCCCACCCACGAGATATCATCAAACAGTATCGGGCCGACTACAAGATGTCGATCGAGGATTTCGCAGATGAGGTCAACGAATACATCCAGGCCCGCGGCCGCGATTTCCGCCTGACCTTCTTCGTAGATGAAGTGGGGCAGTACATCGCCGGCAATGTCCGGCTGATGACCAATTTGCAGACCATTGCCGAAAGCCTGGCAACCAAATGTGGGGGGCGGGCCTGGATTATGGTCACCGCCCAGGAGGAAATGGATTCGGTCATCGGCGAAATGAAACATCTACAGCAGGGTTATGATTTTTCCAAAATCCAGGATCGCTTACGTAATCGCATTAAGTTGACCAGCAAAAATGTATCCGAAGTCATCCGCAGACGCCTGTTGATGAAGAACGATGAGGGCCGACGCCTGTTACAAGCACTCTATCTGAAGGAGAAAAACAACCTGGGAACGCTGTTCCAATTCCCGGACGGGGGTCAGAAATATCGTAATTTCGAGGATGAGGACGATTTCATCGATAACTATCCCTTCATACCCTACCAGTTCACTTTGTTTCAGTCCGCCATCATCAGTTTTTCGGGACACGATGCATTCGAGGGCAAACATCGCTCGGTAGGAGAGCGATCCATGCTGGACGTCTTTCGCCGGGTGACCCTCGAAATCAAA
>JAJRTO010000453.1 GCA_024278235.1 Candidatus Poribacteria bacterium
CACGATTTTGTCAGTGTCAAGGGCGAAAGCGAAGCCCAAGCCTATCTGATTGAAGAGGTCCAACGTGTCTATCGCGCACAAGGCGAGCCAATCAATGACAAGCACATTGAGGTTATCATACGCCAGATGATGCGCAAGGTTTGTGTTGATGACCCAGGCGATACCAATTTTCTCGAGGGGGATGAAGTGCTACGTCCTCTTTTCCGTCGTGAGAATGAGCGCGTAATGCAACAGGACGGCCGACCTGCTACCGGACTACCGATACTCCAGGGCATCACGAAGGCCGCTCTGAGTACGGAGAGCTTCATCTCAGCCGCTTCTTTCCAGCAGACGACCAATGTCCTGACACGCGCAGCCGTGAATGGCCTCCGAGACAATCTCAAAGGACTCAAAGAGAACGTCATCATGGGTAGGCTCATCCCGGCAGGTACGGGAGTCTCGAGTTTCCGACAGTTGGAGGCAGCTCCGAAAGGAAGTGTGGAGGAACAAGAAACAACATCTCTTGAAGAATAGTGCAGAGCACGTTGACGCTCATTAGAAGCTCTTTTTCTTCTGAAAGAGAGGTTTCCAATGAGCGTCTTCAATAAATGAGAGCATCAATTTGGGTGCGAAACTCAAAAACCCAAAACTCTCTCTTGACAAGTTCTGGACTCTTTGCTATAATATCAATTCTGTATGCACTCGTCATAACTTAGGTGCTTCGGGTGAGTGAATTCTAAAGTCGTGCTTGAAAGGGGAATCTCTATCGGTAAAACCTTTAAGTGCGTTCTAAGCGCGTTTTCACACACGGACAGCAACTGTCCTGCGATTTTCTCGGAGCCCCATAGGGGCTTTATTTTTGCCTACATTGAAGAGATTCCCCGACCCAGAAGGAGATTTTATGCCCACTATCAACCAACTTATACGCAAGGGACGCCGCTCAAGCAAACGCAAAAGCCTATCTCCCGCACTGGAGAACTGTCCTCAACGTCGGGGTGTGTGTCTGCAAGTAAAAACAGTTCCACCAAAGAAACCGAATTCCGCTTTGCGAAAGGTGGCGAGGGTCCGTCTCACGAATGGCCGGGAAGTTACCTGCTATATTCCTGGTATCGACCACAATCTTCAGGAGCATTCGATTGTGCTGGTGCGAGGCGGCAAGGTCAAGGATCTTTCCAACGTGCGGTATCACATTGTGCGCGGTGTTCTGGACACGGCGGGTGTTACGGATCGGCGTCAGAGCCGCTCAAAGTATGGTGCAAAGAGGCCAAACGACTAAGGAGATTAAGGTATGCCGAGGCGCAGAGAGGTCGTTAAACGAGATGTGCTCCCGGATCCCAAATATAACAGCAAGCTGGTCGCCAAGTTTACCAACAGCCTGATGTATTGCGGCAAGAAAAGTCGTGCAGAATCCATTGTGTACAAGGCTTTCGAACTGATCGAACAGGGCACAGGCGAGGATCCTCTCACAGTATTTCGCCAAGCGGTGAGCAATGTCAAGCCGACTCTTGAGGTGAAGTCCAGGCGTGTGGGTGGTTCCACCTATCAAGTGCCTGTGGATGTAAAAGCTGAACGTCGTACAGCCCTGGCCATCCGTTGGATCATTCAGTATGCGCGTGAACGAGGCGAGAAAGACATGGTGCATAGGCTTGCCGGAGAACTAATGGATGCCGCTCGGAATGAAGGGACATCAGTTCGCAGGAAACAGGATACTCATCGTATGGCAGAATCGAATCGCGCATTCGCACACTATCGCTGGTAAGGAGCAACGGTTCAACCGTTGACGAGTCATGCAAGCTGTTCAAACCCAACCAAGTCATCACACAGCAGTACGCTCGCGTGAAACATCCTCACGTCGGTTTTCTCTGAGAAACACCCGCAACATTGGAATTATGGCCCATATTGACGCAGGAAAGACAACGGTTACCGAGCGTATTCTTTACTATACGGGCAAGTTGCATCGCATGGGCGAGGTTCATGATGGAACCGCGACCATGGACTGGATGGAACAGGAACAAGAACGAGGGATTACTATCACTTCTGCGGCGACAACCTGCTTCTGGCAGGGGCATTGTATCAATATCATTGATACTCCAGGACATGTGGACTTCACCGTGGAGGTAGAACGTTGCCTGCGGGTGCTCGATGGTGCCGTTGCCGTGTTCTGCGCGGTCGGGGGAGTGGAACCTCAGTCGGAAACCGTATGGAGGCAAGCCAATAAGTATCATGTTCCTAGAGTTGCATTCATCAATAAGATGGATCGTTTAGGCGCTGATTTCTTCCGTACTGTTGAGATGATGAAGGAACGATTGGGGGTCCGAGCACTTCCGATCCAGCTACCGATAGGTTCCGAGGACCAGTTCATCGGTGTCGTTGATCTCATTACACTAAAGGCTTACACCTGGGATTCCGAAACTTTTGGGGCTGTCGTTCAGGAAATTCCTCCTCCTTCCGAAATGCAATCGCTCATCGATGAGCACCGTCAGGGGCTCCTGGAGACCATTGTCGAAGATGATGAGGAACTCATGATCAAGTACCTCGAAGATGAGGAGATCTCCGAGGAAGAAATCCGGGCTGCTATTCGCAGGGCAACCCTCGATTTCTCAATAGTCCCGGTACTTTGTGGCGCAGCACTCAAGAACAAGGGGATCCAACCACTGTTGGATGCCGTTACGGACTTTATGCCATCTCCCCTGGATGTTCCTGCTATCCAGGGAATCAATCCCGAGACGGAAGCAGCAGAGGAACGACTTGCAGGAGACGACGAGCCCTTTGCAGCCCTTGCTTTCAAAGTGATGAGCGATCCGCATGTAGGAAAACTCACCTTCTTTCGCGTCTATTCCGGAGTGCTCACAGCAGGATCCTTTGTCTACAACGCCTCAAAGAATATCAAGGAGCGTGCGAATCGTATCTTGCTCATGTATGCCAACAAGCGGGAAGAACGTCCCTGCGCTTACGCGGGCGATATCGCTGCCGTTATTGGTCTACGCAATACATCCACAGGGGACACATTATGTGGCACTGCTTATCCCATTTTACTGGAGTCCATGACATTCCCCGATCCCGTGATTTCAGTGGCGATTGAGCCCAGAACAAACATCGACCAAGAGAAAATGAGCAAGGCCCTTGCTCGCCTATCCGACGAGGATCCAACGTTCAAAGTCTCAGTAGATACTGAAAGTGGTCAGACCATTATCTCCGGCATGGGAGAATTGCATCTGGAAATCATGGTCGATCGAATGTTGCGTGAGTTCCGGATCGAAGCGAATGTGGGGTTCCCTAAAGTTGCCTATCGAGAGACCATTCGCCGGAAGGTCACAGCAGAAGGCCGATATGTACGCCAGTCTGGTGGACGAGGGCAGTATGGACATGTAAAGATTGAGTTTTACCCGCGTGAAAAAGGGAGTGGATTTGAATTTCGAGATGAGACCAAAGGTGGAAGTATCCCAAAAGATTACATCAAGGCAGTCGAAGAAGGTATAAAAAGTGCTCTGGAACTGGGAACCGTAGCAGGGTATCCTGTCGTGGATATCGGTGCGATTCTCAAGGATGGATCCTATCATGATGTGGACTCATCAGAGATAGCATTTTCCATTGCAGCCTCGATGGCGTTTAAGTCCGGTATCAGTAAAGCAGATCCCGTTTTGCTTGAGCCTGTCATGGAAGTGGAAATCATCGTACCTGATACCTATCTGGGTGATGTCATTGCAGACCTGAATTCCCGAAGGGCACAGATTTACCGAGTGGAGACCAGGATGGATGTAGGTGTTCAGGTGTTGACAGCCTACGTTCCATTGATTGAAATGCTTGGCTATGTTCGGACACTTCGCTCGCTCAGTCAAGGGCGTGCTACTTATTCCATGGAATTTGCTCACTATGATGAATTGCCCGCATCTATTATGGCTGAATTGGAGGCCAAATCCAAAGGAGAGGTAATTTCATCCTGAGTATATGGCATTTGGAAAGTCTCGCTGTGATTCAGCTCTCAAGTATAATGTGAAGGAGAAAAAGTATGGCAAAGGAGAAATTTGAACGCACGAAGCCGCATGTGAATGTCGGCACAATCGGTCATGTAGACCACGGGAAGACGACACTGACTTCCGCCATCACGCTCGTCCAATCCAAACTAAGCGGTGGCGATTACATCCCCTTCGATGAGATTGATAAAGCACCCGAGGAGAAAGAGCGTGGCATCACCATCGCAACCGCGCATGTGGAATATGAGACGGAGAATCGTCACTATGCCCATGTGGATTGTCCTGGTCATGCCGACTACATCAAGAACATGATAACCGGTGCTGCCCAGATGGATGGTGCGATACTTGTGGTGTCCGCTGCAGATGGCCCCATGCCCCAGACACGCGAGCATGTGCTTCTCGCCCGTCAGGTGAATGTCCCCTACATCGTGGTGTTTCTGAATAAAGCAGATATGGTGGATGACCCCGAGTTACTTGAGTTGGTGGAGTTGGAAGTTCGTGAGCTTCTGAGTGAGTATGAGTTCCCTGGTGATGACATCCCTGTCATCACGGGTTCCGCCCTGTAAGCGTTAGAGAGTGGAGAGCCTGGCGCCCCCGAGACCGCTTGTATTGCAGAGTTGATGGATGCGTTGGACCACTACATCCCCGAGCCTGTACGTGATATCGACCGTCCCTTCCTGATGCCGATAGAGGACATCTTCAGCATCACGGGTCGTGGGACCGTCGCGACGGGTCGTGTGGAACGTGGTCAGGTTCATGTGGGTGATACGATAGAAATCGTAGGGATTCGTGAGACGCAGACGACGGTAGTGACGGGTGTTGAGATGTTCCGCAAGCTTTTGGATGAGGGTCTTGCAGGCGACAACATCGGTGTTTTGATGCGTGGCATCGAGCGCAAGGCCGTTGAGCGTGGTCAGGTATTGGCTGCTCCTGGCAGTATCACACCTCACACGCGCTTCGAGGCGGAAGCTTACATTCTGTCGAAAGAGGAAGGTGGTCGTTGGACCCCATTTTTCGATGGTTATCGTCCTCAGTTCTATTTCCGGACGACGGATGTGACCGGCATCGTTCAGTTGCCCGAGGGTGTCGAGATGGTGATGCCAGGCGATAATGTCACCATCACCGTTGAGTTGATCATGCCGATAGCGATGGAAGAAGAGTTACGATTCGCCATCCGTGAAGGTGGTCACACGGTGGGTGCTGGCGTTATTACAAAAATTATTGAATAG
>JAJRTO010000454.1 GCA_024278235.1 Candidatus Poribacteria bacterium
AGTTATCTCCCCGGACGGGTAGCGGAGAAATTCAGGGATTCCCGCATTGTGGTGTTTTCCACAGGGAATGTGTATCCACTGGTTCCGGTGATATCCAGTGGGGCGGCTGAAACGACACCGCCGGCTCCTGTGGGAGAGTATGCACAATCCTGTCTGGGGCGTGAGCGGATATTCCAATACTACTCCGAGAAGTTTGGCACACCGGTATGCATCATCCGACTGAACTATGCCATTGATCTGCGGTACGGAGTTCTGCTCGATGTCGCTCAGAAGATCTGGGGCCATGTGCCGGTGGATCTCACGATGGGGCATGCGAATGTGATCTGGCAGGGCGATGCGAATGCCATTGTGCTCCGCTCCCTGGTGATCTGCAACACGCCTCCTGCCATCCTGAATGTTACCGGTCCGGAGACCGTATCCATCCGGTGGGTCGCACAGCGTTTTGGGGAGCTTCTCGACCGGGAACCACTCCTGCAGGGAGAGGAAGCATCCACAGCTCTCCTCAGCAATGCATCTCAATGTCATCGTATCTTCGGCTATCCCCGCGTCTCTCTGGAACAGATGATCCAGTGGATTGCTCATTGGGTCAAGATCGGTGGCCCTACTCTTGACAAGCCCACCCATTTTGAGCAACGGGATGGGAGATTTTGAACAATCCCGTCATGGACGTTGTATGTATGAAAGCCGTGGATACACAGGACATGGTGCGCATATACGTCATGCGTGAAAGTCAGCGCGGTTTGTGCTTGCCGATCCATTACACGGGCAGGATCCAGTCTCAAAGCACCGATCTCAGAAACTCAATGCTCTGCCGGGCGATCGTCTCCGGATCCGGCTCGAAATCGAACACTTCCGTTGAAAGATAGCCTTCGTAGCCGATCTCTTTGAGAGCCTGGATGATGCCGGGGTAGTCTGCATTTCCGGAACCGGGGCAGTAACCGTTGTCATCGTTGGAGTGGATGTGCTCGATGTAATCGCCAAATCGGCGGATCTCAGCGGGGATGTCGAGCTTCTCACAGGAGGAACTGTACACATCCACGATGAGACGGAAGTTCGGATGGTTTACTTCCTGAATCATCTGAACCGCTTCGCTGGGATTATTGATGAAATCGGTGGATTTGCTGAGGAGCGGCTCCAGACAGAGGATCACGTTGTTCTCACCAGCATAGGCGGCGCATTCCTTGAATGTCTCAAGGCTATAGTTCCAGGTATCCTTGAGAGTATGAGGAGGCACGGTACTGCGCTCATTGGGGGAACCAAGTACGAGCACGCGCCCACCGATGTCACTGCAGAATCGGATCAGAGCCAGAAAGTAATCCCGCGTCTTCTGGCGGAGCGTTGCATCGGGATGATTGATATGCAATCCCTTGGGGGATACGAGCAGCCAGTGTAGGCCCGCGATCTCAATCCCCGCTTCTTCCGCAGCATGTCGAATACGTTCTCGCTCAACGGGCGTGACTTCTACCACCGAATCGCAGAGCGTGAAAGGTGCGATCTCGACGGCATCGTATCCTAGTTCGGCTGCACACTTGAACACATCGCCAATATCCCAACCCTCGAAAAGTTCGTTGCAGATAGCAAGTTTCATTGACTCATCTCCGTGATGATGGTTTGCGGCATGACCACTTACCTATACCGATTCCCGTTTTGTTTGGCGCGAAGAGTTTGCATATACTCCGAATGCGCCTCTTCAGGAGGTTTCTCTCCGTCAAGCACTGCACGTAGTGCCCGACAGATCTCACGCGGGTCATCCTCCGTGAACACCGCTCGTCCGAAGAGTATCACCTTGCCGCCGTAGGTGACCACATCGTGGGCGAGATTCAACGTGGCGCGCGCGCTCTGACGAGGACCACCTAAAGCACCGATGACCAGGTCAGGATCGAACTGGGTGAGTTCCTGCCATACCTCCTTCGTTGTGTAGGCCGTCTTGATGAACAGAGGACGTTGGGATCGTGTGAGGTAGCTCATGGTACGCACAATGGAATCTGCTGTGTATTTGCCCCGCTTCTCGGCATCCATACCTGGGAGATTCACATTGGGCAAGAAGACCTCCAGAATGTGTGCGAATCCGGGTGTCTTGCCCACTTCACGTGCGAAGTTGAGATACGCGTTCAGTGTGCATTCATCTGCACTAACGTCGTTGTTCAAGGTAATCGAATAGAGGCCAAGCTGAACATGGCAAGCAGTCGCCGTTCCCATCAGCGTCTCACAGTAACGGGCGTCTTCAATCATTGCTGTCTGGAATGGCATCGAATGCTTCTGACGATAAGATCCGTACCGTGGATTCCAGATGCCGGTCTCTGCATTCATGCGCACGATCGGAGTGACATGCGTGTTATCAAACAGTCGTTCTTCCTTGGTCAAACGCTCGGCATCTGCTGGAGTCATCAGAAGCCCATCGATGTATCCATCGGCCACGACATCACGCATAAGTTGCATGAATTCTGGATGAGTGCGATAGTGCGGTTTAGGCTCTTTCTCCTGTCCTAATCCCTGTGTTCCCACCGAGGCAAGCGGATCTGCTGCGAAAACAAAGATAGGATGCTTCCCCAATCTCGCCGGATCGGCGAGTTTCTGAAAAATGCGATCTCCCATAAGAACCTCCCATAACTGGATTCAGTAGATCACAATTCTATGGTAGGAGTGGCCTCCCGGCCACGATTATCGCTCCTACGGCGAAAATGTGAGGTACTGAGATTGCCTATATTTTATCATGCAGGGACGCCGGTGTCATCAGTAATCATCTTAAACTCGGTGAGTACGAGTGGAAATCTGCTCATTTCCTTCCGTGCGACCTATTTTCGGCTCCTGGCTCAAAAACTATCATTCTAAGCTGCACCTGGCACAAATCCCGATCAAACAAGTCACTATTATGGCGTTTCTTTTGGACTTGATGTGGCCGATTTGGTATACTTCTATCCGTTGTAAGGGCACACAGGAACCGAGAAAAGAGAGACTGCAAAGGACTGGAGCCTCTGCAAGATCCAGCTTTCAGAAAGTTCATCAGGAGGGAGATATATAATGGAGTCCCACTTTATTGACTATCGCTTCGAAGGAAAACGCTACCGCATTTCAAAGCGAGAGCTGTATTCTGTGCTATCTTCCACTGGAGAATGTTTGAGTCCTGCATTCAACATGCAGATCCAAATGTTGATTCAGTTAATCGAGATTATAGGCGAGGATGTCGATACCGATTCCATTCGCCCGGAACAGATCGCAGCTCTGGACGCCCATTTTCCGGGATTGACACTGGAGACGCTACGGATCGCTATCAAGGCATACCACACCTATGCCGCAAACATGTACTATATCTAATGGAGCATGTCCTGATGGATCATCTTGGTGAGTTCTTGGTATAGCGGATAAGCTCATCGTTGTTGACTATCTTGAGATGTCCATTGCTCTGATTAGCGAGAGCCACTAGAAGACGAGCGTTCCGCGAGTATTTTGGATCGACCTCCAAGCCGACCACATAGATCCTGGCAGCACTTTTGTTGTATTGTTGAATTTGCGTAAGGATCTCGTCTGTATCTACAACAACACGATCGGGGGCCTGTGGATCGGGTGCTGGTAATCCATCGGTGATGAGGAATACAATGGTGGGTTCAAACTGGAGTGCGAGTTTAAGCGCACCAAGTATATCGGTACCCCGGTTATTGACAATGCTGGCCGGGGTGAACTGCCTCAAGTATCGGATGGTATCCGTGGTCGTTTCCAGGTTGGCCGATAGCATCTGCTTTTTCATGGCCTTTGCCTGCCCGTGGAACGTGATGATATTGAATCTATCGATGTCTCGCAGCAAGGAGATAGAATCCTTCAGGGCATTGACAGCGAGATCCAGCTTTCTCAATCCCGCGGCGCCCATGCTTGCAGACGTGTCGAGGCAATAGATCACCCGCTGCGGACCCGTTTGCTCCTGAAGGTACTTGATCATATCCAGACGATCTGCGATCCCCGGATCCCCTCCACCACCAAGAAGCCCTTCCGTTGAGTCGCCATAAGCATCCAGCAGATCGTTCCCGGTTCCGTCACCCCTAACACGCACCCTTCCCGTTACCTCGCCATCCCCATCGATAGGCCCGTCCATTCGTACCATACGGGATATGTTGGCGTCAGCTTCACGCAAGTGAGCATCGGTAGAGATGGTGGGTAGAACTTCACTGGGATCGGTCTGAGCAACTTCGACATTTCGGGTCAGAAGACGGTTGCTTTTGCGGATGACCTCGTTTATGTCATTGGATGACTGGCGCGCCATTTTGTTGCGCGCTTTTCGTCCAACTTCGCGTTCTTTATGAACGGTCATCTCGATATTCGGTTTGAGCTGGGCTTTACGTAGTTTGGGAGCCTGTACTTCTTTTACCCATTCAACGGGGATACTCTCTTCTTCCGTGATGCTATAATCACGCGGGTAAAACAGGTAGATCATTGCAACAAGGATGTGGAAAATGAGGGATATCAGCCAAGCAGAACGTGTGCGAATACGGTCCTGGACATTTCCTGAAATCATGATGTCCACCTCTCTATCGTAGGATCCCATCTAGAAATCGCGTTTGCGGAATCCTCCATGTGAGGATAAGCCATTGCTTTACGGCTTTGTAGAGTTCGACGTGATATTTTCGCTTCATGCAAAATACGGTTGTCGCGTTAAGAATACCCCGGTAATCCGATTTCTGTCAAGGACAAGTCCGCGCTCGATAGATGAAGCAAAGAGATGGTATGATTTATCGCAAGGTGGAAACCACGGGAAAAATCGCGCTAGATGTCTTGAGTATAGATGTGGGTATCATCCGAAAGTGCAATCCCCGCTGCGACTTCCACGGTACGCAAGATGGCAGCAGGCACAGCACAGGATATATGTTTGATCTGTTCGTTCGCAAGTTGGTAGATGACAGAATCCAGAATAGTACGGCCGATGTCTAACGCATTCAATGGAGGCAGTATCTGTGCTAAGGCACAGATTGCTGGACAGTCACTCTGGATCTTCAGTTCAACCTGTTGGGAGTCATCGACAATAGCCCGGATGGTGGTTTTCATCCCACAATTTCCCATATGAACGTGTGTCTTTGCCATCGATTACTCCAGTGAAGCTAACTGCTTCGGCGTGAGGGGGCTCAGGAAAATCCTCCCGTGCCACAGCTCGCACTGGCAGCAGACTTGCTCGTTGTGGAACCTGAAGCAAACAATGAGAATATTTTCTCTGGCTTTGGCGTTTTACATTCAGGACAAACCAGATCATCCCCGGTAGCACCTACGGCCTGAAGGACTTCAAATTGCGCATCACATTGCTTGCATTTGTATTCGTATAGGGGCATGGCAGATATCCTTTCTTGTTAATCGGGAATCATCGGTCGAGATTCGCTGGTCGGAGGGCACCTCTCCACCCTTTTCATGACCCATGAGTGTGGCAGTCGTCATAGCGACTCCTCGGTCGTTGTACCATGCTTGAGTTTAAGCTCCAGAGAACGAATATCCAACAAGGCATCACCATAGAATGGGTCCAATTCGTAAGCACGCTTGTATGCCTTCATTGCCTTGTCCGGCTGATCGAGATAATGCTCATAAATCTGACCCATGCGATGCCATACCAGCGGATCTTCCGGATCAATCTCCAGTATTCTTTGGTAATTGGCAAGCTGTACATCTGGATCTGCGCTTTCACGTATCAGGCGTTCCGCACGCTTGCGCAGTAGCAGAGCCAACTCAGATTTTGCTTCCCCGTAATCGGGTGCCAGGGCAAGTGTTTCCTCAAGCATGTCGATGGCTTTATCTGGCTGCTTTTGACGATAGAGTAGACGGGCTAACTGTAATCGTGCACGGAGTCCAAACGGCACAGCCTCAAAAATCGGCTGTTCCAGTGTGGGGTCACCCGAGATCGCCTGCTGATAATGATACGTGGCATCATCATACTGCTGATTACCTTCATAAGCTGTCCCCAGATGATAATGTGCTTCCGCGTTTTCTGGATCAAACGCCAGTACCTGGAGGTATTCTCTCGCGGCTTCCCGGGGACCTCCCTGATTGCGAAGGATCTTCCCCTTCAGCAGGTGAGCATCAACGTATTCAGGAGCATAGGCCAGCGCATCATTCACCAACTTCAGCGCATCGTTTTCCCAGGAATGGATGGATGATTGATAGATCGAGGCCAACTGAAACCGTGCTTCTACCTGACGAGGATCCAATTTGATAATATGCCAATACAGTCGACTGGTCTGGGCAATCTGGCCGTCGTCAAAGAACTTTTCTGCTTCTCGACGTAATTCAGATACATCCCTTTGTGGCAGGGGTTCCGGAGGGTTATCCCGATCGGCTTCTATCCGAATCCATCCACTTGCCATCATGGCAATGAGTAGGACAATCTCTATCACACCGGCTACATATCTCATTATGCCACCATCCGAGCAAAGACTTGTGGTTTTAGTATAGCATACGCACAGATTTAGAGACAAGCAAAACATGTCAGTACAGCCTGTCCAGATGAGGGTTCAGCCTTGCACGCCCTGATTCTATGTGGTAGCATAGCACACAGGAGTGTTCAAGGGGGACTCAATAGGTATACTGATCCCATTCAGGTTTTGTGAAATAGTAGGAGCGGACTCCTGGCCGCGATGCCGAGTGCGAGAGCACTCTCCTACATGAGGAGTTCACGGATCTTGAGCGTGATCAGGATAGGATTCGGATTGGACGGCAACATGGAAAAATATGCAGATCGCCGAGTATGGTTTGCATGGGGTGCATCTGGTCTTCTTTTGATCGGGCTCCATGTTGTACTGGCACTCATCTCACCCAGATTTGCCTATGAATATGCAAACGCCTCCAAACCGATCATCGCTCAGGTTGCCCTCCAGATGCTCGCAGGGGGCATTTATGTATTGGTGGTGTGGAGGGGACGGCACACGCCGGACAGCAAGCACCTGCTCATATGGATCGTTGCGGTGGGGGTGTTGCTCCGCATATGCACGCTCCCATCAACGCCCATGCTGGAGGATGACTACTACCGTTACTTGTGGGATGGAGCCCTTGTGGCTCACTGGAAAAACCCCTATGGGTATGCCCCCGACGAGATCTCACAGGAGGCAACGGCGCTTCCTCCTGTTTTTGGCGAGCTGGCGATGGAATCCGGGGAGGTCATCGAAAGGATCAACCATCCACAGTTGCGCACGATTTACCCACCCACAGCACAGTTCGCCTTCGCACTAGCTCACTGGATAAAGCCCTGGAGTCTTACGGCCTGGCGGTTCGTTCTACTCGGATTCGATGGGTTATCCTTGTTGCTCCTGGCGATGATCCTGAGAACATGCGCTTTCCCCTTCGTATGGCTTGCCATCTACTGGTGGAACCCCTTGCTTGTGAATCAGACTCTCAATACGGCACACATGGATGTCGTCGCTTTGCCATTCGTACTCGGTGCCGTGTTATTGAGCATTCGACGTAAGCCGCTTTGGTCTGTCAGTCTGCTGGCATTGGCATTGGGCGCCAAGATATGGCCAGTGGTCATCCTGCCTTTCGTACTGCGTCCCATATTCCACGATGCGAGAAAACTCATCTCCGCACTCATCTTATTTGCCATCATAGCGGGCGTGCTATTCCTGCCCATAGTCATCGCAGGGCTCGACAGCGGATCCGGGTTCACAGCTTATAGCCAACGTTGGGAAATGAATGACGCTCTCTTCATGCTCGTTCTCTGGGGAGCCGAGGGGATCCTGCGCATCATTGGAACGACCGCCGTCAGTGCCCAATCGGTCACCCGCGTCTTTGCGATGTTAGCCCTTGTGTCCTGGATGCTCTGGCTCGTTCGGCATCGATCCACAGGGCCAGCGGATTTCCTGGAAAAAGCGACGCTGATGGTGGCCGCCCTGTTTCTCTTCAGTCCAACGCAGTTTCCCTGGTACTATATCTGGGTGATCCCGTTCCTTACGCTCCGCCCCAGGCTGTCTCTCTTACTCTTGACAGCATTGCTGCCACTCTACTACTTGCGGTTCTATCTGGCTGCTCACGATAACGTTCGATTGTTCGACTACGGCATCGTCTGGTTGGAATATGCCCCGGTGTGGTTCCTTATGGTGAGAGAGTTCCGCCAGCGTGGGCGATCCAGAGCGTGCTGATGTCACACTGAATTTGACGGATTTGCCAACCCGTCGGGAGCAACGGGGAAATTCAGCAATCCTTCTCGTATCTACTATCGCCGACCTCATCCTGAAGCCGGTGCAGTTCGCCTGTGAGTTCTGCCACCACGTCTGCGTAGGCCGGGTCGCTGTAGACGTTGTTCAATTCACACGGATCTTGCTCCAGATCGAACAGCTCCCATTCAGGTTCGTATGTTTCATCGATCATTTCCGGATCATGGTAGAGTCCTTGTCCCGGAAGCACCCGCCAGAAATCAAAACCTGTTGGATGATGCCGGGGCCCCTGCCCAAGATGCCACTTGCCGACCATTGCCGTTTGATAACCACCTTTGTGCACTCAGGAATTCCTGTCAGTGGTTGCGTGGGTCACAACACACCATTCTCATAGATAGCTTCAATGGTTTGTATCACTGTGATTTCCTCCGGCTCCCCGATTCAGAATAGACATCCACCCGAAAACATCCTACCTTGTGGTACCTGAGATGTCAAGTTTCAGGTGCCTCTGTAGGAACAAAGTGCTCCTTTTAAGCATCCCCCGGCCCAATCGGTGCAGTACGAAGCGTGGCATACTGTGTGTTGAACAGGGAATCATCCCCGATCTGTTTCATCTTTCGCCACATCCGCCTGGTCATCTCAAGCAACATTTCGCGGTGGATGGGCTCCTCGGCCAGGTTGCATCGCTCGTGTGGATCCTCCTCCAGGTTATAGAGTTCATCGATGCCACCGGGGTTGAAGACATACTTCCAGTTGTCATGCCACACGATCCGTTGCGTGTAAACGAATCGCTGTCCAAAGAACTCCGCATAAGCATCGCGATACTCGTGTGCATTCGCCTTACCTTCGAGCCGTGGACACAAGCTCTTTCCTTGAGCGGATCCCAGCGGTTCAGCACCACACAGATCGAGGAGGGTTGGCGCGAGATCCACAAGACTCGTGAGCGCCTGGTCATCTTCGCACCCATTTGTCATCTCGGGAACCCGTATGATGAGTGGGATGTTGTACACTTCCTCGTACGAGGTTCCCACGCCTTTGGTGATCAGGCCATGTCCTCCGAGCATATCGCCGTGGTCGCTGGTAAAGACGATAATGGTGTTCTCATATTGACCGGTCTCCTTGAGCGTATGGATGATGCGCCCGACTTCATTGTCAATGAACGTGATGACGGCCCAGTAGGCCGCCGAGATTCGCCGCCAGTCGGCATCGGTCAAATCACGCCACACGGCCCGCATACGTCGGATGACCTCCGGCTTGCCTATCGGCTCATCATGGAGTGTCGGACTCAACTGGATGGCATCGAGGTTGTACCTATCGAAGAACGGCTTCGGAGGAACATAAGGATCATGAGGTTCCGCCGTCGAAACAAAGCAGAAGAACGGCTGGTGGGATCGATCACCACGCGCATGCTGGCGGATGAACTCGATCCCCCTGTCAAAAGCGGGATGCGTCCGGGGCTCATCATCTGTACTCACACCGGCAAGCAGGTAATCTGGATAACCTTCCTTCGGCACGATCACCTCGCTGTCAGCGAACGCGTTGCCACGCGCACTGGCACAGCGCAGATCATAAACGTCCCATCCGAAATCTTCCAGTTGGTTGCTCTGCTCGACGTGCCACTTGCCGAAATAGGCGTTTCGATATCCGGCGTCTGCAAGGTGCTGTGAGAAATAAACGAAGCGATCCGCCGGTACATCGACCCACTCAGCGCGTTGTGTATGGGTGCAATCCCACATGCCGTGTGTCGAAGGGTAAGTCGATGTCATGAGAGATGCCCTCGCCGGCGAGCAGATCGCGTTCGTCGTATAGCATCGCCCAAACCGTCGGCCTTCGGCAGCAAGTGCGTCCAGGTAAGGCGTTAGACACTGGCTTTCCGGCGCAATCGCCTGAGCGTTGGTATGGTCCGTCATGAGAAACAGCACATTGGGTCGATCAGGCATAGGCTTCCCTTTCTATGGGCCAGAGTTGCTTTATCATATCCGGAGCCACTTGAGGTTTTTCGATGACCGCGCCTGCATGCGGTGAAGTCAGTCTAACGGACTTCGTACAGCCATCCCTCCTCGATTGAGCACATGGGTGTAAATCATGGTTGTTTTGACATCCTTGTGTCCCAGCAACTCCTGCACGGTACGGATATCATAGCTGTTTTCAAGGAGATGAGTGGCAAAACTATGACGGAATGTATGACATGTGACGCGCTTGGGGATGCCGGTCAACTTTGCAGCTTTTCGGACAGCCTTCTGCAAGCCACTTGCGTCAATATGGTGTCGTCGCATGATACCAGTGCGGGGGTCCTTCGATAAGCTCGTTGCAGGGAACACGTACTGCCAGATCCACTCTCGGTTCGCATTGGGATATTTCCGTTCAAGGGCATCGGGCAGATACACACTTCCATATCCTTTGACCAGATCGTTCTGATGGATCTGTTTGACGTGCTGTAGGTGCTCCTGGAGCGGATCGACCAAGCTCGCTGGGAGCATCGTCACCCGATCCTTCATCCCTTTGCCATCTCGTACTGTGATCTGATACCGGGCAAAATCAACATCCTTGACACGCAGCCGCACACACTCCATGACTCTAAGTCCACTGCCATAGAGCAGTTTTGCCATCAATCGATGTGTCCCGGATATCGCATCGAGGACCTGGTGCACCTCTTCACGGGTCAATACCGTGGGTATGCGTTTGGGGATCTTCGCTCGCACGGCATCAATAGGTGCGTCCAAATCTTGCTTGAGCACTTCCCGATAGAGGAACAGCAACGCACTGAAAGCCTGGTTCTGGGTCGAAGATGCGACGTTCAGTTCCACTGCCAAATGGGTGAGAAACGCTTCGATTTCCGGGCTCCCCATCTCCTGGGGATGGCGTTTGTCGTGGAACAGAATGTAACGTTTAATCCAACCGATATAGGCTTCTTCCGTGCGAATCGAATAGTGCTTGAGTCGTATAATCTGGCGCACCTGGTCAAGCAATCTGACAGGCCGATCTTGCATTCTGTTCCTCACTAATTTTGAAGTTGCATTTTGTCATCTACTGTTGTATACTGTGATTTAAATGCTTGGGTCGTACGGTATTTTACCTGTTCGGCCTGATAATGTCAAGTGCATTGGATGGACGGTGTTTCCGTCTAATATGCATAATTTATGGAATTAGATGGAGGTTTTTCCGTTTAATC
>JAJRTO010000455.1 GCA_024278235.1 Candidatus Poribacteria bacterium
CACGGTGCGGGTGACACCCCACACGTTGCGGCACTGTTTCGCGACGCATCTGCTGGAAGCAGGCCAGGATATCCGCACCGTGCAGGAACTCCTCGGTCACGCGGACGTGAGTACCACGATGGTCTACACGCATGTACTCAACAAGGGTCCGATGGGGGTGGTGAGCCCACTGGATACGCTGTGAGCCGCATCCACGATGCGTACTCCTTGCATATAGTTTCTGAAACACGGATGGCGCGGAAGGCAGCGCCTCAGATCGACGCCTTCAGCACCAGATAGAAGCTACGTTCTGCAGCAGGTATGTAGTAGGAGACTCCACCGTAAGTCGCTCCGTAAGTCTCATATTCGGTGTCCAATAGATTGTTGATATGGAGATTCAAAGAAGTCGGTGTTCCCAGCCGCTGCGACAGATCATATCCCACAGAAAGGTTGATAACGCTGTAGGGATCAATCGAGTGTTCCTCGCTCTCAGAATGATCTGCATAGATACGTCCCACGCGACGCACCTGGATGGATGAA
This sequence comes from Candidatus Poribacteria bacterium, assembly GCA_024278235.1. Lineage (GTDB taxonomy): Bacteria > Poribacteria > WGA-4E > JAJRTO01 > JAJRTO01 > JAJRTO01. Next base: position 520 of record JAJRTO010000455.1, read on the forward strand.
TAGAACCCCTCGCATTTGTAGGTCAGACGGGCATTGCTGAGGAGAGCAGGAAAACCAGCGATCGTGTTGCCACTTCGATCCAGGGCGACCACCTTCCAGTTCGCATCGTAATCGTACTCGGTGTACTCCGAAAAGGTATTGTCACTCAGGCTCACATGGCCACTGAAGGTGAGTGAGGCTGGCAGCTTTGCTGACAGTGAAAGCTCGACTCCTCGATGTACCGATTTTGGGGCATTCCCGAAGATCGGTTCATCATTATCATTGAGCTGGCCTGTCGGAACGATCTCGTCTCTGAAATCCATCCAGTAGCCGTTGACCATCACACCGATGCGTCCCTTTCGGTAACCCATACCAAGTTCCGTATCGTAGAGAGTTTCCGGTTTCACAAGCGGATCTTCGTAAACCCCATTCGCAACGTCCATCGTGCCAAACAAGGGGGCAGATCCCGGATCATCCGCATCATGGATATCTGAATCGCGTGGTTCACGGCGTGCCACAGAAAAGCTGACGAAAAGCTGCATCGCATCGTTCAGATTGTAGTTGACTCCAACACGCGGCATCAGGAAGTTGTAGCGGATCGTATAGTCATAGGGCGTATATACGGGGTAGTCCTCCGCGTTCAAACGGAGTTTGAAGGTATGGTGCTGAAACTGGAGTGCGCCGAAGAGATTCACTTGTTTGGTCAGACGATAGAGTTCTTGCAGGAAAACCGAGGTAGAAATCTTGTCCGTATTGTAGGTGTAGTAGCGATTTCTGGGATTGGCTGCCTGGGAGAGATACTTTGCCCATAGCACTTCGCCAAAATGCTCTGCATCGAACAGACTCAGTTCACCGCCGACGGCAAGTTCACCTTTGCCATGTTGGATACGTACCCTGGGAAGCCAGCCGAACTGCCGCTTATCTACCCATTTCCGGCGCACCAGGTCCGTCCGTTTCAGTGTGTATCGATCCACATTGCCATCGCCATCCGTATCTTCGGCGGCATAGTAACGATCATCCTCGCCCAAGAACTCTGGATCGCTCGTGGAGAAAGATGGAAGATTGTACTCAGAGAGTTTACGCCGTGTTTTGAGCGATTCATAGAATCCCTCGCCGTTCACATGGAACAGGGTGTTATTGAGCTGTACTTTGTCGGAGATACGCCATTCATTGATGATCTGGTAGTGCTGTTGCAGGAAGTCATCTGCGGCATGCTCATACTCATAGGGGTTGTAAGTGCGATCTGTCTCCAACTGTTCGCGTGTGATACCGTTCCAGGCGAAGTGTGCCCGTATCGGTCCGCCGAAAAGACTGACCGTTGTTTGCATGTTCTTATCATCGCGCGATCCGCTGAGGAAGTAAGACCAACCGTGTGTCCAGGAGCGATCCCGATAGCCATCACTGTCGATCTTTGCGAAGCGGCCATAGGTCGAGTAGGTCCCATCCATTTCGCCCGTACTGAAGTCGGTGCTGTATCTCCGGGTGTTGTAACTTCCTATCGTGCTCTGAAAAGTGAGGTATTTTTGCTCCTTCCTCCCCCGCGTTACCAGATTCACAGAACCGCCAAATGAAGAAACCGGGCCGTAGAGCAGGCTTCCGACACCCCTTTGAACCTGGATATCCTCAACATTTGCCGAGAGATCCGGCAGATCATAGAAGTAAGTCGCATGATCTTCCGGATCATTGAGCGGAACACCGTTGATGCTGACAGCGACGTGATTTGCATCAAATCCACGGATCCGCACCTCTGAGTAACCGAGACCACTTCCAGTCAATGAATAGGAATACAGACCCGGCACTTCATCCAGTAGCATGGGGATCTCTTGCGCCCAGTATTTCTGCTCAATACTCTTGCGAGAAATATTGGTGAATGCAACGGGCGTCTCTCGATCCACAGCACGAGTGTCTGTCACAATAACGGGTTCGATCTCAATGACTTCATCGTCTGCTTCAGACCACCCGGGGAACAAACACAGCATCCAACTGACCATCAACGCTATCATGAAACGAAACATGTGATGCCTCCTCATCATGGTTCAAACTACCTGGAGAACGAAAAAAGCCGTTCTCCCGGGATCATAGGGGAACGGCGAAGGGATCAAGTTCAATTTTTCTACCGTTTCCCTACGCTGGTATTACCCAGTTCAGGTTCCGAGGGTATCTTCTCAGCATCGTTATCACGATGCACCCCTAACGGCAGGATAAACTATATCACACAGATACCTGTTAGGCAAGTGGAAAACAGATTCAGTACTTCACATTTACGTTCGTGGTCAGGCACGGAAGGGAGTGGAGTGCCGTCGCAACGCCACTCCGTGTACGGGCGAGGTCACCTCGCCCCTGCGTGGCTTACGACGAGCCAAAAAAGGACTACTGCTTCAACTCCTGGATCTGGTCTCGCAATATTGCAGCTCGCTCGAAGTCAAGTTCAGCCGCAGCCTGATGCATTTCCTGGGTGAGTTGCTCGATGATCATCTCCAGATCCTCACCCTCGATATCGACGAATGGCTCTTCCGCGCTCCCTTCCTCTAGACTCTCCTGAAGCATATTCCGGATTTCTTTTTCAATGGACTCCGGTTGGATCCCGTGTTCCTCATTGTAGGCCACCTGTATTTTACGGCGGCGTGTCGTTTCACGCATCGCATTTTGGATGGCTTCCGTCATCTTGTCAGCATATAGAATCACTTAACCATCCACATGGCGCGCGGCTCTACCGGCGGTCTGTATGAGCGATGTCTCGGTGCGAAGAAAACCTTCTTTGTCCGCGTCAAGGATCGCCACGAGGGAAACCTCCGGTAGATCCAATCCCTCACGCAGTAAGTTGATACCGACCAACACATCAAACTTGCCCTCCCGCAATTCTCTCAGGATTTGGGGGCGATCCAGTGTGTCGATCTCAGAGTGCAGGTAGCGCACTCGGATCCCCATTTCGGCAAGATAATCTGCAAGATCCTCCGACATTCGCTTGGTGAGTGTTATCACAAGCACACGTTGTTTCTTTGCAATGCGGCCCTGGATGGCGCCGATCAGGTGATCGATCTGTCCTTCGACCGGATGGACGGTGATCTTCGGGTCCACGAGTCCGGTAGGACGGATCAATTGCTCCACAATTTGCGTACTATTGGTCCGCTCGAATTCCGCCGGTGTCGCTGTGATGAACAGCACCTGATGAACCATCCCCTCAAACTCCTCAAAACGCAACGGACGATTGTCCAAAGCGGAAGGGAGACGGAATCCATACTCCACCAACGTTTGCTTACGCGATTGATCCCCACGATACATCCCTTTGAGCTGAGGAATCGTCACGTGCGATTCATCGATGAATACCAGGTAATCTTCAGGGAAGAAATTCAGGAGACAGTAAGGCGGTTCACCAGGTTTCAGGCCCGTAAGGTGGCGAGAATAGTTCTCAATACCCTGGCAGTAGCCCACCTCGCGTATCATCTCCAGGTCAAAGTGCGTTCGCTGCTCGATACGTTGCGCTTCGAGGAGTTTGCCTTGCTGGGTAAAGGTCTCGATACGTTCCTGCAACTCAAGCTCGATGTCAAGCAAGGCTTGCTCGAGCCGCTCATTATCCGTCATGAAATGTTTGGCGGGATAGATCTCGATCCGCTCATGCTCTTTCAGGATCTCACCCGTTAGCGTATCGATCTCGGTGATCCGGTCTACCTCATCGCCGAAGAGTTCTATCCGATAGGCAGAATCCGCATAGGCGGGGAAAACCTCTATCACATCACCACGTGCTCGGAAGTGCCCCCGCGAGAAATCGATGTCATTCCGCTGATAGCGGATGTCTACCAATGCACGGAGCAGATCCCGCCGCTTGATGATGGCGCCACGACTGATGTCAACACGTTGGTCGTGGTACTCATCGGGCGAACCGATGCCATAGATACAGGAAACGCTTGCAACGATGATCACATCCCGTCGGGTCAAAAGGGCCGTCGTTGCCGCCAATCGCAGACGGTTGATCTCATCGTTGATCCTCAGGTCCTTCTCGATATACGTATCCGTCTGTGGTAGGTAAGCCTCAGGCTGATAGTAATCATAAAAACTCACAAAATAGTGGACGGCATTGTCTGGAAAGAACTCACGAAACTCGCCGTACAACTGTGCCGCCAGGGTCTTGTTGTGCGAAATCACCAATACCGGCCGCTGTAACTGTTCGATGACACAGGCGGCGGTGTAAGTCTTGCCGCTACCTGTGACCCCTAGTAGGGTCTGATAACGATCTCCACGCCGAAACCCTTCGATCAGCTTTTCAATCGCAAGTGGCTGATCCCCCCGGGGCTGATAGTCAGAGACGAGTTTGAATAGAGACATGGCCGATATCCTTACCTGGATGAACGGTTATCCTGACACTGATATTACTTATCATACCTGAAGTACAGCCAATCATAACATATTCTTTTGGCGGAATCAAGAAATGGTTTATCGAAATTGCAAACACCTTGACTTTTCGGGGTTTCTTCTATATCATAAGAACCACTATGAAACGACGTATCACGGATATTCAAGCACATCAGCAACGCAATTCCCGATGTCTGATCTATCTGGATGAGGAACCCTTTCAGGAGGTGGACAAGGGGCTGGTCACGAAGTTTGGCCTGCGCGTGGGGCTTGAGATCGAAGAGGAAGCCCTACAGGCTCTGATCCGGCAAGATGAGATTCCACGTGCCAAGCGTTACGCGTTCGATCTGTTGGTGCGCCGGGCTTATTCACGAGCTGACATGGAACAGAAGCTGCTCAAGAAAGGATTCAGCAAGGACTCCGTCGAGGAAACTTTGCAGACATTGCAGCGACTCGGCTACGTCAAGGATATCGCCTATGCGGAGGACTGGGTTGCTCATCGAAGCCGAAATAAGCCAAGAGGGAAACGCTTGCTACGTCATGAATTGAGCAAAAAAGGGATTGATAAAACGACCGTGGATCGAGTGCTTGAGGATATTGATGAAGAACAGGAGTTCCAATTAGCCATGCGCGCCGCGAAGAAACAGGCGTTGCGTTATCAACGCCTCTCACCGGAAGTTAGCAGTCGGCGTCTGTACGGTTTTCTTCAGAGACGCGGGTTTGAATCTAACGTTTGCCGCCGGGTCATCGAGGCAGTGCTCAGTTCCCATCCATCTCGCTCAAGATATTCCCGAGGAGAATCGAAACATGTTGACCGCCAATGAGATCCGCTCACAGTTTTTGGAGTTCTTCCGAGAAAGAGGGCATACGATTGTGCCCAGTGCGCCGCTCATTCCAGCCAATGATCCGACCCTTCTGTTTACGAATGCGGGAATGAATCAGTTCAAGGATGTGTTTCTTGGTACGGGTAAGCGCAACTACACACGAGCCGTAGATTCACAGAAGTGCCTCCGTGTGAGTGGCAAGCACAATGATCTCGATGATGTTGGGCATGATACCACGCATCATACCCTATTCGAGATGCTCGGCAACTGGTCTTTTGGCGATTATTACAAAGCGGAAGCCATTCGGTTCGCCTGGGAACTGCTGACGGAAGTCTGGAAATTCCCCACGGAACGGCTCTATGCGACCGTTTTCAGGGAGGATGACGAGGCAGAGGAGTTCTGGCGGCAAGTCACAGACATCAGCCCCAACCGCATCTTTCGCCTGGATGAGAAGGATAACTTCTGGGTGATGGGTGATACGGGTCCCTGTGGCCCCTGCTCGGAGATTCACTTTGATCTTCATCCTGAACTCGATGCACAAGGTTCGGCCTCCATTTGCGCAGAGGATTTGGATACGGATCGTTTTGTCGAACTGTGGAACCTTGTATTTATTCAGTTCAATCGAGAGGCCGATGGTTCACTCGTACCGCTCCCTGCCAGGCATGTGGATACGGGAATGGGATTCGAGCGACTTGTGGCAATCCTCCAGGGCAAAAAATCCAACTATGATACGGATCTTTTCGTTCCTATCATACAGCATATAGAGGACCTCACCCGGCAGCCTTACGTTGGAAACGAACGCGGGACATCTCATCGCGTCGTGGCAGATCATGTGCGTTGTCTGGCCTTTGCGATCTCGGATGGAGTCATGCCTTCCAATGAGGGACGGGGTTATGTCATTCGCAGTATTCTACGTCGCGCTGTGCGTTACGGCAAACTTCTGGGGATGGATACACCCTTTATTCATCAGCTTGTCGATACCGTAGCCGAGCAGATGGGAGACGCCTATCCCGAACTCAAAACACGGCAGGAGTTGGTTCAGAAAATCATCCTGTCTGAAGAGGAACGCTTCCATCGCACCCTTGATCAGGGATTGAACATGTTGGATGAAACCATCGAGGAACTCAGGCAACGCAATGAGAGCATCATACCCGGACGACGTGCCTTTGAACTACATGATACCTATGGTTTCCCACTTGGACTAACCCAGGTCATCGCTCGCGAATACGACCTTTCGGTGGACGAAGCGGGTTTCCACGAAGCGATGGAAGAACAGCGTAAGCGGGGCCGCGCCTCCTGGAAAACTTCCGGTGAGGGCTTCGATGAAGTCCATGTGTCTTTGTTCCAGGAGTTCGGCGCAACCGAGTTTCTGGGATATACTCAAACGGAAGCAGATGCCACGGTGCTCGCATTGGTGCGGGATGGCGAGAGACTTTCTGTGGTCCATGAAGGCGAATCTGTGAGTCTGGTTCTCGACCGAACGCCGTTCTATGGTGAGGCCGGTGGACAGATAGGTGACACTGGTGTCCTCTCTACCAGCGGAGCGACGATTGAGGTGACCGATGCTCAAAAGCCGACGGCGGATCTCATCGTGCATCATGGTAAGGTGACTGAAGGCACTCTCTCCGTAGGGGATTCGGTGCATGCACAGGTCGATGCATCCCGTCGTCAGCAGATTGCGAGCAGTCACACAGCGACCCATATCCTCCATAGCGCCCTGCGGCAGGTGCTTGGCGATCACGTTGCTCAGGCTGGTTCATTGGTAGAACCGGGACGGTTGCGTTTCGATTTCAGTCATTACGAGGCCGTTTCCCGTGAAGAACTCGCAGAGATCGAGAGCCTTGTCAACGCGCGAGTGCGCGAAAATGCGCCCATACACACGGAGACGATGGATTTGCAGTCCGCACAGGAGAAAGGGGCGCTTGCTTTCTTCGGCGAGAAATATGGGGAGCAAGTGCGTGTGGTACAGACCGGTGATTTCAGTACAGAGCTTTGTGGGGGGACACATCTTCGAGCAACCGGCGAAATTGGGCTTGTCAAAATCGCCAGCGAGAGTAGCATTGCTGCTGGCGTACGTCGTATTGAAGCATTGACAGGCGAGGTCGCCTATGACCGGATAAGCAAGCATGAAGGTGTTCTCCAGGATCTGGCGGATCTCCTCAAATCGCCGATCATGGAGTTAGAGAGCCGAGTTCAAAGGTTGATACAGGAAAGCCG
>JAJRTO010000034.1 GCA_024278235.1 Candidatus Poribacteria bacterium
CCTCTTCCTGATGTTCAACTTCCAGATCAGAGACCGCCGTCTGACAGCGTGGGCACCAGTTGATGATGTAATTGTCACGATAGATGAGTCCTTTGTCATACAGTTTGACAAAGGCTGTCCGCACTGCCCGGGAGAGCCCTTCATCCAGTGTGAACCGCTCACGTTCCCAATCACACGAGCAGCCGAGTCGCATCAGTTGACCGATAATGTTACCACGTGACTCCTTCTTCCATTCCCACATTCGCTCCAGAAAAGCATCGCGGCCTAATTTTTCGCGCGTGGTGTTCTTTGCCTCCAGTTGTTTTTCCATCACGTGCTGCGTGATTATCCCGGCATGATCGGTCCCCGGCATCCAGAGGACATTATACCCCTGCATCCGACGCCACCGGATAAGGATATCCTGAATGGCATTATCCATTGCATGACCGATATGCAAGCTACCGGTGACGTTCGGTGGCGGAATGACAATGGAGTATGCCGGTAATGCTGAGGTGTCCTGTGCATGGAAGTAACCCCGGTCTAACCAGAACTGATACCATTTTTGCTCTGTCTCGTGGGGGTTGTATGCTTTTGGTATCTCGGTTATTGGATTCATCTTTCTATTTCATCAGCCTCCATTTGCTGATACTTGGTTTACACTCGATAGTCCCAGTTGAGTAATTCAGGGAAGCGTTTCAAGGCTTCCTCCCACATATGGGATTCAATTTCCCATGCGGTTGCCAATTGCATGGCTTCATGTGTGATGGCCTGAGCTTCCTTCAGACTGATGGATCGAATCACCCGTTTGATCTCCGGTACGGATGCAGGGCTCATGCTCAGTTCATCCAGTCCCATACCAAGCAGGATAAGGGTGAACACGGGGTCACCGGCCATCTCACCACAGAGCCCTACCCAGATGCCGTTGTCATGAGCCGCTTCGACGGTATACCGGATAAAGCGCATGACGGCTGGATGAAACGGCTGAAACAACGATGCGATCTCCTCGTTGGCACGGTCGACTCCGAGCGAATACTGGATCAGGTCGTTCGTACCGATACTGAAGAAATCCAGCTCCCGTGCGAGAATATCAGCCGTCACCGCGGCGGCAGGCAGTTCAATCATTGCCCCAACTTCCATGTCGGGATCAAATGCAATACCCTTCTCATGCAGGCTCGATTGAGCTTCCTTGTATATCCGCAATGCCTCCCTGAGTTCTTCAACCCCGGAGATCATGGGGAACATCAGTCGAAGATTGCCATAGGCACTGGCCCTCAGGATCGCACGAAGCTGAGTCGAGAGAACTTCGGGGTATTTCAAGCAGAGGCGGATCGCACGAAGTCCCATGAGAGAATTCACTGAGCTTGGGATCCCAAGATGGGCTGCAAACTTGTCCCCGCCTAAGTCGAGAGTGCGGATGGTCACATGATGAGGGTCCAGGCTTTGCGCGACATAGCGATAGTCTTCGAAGAGTTCATCCTCCGTCGGGAGATCTTCTCTGCCAATATAGAAATATTCGGTGCGGTATAGCCCTATCTCCTGGGCACCGTATCGGCTTACGGAGGGAACTTCATCCGGGAACTCAATGTTTGCAGCCAACCGGACTTGATGCCCATCGAGCGTTACGGCCGATTGATCGCGAAAAACATCCAGACTGCGCTCAAACTCGAGAAATTTTACCTGCTCCTCGTGATAACGCAGCAACTCTTCTTCGGAAGGACATAGAACCACTCTGCCCCGGTTGCCATCTAGGATAATGGGATCTCCTGTCTGGACCATCTCGGTGATGTTGCCGAGCCCCACAACGGCCGGGATGCCAATCGAACGTGCAAGGATTGCCGTATGCGAAGTGCGGCTCCCGGTATCTGTGGCAAAACCGATGATCTGTTCCCGACGCATTGCCGCTGTATCTGAGGGTGTCAGATCGTGTGCAACAATGATGGTATCCTGATCCAGATCTGCGAGATGGGTACGTTCATGACCCGTTAGATGATAGATGAGATGGTGTATGACATCCCGGACATCGGCGACCTTTTCCGTGAAATACCGGTCATCCGAACTCCCAAACACTTTGATGAATTCTTCCCCGACGTTCACCACGGCGGCTTCGGCGTTGAACTGTTTCTGCTCTATCTCATGGCGGATGCGCTCAATCCACATGGGATCTTCGAGCATCAGTGTATGGACCTGGAAAATGTCGACACCAATACTATCCATCCCCCCGCGCAACTGCTCGCTGATCTCAACGAGCTTTTGCTTGACATGTTCCGCCGCTTGCCTGAAGCGTTGCCATTCTGCATCTACTTGTTCCGTGTGGATCGAATAGCGTGGAACATGCAACTCATCGTGTAGCACAAATATCTTACCGATGACAACACCAGGGGAAGCAGAGATCCCACGGAGAGTCGAACACCTGGAGATTTCCATTTATTCCTCGCCAAACTTCTGTGTGATTAATTCTGCCAGATTCTCCACGGCTTCCTCCGCCTGTTCGCCTTCCGCTTCAATAACGAGAGTCGTTCCTCTGCCAGCAGCTAACATCAGTACCCCCATGATGCTCTTGGCATTGACTCGAATGCCATCTTTGGATATGAAGACATCGCAAGGGAAACGTTTGGCTATCTGGACAAGTTGAGACGCCGGGCGTGCATGCAAACCTAGCTTGTTAGCGATGGTCACCTCTCTATGAGGCATAGCGTCGATTGCAGATGATACTATCTTCGATCCTCGATCCTCGATCTGAAATCTGCAATTCCTTTATGAGAGTTCATCATGAACAGGGGCTGGGCTCTACGACTCGAATTCCATCCCGGCCGCCCTGGCATGCGTATCTGGCAAGTTCATCCAGGGAGAGTGATGCTCGATAGGTGAGCGCCTTAAATAACATGGGTAGATTAACACCAGTGACGATTTTCACTGTTTTCCTGTTGAAGAGAGATTGGCACAAGGTGCAGTCGCTTTCTCCGTAAACGCCAGTAAGCACAAGGACACCATCACACTCCTGATGCAATCGCTCAACGGTGGATTGCAGGTGTTCTGCGATATCCTCCCGGCTGTCTCCCGGCATCACTGCAACACTTTCAAGTGCTTCCTGACTTCCCAGAATCGCCTCGAGAGTCTGTGTCAGTGCTCCAGGTAGCTCGCCATAGGAGGTGACGAGGATGCCAATCATACCTAAATCCCTAAATCGTCATCCCACTCATCAATCTCGAGTTCTAACTCCGCCGGTTCGCTCTGTATATGCTGAATCAAAGCTTCGTTGAACTCTTGAGCGGCATGACGGCCTAACTTCCTTGCGCGGAGGTTCATGGCCGCCACTTCGACAACAATGGAAGTATTGCGACCCGGCTGTACTGGTACGACAACATAGGGCAACTCTTCGCCCAGAATCGGATAGGTTTCATCATCCAGACCGGAGCGGTTGTAATCTTTGTTCTCATCCCAAAATTCGAGCGCGACTATCAGTTCAACACGTTTGCGACTCCTTACAGCCGTCGCACCGAACAGTGTGAGCACATCGATGATCCCGAGCCCTCGCACCTCCATGAAGTGTTTGAGCACATGGGCACTGGTGCCAAAGATACGGTGGCCACTGACCCATTTGAGAAGGACTGCGTCATCCGCAATAATACGATGACCGCGTCGAATCAATTCGAGAGCACACTCACTTTTACCGATGCCGCTCTTACCGAGAATAAGAACTCCGATACCAAAGATTTCGACAAAATCTCCATGCACGATCTCAAAGGGGCCGAACTCATCTTCCAGAAACAAGAGGAGACGCCTGGAAAATACAGGAGTCGCCAGTGTCGTTGTGAAAAGTGGAGTGCCGGTATGATGAGCAGCATCAGCCATCTCCGTAGGTGGCTGGAGTCCCCGCGTGACGACAACACAGGGCAAATCATAGGAGAAAAAGCGACAAAGTGTCTCCTGACGCACTTGCGCAGAAAGTTGATTGAGGTAAGAGATCTCGCCTCGACCAAAGACCTGGATACGTTCCCTGGCAAAATGCTCATAGTATCCGCACAAGGAGAGC
>JAJRTO010000456.1 GCA_024278235.1 Candidatus Poribacteria bacterium
CTGATTGTGACCTGAGACGACCACGAACCCACTTAGTGTTCGGTCAACCACGAGTACCGGGACTTACAGACTTCCTGGTCTCAGGAGAAACTGAGATTCCAGAATGGTTGGAACGTTCCGTAGATGTACCAAACCTTCATCTTGTAACATGCGGGAGTCGTTCACCCAACCCCGCCGAGTTGCTGGGTTCCCAAAAGATGCAGGCACTGATGAAACAGTGGCGTGAACATTACGATATGGTGATCGTTGACTCTCCCCCTATCATCTCGGTTGCAGACAGCTCTATCTTAGCTCGCGAAGTAGATAGCATCCTTATGGTCGTCAGGACTCAACAGACAAAGGAACGGGCCGTAGAGCAGGCACGAGATGTGTTGCTCCAGACGGGCAAACCAATTTTCGGGGTGGTTCTCAATGATGTGGATTACACCAAGCAGTACGGTGCCTACTATTATTACTACCATTATTACTACCGTCAGTACTACTCTCATGATGAAGACGAACAGGCATGAGCTTGAGTCCGGGACAGCCCAATGGTATGCGGTGTACACGAAGCCGCAGAGGGAAGACTGGGCCCAACTCAATCTGAACAACATGGGAATTCCCACCCTCCTTCCCAAGTACCGATCTCAAGACCGTCGTAAGAGAACACGAGTTCGTCCACTCTTTCCACGCTACCTGTTTGTGCAGCTCGATCTGGAGGTCCCTGGTTGGGCTTCTGTTCGATATGCACGTGGTGTCAGTCAACTCATAGGTTTCAGGGAAGATAACCTACCTTCACCTATTCCTGAAGATGTGATCGACGCCATTCGGAGACGCCAGGATGAAGAAGGACTGATCAAGCTGGTAGAGACGGAACCCATGTTTCAACATGGGGAAGCTGTCCGCATTGTCAATGGAGCTTTCGAAGGGCTCGATGGGATCTTCTCCAAACATCTGAAAGACGGAGAACGGGTTATCGTACTGCTGCAACTGATGGAACGGTGGGTCCAGGTCACGTTACACGTCGATCAACTTAAGAAACGGACATAGAAGGGGCTGATATGCTGAAGCGGCCTTCATGAGTGATGAGTCCCCAACGATGAGAACGATATGAAGACAGACCTGCGACTGGCGATATTGACGAGTGGAAAGGGATAAGCATTCCACTGGAGCCGGTTGAAACGTCTGCGGCGCGGCATTGAGATGGGATACGAGGGGATTGGGATGCTGCTTGACAGCGATCCAATCTTCGTTCCTTCCTATGATGAGACAACCGATTATGGGGCATTGGAATCGGCGGATCTCATTCTCTGGGAATGGGGATGGGTTGCTGAGGCCCCGCGTGCATTACTGGCTGTCAAGGAAAGACTGCAAATTCCTGTCCTCGCATTCACCACAGCACTGGATCGCTTTTGGCGGGGACTTGAGCCAGGTGTTCTGGCTCAGCACATTCAGGCAGCCAGGCAGATTGACTTCGTCGCGACACTTCTCGAAGATAGTCTCCCATGGTATCGTACGCTATGTCCACAGGCTCATGTCTTCCATATGCCCGTTCCCGTCGATACTCATCGTTATCGAAAACATGGTCAGGCACCCTCCGAGAAAGACCCCACGGCGATTTCGTTGGCGGCCCCAACCTCCTTTATCTTCTCCGGTGAAATATCGCATGCCAACCGGATGGATTTTGGCACCTTTTTGGTCTATGATCGGCTGGTACATTCCCATCAGGTTCAGGGGACAACCTATCTGCGCAAGGAAGAGCAGATACCACTTATCAGAGAAATTCTTCAACAGAGCAACCTGAGCATGCCAGACTGCAAGAAGATGATCCGTCTTCGCCGAGCACATCGACGCATCGCTCACCACTATTTAACACTCTGGTTGCCGCATGCATTGGTGCAGGGGCGGTGGGCAATGACAAACGCCTACCTCGGAATCCCAATGGTCACCTGTGATGAGATAGAGACTCATCGACGTCTCTATCCGCATACGGTTGTGGATTGGCGCAATCTGGAAGAAGCATATCAATTGTGTGTGCGTTTGCTGGAGGATAAGGAATTTTACCTGGAGGTGAGACAGCACGCTTTAGAAGCGATTGAGTGGTATAGCATCGCCAATGCCCGCGAGCGTCTGCTAGGGGCCCTACGTTCACGTTGGCCGCAGTTATAGTTTGATTTCCTGCATTGCTTCCGGCTCACTCACTATTCGGGCATCCACGGGACTGTTGCGGACAAGGATAAGCTGAGCGGCGATACTCACAGCGATCTCTGGGACGGTTTGGGAGCGGATATTCAAACCGATGGGTGAATGAACCTGTGCGAGTTTCTCTGGTTCGACTCCTCGCTCCATAAGATCATCGAAGATGAGCTTCACTTTACGTCGACTGCCGATCATCCCAATATATCTGGCGTTCGAATGAATCGCGCTGTAAAGCGCCTCTTCATCGTGGCGGTGTCCTCGTGTAACGATCACAACGTAACTCATGGAATTAAGCGGATAACGGGCCAGGGTTTCAGCAATATCGCCAACAATGACCTCGGATGCATCAGGAAACCTGTCTTCTGATGCAAAATCGGCCCGATCATCCACGACAACAACTCGAAATCCAATCATCGCCCCCAATTTGCAGAGTGCGTAACCGATGTGGCCCGCACCTGCAATCAACAGTGTCGGCTCCGGATAGATGGGATCCAGAAACACGGTTGCCTGTGGATGTTCCAGCAGTACTGGTTCAGTTTTCCGTAAGCTCTCGGGTGCCTCATCTTGC
>JAJRTO010000457.1 GCA_024278235.1 Candidatus Poribacteria bacterium
AGCGCGCCCATGAACACTACTGCCATACTCACCGTACTTGCGGGTATCTGCGGTTGGACACGACCATCAGAAACCATACCAAGACGTGCGCCCAGACGGAAACCACGCTCACAGAAACTACGAAAGCCAGGTATTTCATTTATCTGCATCAAATTCACCTCCCTTCATCGAAGAACTCAGACATACGGATGCAACGCCTAAAGTTTAACATATTCACCCACATAACCCATAGACATATGATGAAAAACACAAAAAACTAAACCAAAGCACCTGGGGAATTTCTATCGCTTGAGCTGCCTGGGGAATTTCTATCGCTTGAGCACTTACAAATAATGGATTGTCGCGCCTCAGTGCAAATGCGCACCACATCGTTGGATTGGCTGCATTGAGCAACCCGTTTTCTTGGGCGAACGTGGGAACGATTCAAGGCTCGACTCAGAAAACGGGTTTCTGATCGCCAGATATGTACCTTGACGATGCCTTGCAAGAGGTGGTGGAAATCGCTTGTAGCACATCCTGTCTGTGTGTTATCATTGGCGTTAGGTATCTGTAGAAACGTGACATGATCAACAGTTGGCAGTACTTAAAGGAGGGTGTCATGCGAACTCGGATTTTGGGGGTAAGTATAGTTTTGAATGTTACAGAACAGGTGCTTATTTTTCTGTTGATTTCCTGGTATAAGTCTGCTATACTGTCTTTATTCTTTGCTAAGACCGTATAGTCAGTGGGAGTTTAGCGGTAGGAGTTGTGATAGATAGATTGCATTAGGTCGCAATCATGGAGGCGGCGGGTCATGCACAGAAGCGGACCCGCCAATGATATTGAATCCCTTAATTATACATTGTATTTTCACATTTTTGTTGACAGGTTTAGTCGTGTTCATCAGAAACTCTAAGGTTTGGATAGAGCCTTCGTAGCAAAACGTAGACCGTTGGGACATACGTGCTGCAAGAAGCTCCCTGTTCACAGGGGAGAACTGCCACGGACATCTGCTCGGTGCTAGCGCTAGAATAGAGAATGTCCAATAGCAGGAGAGTGATTACTCTGCACATCAGGTTTCTATGTGTAGGGACGGAGGTATATGCAAAAACAGCATGAGAGCATCTTTTCTAGGTGAGCATATTTACTTTGCTTTTTGTGTTTTGTTGATACTTCGGCTGGGGGTTGGAGTTTATCAACCAGAATGTAGGGCCGAGAGTATGCCAGTCTCCAAGCTGCTGGAACAGGTTGATATAGCCGAATCAACAGGTGAATGGCAGCAGATCATAGCTCACCTAGAGATCGCAATCTCAGAATATGAAACGCGTCTGATCAAGGCGATACCTGAGCAAGAATATAGAAAAGCAGAGGCATACTACTCGAAAGCAAAGAATCTGGATGATCTGGAAATCGCGTATGCAGCCTATAAGCTAGCGGCGAATAATATGCCTGGTAGTATTTACCGTCGATATGCTCTTTTCCGCTTGGGGGATATTCAGCGTCGCCGAGTGGAAATAGATACTCAGAATCAGTCTGTTTATCTGCAGAGAACCGTTGAACACTACCTTCAAGCTCTCGAACAATGCCCTTCCCCGTACCCAGACTACCCCCTAACGGCAGGAAACGTCCCCGAATATCCTGAGATGGCACGCGCTGAATTTGCAGCTTATTGGATTGGGGATTATTACTATGAACGTGGACAGATCGATCGTGCAGAAGCCGCCTTTCGTGTTCTAACAGAGATGTTTCCCCAGGGTTATCTCAAGCTTGCAGATAATGCTCAATACAGACTTGCTCTATGTTTGATGGATCAGGGGAAATGGGATCAAGTGCCGGATGTTTATGCATCGTTCCAGAATCAGTATGCGGATAGTCAAATCGCAGGAACAGCTCTGTTGAAATGGGCAGACAGCTACTTCTATGCCGAGGGAACAAATGTCGAACGCGCAGAGCAGCTCTATGCAGAAGTGGTCAGATTGAAGAAGATAGACAAAGCAACAAGAATTGCTGCAGCAGAGAAATTGCTTAGACTGTACACAAATCTCCATCTTTCTGAGCGTGTGGAACATCTCAAACAGAAAGTCGACACATTTATTTCACAGGTCTCCCCAGACAAGCAATTAGCTTTCCGGATTGCTTATGGAGAATATCTGGCTGAGCGTGCTGACTATGCGCAAGTCTGTAATCAATTGCGGATGCTTCAATCGGCAGACCTGCATGATACTTTACGTACGATGAGTCCTTTGTTACAGAAAATGTATTGGAGTTTGCTGGCGCAAGCAAGTTATGAAACGGGAGACTATGCAACCGCTGTTGAATGTTATGAAAATCTGAGGATGTTTCATGAGTTACCCCCAGCAGACTTTGCGAAGTTAAACCGTGCTTATCTTCATGAGGAACAGGAAGACAAAGCGATTATCCTCTCAAAGAACTGGCTTGCAGCGAGAAGTGGGATAGCTCCTGTATTGCCGGCGACAGTATCAGAGATACAGCTTGTGCTTGCCGAAGCCTATCGCCAGAGGAAGGACTACCGGAGTGCTATCGAGCATTTTGGGAAGGTTCTGGAGATTCGGGGGGATGTATCACACGAAGCTGAGGCATTGCGGAGTATGGGTGATATATATTTTGAGCAAAAAGATTACGCTCAGGTACTACAGGTATATAGACGGTTGTATACAGATTATCAAAGTGTTGTTGACGCAGATCTATTGGAGTCGATGCAGCAACTGATTCAGCTCATCCCTGAGGGAGATAAGTGATGGATGAACGTGAAAACACTGACAGGGACACGATGGCTCGATTATACTTACAGATCGATCTGTATCAAACGCTTTTACAGTGCGTAGCGGAGCAACGCTTAGCGATCAAGAAAAGAGATACTCAGAAACTTCAGGATCTGACAATGCAGCATCAGGCCATTCTCAAACAGATTCGGGTTTGTCCATTAGAGAAATCCATGGTATCTGCTGAGTTGCTTGGTGATTCTCCCAACCAGATCCACATTCGCGCCCTGCTAGAACAGATCGCAGATCTGATCGATCAAGTTCGGATAATCAACGCGGATTCCGTATTGGAGACAAAACAGGTTTTGAAGGACACTCGTACCAAGTTGGTGGATCTGCAAAGACGCGAAGAAGCAGGGCATTCATATGCAAACAGACTGCCATCAGAACACTTGATCAGCAAGATTGGATGAACCGATGCAACCACTTGATTTCTTTTCTGATCAGACAATGTTATCTCTCAAGATTGCCTTGAATGGCACATCATTGCGACACGAGGCGATCTCACACAATATTGCGAATGTAAATACTCCGGGATTCAAACGTCATGATGTATCCTTCCAAAGCCAGCTTCAAGCGGCTTTGGGATCCCGGGAATCACATCTGTCTTTGACACGAACTCACCGTGCACATTTACGTAGTGAGACGAGGGAACCAGCGCTGGAAGATGGGCTGATTCGCTCATATATCGAATCAGACACACAGATGCGCAATGATCGAAATAATATCGATATTGACCGAGAAATGGCATTATTGACCTCCAATTCTATCCGCTATCAGATGCTGACACGTCTGATAGCAGCACGCTATAACCTGATGCAGACAGTTGTGCAAAGTTAGAGAGGTACCCGTCATGTGGATACAACCGATAGCAGGAATTGAAGAATCGATGGCACCCACACCGAAGTTGGAGGGCTTGCCTACTAAGAGCTTTCAGGGAATGCTGAAAAGAGGCATCCAGTACGTGGATCAACTACAGAGCCGGGCGGATCATCTGATGCAAGCTTACGCCTCGGGTGAAACCCAAAACATCCATGAGGTTATGATCGCGGTGACAGAAGCCAACATCGCCTTACAGCTTACGATGTCTATTCGTAATCAAGCGCTCCAGGCCTATCAGGAGATCATGCGGATGCAAGTGTAAGGGGGTTAAGTGGATCTCATAACTTCATGGGATCTTCCCATTGAGGAGAGGATATGATGCCTGAGTTCCTTCAGAGATTGCTTGACCAGACTAGTGAGGTCTGGAATCAACTGGAGCCCGCACAGCGCGTACTGATTGGTAGTATTAGTGTCGCCATCGTTATTGGTCTGATCCTGGCACTATTCTGGGTTCGTCAACCAAACTATGTGACACTGTACTCAGGTCTGGATCAACGGGATGCCGCGGCGATTGCCAAGATACTCAATGAAAACGACATTCCCTTCCGTGTGACAGATGGCAGTACGGAAGTGCAGGTGCCTGATGCTAAACATGATGGAATGTGGTTGCGTGATAAAGCATGGATTCTTGCCTCGAACGCAAATCTCCCTGCAAAGGAAACAGGGCTGGTTGGTTTTGAGATCTTCGATGAGCGTGAACTCGGGATGACGGATGCGCAATTCCAGCAAAAATATCAACGGGCATTACAGGGCCACTTAAGCCGTCTGATTAGTGGCTTCAACGGCGTTCGATCTGCTATTGTGACCATTGTACCGGAGGAGAAAACACTCTTTCGTGAAGATCAAGAGGAAGCGAAGGCTGCTGTCTCCATTACTCTAGAACAGGAAGGAGAGAAATCCTTTGGCAGGGAGCAAGTGCTTGCAGTTGCCAATCTGATCTCCCATAGCGTTCCCGGGCTGAAGAAAGAGAATATCTCTATTGTTGTAGACAGCCAAGATGTCTCAGAACTGATGAAATCAGAGGGACTGAATGTCTCAACGGTCGATGCTAGTCTGAAACAGTTGGAGGCACAGAGGAAGATTGAGCAATACTTCCATGACAAAATCCAATCTGTTCTCAATCGGACACTTGGTCGCAATAAAGCTGAAATCATTGTGCGTGCTGATCTCGATTTCACACAACTTGAGCGTGAGACAGAGACATTTGCTCCTCCGATCGAAGATGAAACAGAAGGAATCATCCGTAGTGAGCACGAAAAACGCGAGAATTACATGGGAGTTCCTGGGGGGATGCCTGGGGGTGTTCCCGGAGTGGATACGAACGTGCCGGGACCTCCCCAGTATCCTACAGCACAGGGTGGCACACAACCCTCAGAGTATGATATGAGAGAATTCACCCGCAATTACGAGATGAATCGTTCGGTCGAGCGCGTCGCGGGTCCAGCCGGCGGAACCCATATCCGAAAGCTCTCTGCAGCGGTTCTCGTAGACCAAAGTCTGGCACAGATACCAAATCTCAAGCAGGAAATTGAGGGAACTATCAAAACAGCATTGGCCAATGCAAATACAACCAGCGATCCAGATGTTCATGTTTCATTCATTCCTTTCGAACAACCGGAAACCGTACCGGCCGCTATCGAACCCTGGTGGGAAAAACCTGCGGAATTATCGTTGATCGCTTTGATTGTCTTGTCCATTGTCTTCTTACTTCGATCCATGCTCATCCGAAGAGAATTGCCATTATCACAGGAACCAACGCGAATACCAGAGTTTGAGGGGATCGGGCCGATCGATTTTGGCAGACAACCGATGGATATCGATAAGCCGCCCAGTGATCTGGAACCAGTGCCAGAGGAGAAAGAGGAAGAACCTGAGCTAACCCCGGAAGAAATCGCGAAGCTGGAGGAGGAACAGCGGCAGCGAGAGGAAGAGGAAAAGAAGAAACAAGAAGAGGAAGAAGCCAGGAGAAAAGAGCACGAAGAAGAAGAAAGACGCAGAGCAATCCTCGAGAGTGTGGGAGAGTATCTGCGCGAGAATCCGGCGGCCGCAGCACAACTATTGGCAATGTGGATTATCGAGGATGAAGATCACTCAAAGCGCTAACATAAACTGTGAAGGGAGAACGCGGGATGACGGGCCCAAGAAAAGCGGCGGTTCTTTTGCTGACCATGCAATCGCTTGACAAGAACCTGCCCAGTGAGGTTCTGAAACAATTTACCAATGAGAGAATACGACTGGGGATCGTGCGTGAGATCGGGCAGATCGCCCAGGGGACTATCTCTATTAGTGTTGAGGAACGAGCACAGATCATTGATGACTTCAACAAGATGATAGACCAACATGGGCTATATGGCGGCTGGGGGAATGCAGAAGAACTGTTGGATCCTCTTCTAACAGGAGACTCTTTTACCAGAGAACGTAAAGAACAACAACTCAGGGATATTCTTGGAACATCCCCCTTCAGTTTTCTGAAGGAGATGGAGGCCAATGATATCTGGGGATATATCCAAGACGAACATCCGCAAACCATAGCCCTCGTGCTCGTTTGCCTTCCAGCAGAAAAAGCGGCAGCATTACTTCAACAGATTAGTCCCCCCAAAGCTCGTAACGACGTTGCCAGACGCATCGCAACGATGGAACGTGTGATGCCAGATGCACTGAACGAAGTCCAAGAAGCCATCAAAGCAAAAATGGAGTTCATAACGGGGCATCAGGACGCGATCGGCAGCGGCCCAAACAAACTCGCACAGATCCTTGTGCGTATCGATGGTGATATGCAAGAAAGTATCCTGGAGGACATCCGCCAAAAGGATATGGCAAACGCTGAAAGAGTTGTCGAGAACATGCTCACCTTTAATGATATTATCTATATTTCTGAGAGCGATATGCGTCGCTTTGTTATTACCGCTCTTCAAGCGAGTGGTGATCTGGAGAATACTTTGCCGATAGCACTCAAAGGAGCGCCCGAGGCCGTGACCGATAAGTTCATGTCTAACATGGGCAAGCGCAATCGAGGAGCCGTTGAAGACGTTGTGAGGATCCTGGGTGGCGTATCCAGACGGGATATCGAAGCGGCGCGTGCCACGATTGTGGAGGTCATCCGACAGCTTGAGCAAGCAGGAAGCATTACGATCTCCCGTGATTATGAAGAGGAGGAATTGATTGAATAGCCAACGGATTCTCAAATCGCCCTCCATCTCACTTCAGTCTTTCCTGATTGGGGCTCAGCTTGAAGAGGAAAGAAAGAGAAAGGAAAGATTGGCGATTGAGGGAGAAAAACAACATCTCATAAGGGAAGCCGCATCTCGGCTTGAAGAGGCAAAGGCGCACGTCGAAGACGCGAAGATTCGCGCAACGGAGATACTTCACCAAGCGAAAAACCAAGCACAACAGTTGTTTGCTCAGGCAGAATCTGAACGCAATGAGTTACTCGAAAAGGTACGCATAGAAGCTGAAGAAATCCGTGAGACGGCAAAACAGGAGGGATTCGAACTCGGGAAGCAAGAAGGATACGATCAGGGATACGAGGAAGGACACCAAAAAGGTTATCGGGAAGGGCACGTCGCTGGCACTGAGAAAGGCGAAAGCCAGTTTCACGGAAGCATCCAGGAGGCGAAAATAGTTGCGGAGACGATTGCTACTCAACGGGAAAACGCTTTCATTGAGATGGAACCACAGATCATACAGCTTGCCTTCTGCATTGCATCTAAGATTATCCACACCAGTGTTCGTCAGGGCGAAGCGATCCGCAACGTAGTGCGGGATATCCTCCAGCTTGTCGCCGCCAATGAAAAACTATGTATCCATATAAGCTCCGCTGACGTGGCTCACCTACAGTCCGAAGCAGATGTCATCTTCGACGGTTGGCCTGTCGAGATTCAGGTAGATGATGATATCAATCCTGGCGGCTGTTTGGTGACAACCCAACATGGTTATATTGACGCTCAAATCAATGAGCAACTGGAGCGTATTGAGGAGATTCTTGATCTGGATGGACGAAACTCCTAGCATAAATGTCTCGACGTCACGTGTGCCAGATCTCGACCCGTATCTGCGCCGTCTTGAGTTACTCCGGCCTGTAGAAATCCATGGGTTGGTGACCGAGATCAGTGGACTCACAATCCAGGCAGATGGCATTCACATCCCCGTTGGTGAAATCTGCCATATCTGTTCTTCTACTGGCAAAGAGAAACTGAGCGCAGAGATCGTCGGCTTCCGTGGTGATAAGGCAATACTCATGCCTCTTGGCAGTATTGATGGCATTGCTCCATATAGTGAGATTGTTGCAACCGGAATCCCGTTGGTTGCCCGTATGGGCCCGGGGGTGCTTGGCCGTGTTGTTGATGGTTTAGGGAATCCAATCGATGGCAAAGGCGAGTTCGCTATCACCGACGAATATATCATCTATCATGATCCGCCCCCTCCGATGAAGCGCTCTCTTATCAATGAGCCGCTGTTTACAGGAATTAAGGCTATTGACACATTAACGGCTCTTGGAAAAGGACAACGGATAGGTATCTTTGGTGGCAGTGGTGTCGGCAAAAGCCTTCTGCTCGGCATGATCGCCCGTTACACAAAAGCCGATGTGAACGTGATTGCCCTTATCGGTGAACGCGGCCGTGAAGTTCGTGAGTTCATTGAGAATGATCTTGGAGAGGATGGACTTCGTCGATCCGTCGTCGTTGTTGTCACCGCCGACCAACCAGCTTTACTAAGGACCCGAGGGGCATTTCTTGCGATGACCTTTGCAGAGTATTTCCGGAACCAGGGCACTGATGTTATGTTTATGATGGACTCTGTTACCCGATTTGCTATGGCTCAACGGGAGATTGGCCTCGCCATGGGTGAACCGCCTACTACGAAGGGATATCCTCCATCCGCGTTTGCGATTCTTCCAAAACTACTTGAGCGAGCAGGCACGTTGGAGCAAAGTGGAAGTATTACTGGACTCTTTACGATTCTGGTTGAGGGTGACGATCCAAATGAACCGATTTCAGATGCATCAAGGGCAATTCTTGATGGACATATTCTTCTTTCACGAGAACTTGCTTCCCAAAACCACTATCCAGCAATCGATGTGCTCAATAGCGTAAGCCGGTCAATGATAAACGTCATCTCGGAGGATCATCAACGACTGGCAACTCAGACACGGGAGTTGCTTGCTATCTATCGGCGTCATGAAGATCTGATCAATGTCGGTGCCTATGCGCCAGGAAGTAATCCGGTTTTGGACGAAGCCATCAACCGGGTTGGTCAGATTCGCCAATTCCTGCGTCAGGGTTTGGATGAACATGTCGATTTTGATGAAGCGATAAGGGAGCTACGACAGACTGTTTCGTAGAACGGAAAATTATGCAACGCGCTTTTCGTCTGCAGTCTATTCTGCAACTACGTCGAATGGCTGAAGAATCACAGCAACGGGTGCTCGCGAAGGCACGACAGGAACTTCTCACAGCCACTAACCTCCTTGATAGATTTGAACAGGCGGTGGATGAATGTATTGTTGATGTACAGGAATTGTACAGCGATTCTCTCAACATCAGACTTATCAATGAGTACAGCAACTACATTCAATGGATGCAGAAAGTGATTCAACATCAGAAGACATGTATCGAACAACTGTCGTCTCATGCGGATCAGGAGCAGTATGTTTTGGCGGAGGCAACAAAGCAACGCAAGATCATTGAAGCCCTGGCTGAAAAGCATGAGAAGATCTATCAATCGTGGCTTTTCAAGTTAGAGCAGAAAATGCTTGATGAGGTAGCGAGTCAGATGCATGAGCGGCGTCGTACAGATGAGCGACCCATTCCCATGTAGCTCACGCGAGATGGGTGAAGGAGGAGATCAAAATGAAATGGTACTGGATAGTTGGTGCTGCGGTTGCCTGTCTTGTGGTTGCTACTCTATTGGCAGTATTACTGGATGTTGGCGAGGTCCGTTCGCGATGGTTCGCCTCCGAACAGGCCACAGGTGAAACAATATCCAATAACGAAACGAGAGTTATGCAACCATCGAATCAAAATCTGTTCGCCGAAGCTCAGATGGACTGGCAACAGCAGCTTAAGATGGAAAATGAGAAACTGAGATTTTCTCAGCAAGAGCTGGACAAACAAAAGCAAGAGTTGAGGAACTTACTGAAGAATGTCGAGAATCTTCTGGGAGAGTACAGACAGAGCCAGGCTAGTGTCCAAGAACTGAGAAAAGAGTTGGATGAACTGAAAAAACGTCAGGATGAGGCAGAACAGAAACTACGCGACAGTGGGCAAGAAACCGAGAAGATAGATCAGGCAGAAGCCGCGAGGAACCTTGATAAGGATATCACCAAGATTGCTCGTGGAATCGAGGACAATCCCAGAGAGGGCGTCAAGTTATTGGTGGGCATGCTTGAACAGCAACAGGAAGACCACGTGTTGGCGATTCTAAAGAAACTGGACGAATCGACCATGATAGAGGTGCTCTCAAAACTCTCAAAAAATCTTCCCGGCAAATCGCGGGACGTAGCCGACTTAATACAGAATATGCTCAAGGTAAACAAAGGTTAACCGACCATGATAGAACTCATCAAGCGGGATGGTCAAACCATTGTGTTGAATGCAGAAGAGATCCTGTGGATGGAAGAATTGGCTGATACGATTATCACGCTATGCAATGGGAACAAACTGTTCGTCCGTAATTCTGTTGAAGAGATTGTCCATCGTACCATCCATTATAAGCAGCAAATCCACAATCCTGAGTGGGCACAGTATCAAAACCCGCTCTTGAGAAATCACCAGGATAACCTGTAAATCGGAGGACACCACTATGGGAGGTCTAGCACCAGTAGCAGGGATAGTGCTCGGCTTTGGATTGATACTCTACTCCATTGCACAGCGCAACGTCAACTTGGATACGTTCACGGATATGACATCATGGCTGATCGTCTTTGGAGGATCGTTTGCTGCAACCCTCACTAGCTTTGAGCCAAAACATCTGCTAACGAGCTTTCGGAGTCTCATCCATGTGTTTCGGCCGAAGAGTTATCCCTATGCTGGAACTATCGCCAAACTGTATCGAATTGCTGTAGCTGCACGCACTCAGGCCGCATTGGGAATCGAAAGTGAATCAGAGGATATCGAGGATAGCTTCTTCAAGAATGCTGTGGAGAAAGCTACCGTCACAACGGATCATGAAGAACTTTACGACCTGCTAGAGGTACAGATGCGTGTGCTTCGGAAAGAACATCGCGATAACCAAGAAGTGTTTCGTCGTATGGGGGCCTATGCCCCCGCCTTTGGTATGATCGGAACACTTGTCGGCCTGATCATGATGCTTGGAAACGTGGAAAGCGGGGACATTTCTGCAATTGCAGACGGTATGGCAACAGCACTCGTGACGACCTTCCTGGGACTGGTCGGAGCAAATTTGGTTTTCCTCCCTATCGCCACAAAGATCGGTGAACAGTCAGAACGCGAAGCGGCATATTACGAATGCATTGTAGAAGGCGTGCTTGCAGCAGTCACAGGCGCAACCCCGGCAAGAGTGCTGGAACGCCTTCAGAGTTTCGTCCCACCCAGTGAACTTAGCGAAGTGGATCGCGCTGTGGAAAGAGCGAAAAGTGAACCTGCGGCTGCCTAAATAGGAGGCCAAGATGCTAGACAGACGTCAAGAAATTGCCCCTGCAGAAGAAGGTGGGGAGGATAAGTGGATGCTTTCCTATGGGGATATGATGACCTTGTTACTGACTTTCTTCGTGCTGCTATTTGCCATGTCAACGCTTGACACACGCGCATTCCGTGAAATGGTCATCTCTCTTAAAGGCACTTTCGGGGTTCTTACGGGCGGAGAGCGGGTCTTTTTACCCGGCGACTTGCCGGAACCTGAACCTGCTTCCGGAGAACCCGTTGCATCGCATGCATTGACGCAGGCCCTGCCACAGCAGAGCGAAAGCGAAGCGGAGGAAACGGAAGCGGCCATCGACATACAAGAACGGGAAGGAGAGATCATTGTACGTATCCCAACAGCAGCACTGTTCGATAGCGGGGGATACGAGATCAAGCAGCTCGGCAGAGAAAAGCTTGCTACGATTGCGGGGCTTATCAATGCTTATGAAAATGAAGTAACTGTTGTGGGACATGCGGATGCCACGCAGATAACGCCCGGAAGCCTTATATCGAGCAACTGGCATCTCTCTGCTCTCCGTGCTGCAGAGGTAATCAAATACTTTGTCAATGAGCACAAGATGGATGATTCCAGGTTCTCACTGGCCGCTTATGGACATACCCTAGCTGTCAGCCCGGATGACAGAAAGAACCGGCGTGTGGAACTCATATTTCGCCCCCTAGGAGGTAGATCATATCCCGACAGATATAAACAGGAAGGAGTACAGTGATGAAACACGGGCGATTTGCCTTTGTGATATTGATTACCATGATGTCTTTTGGTTGTGGCGGCGATCAGAGCAAGCCAGAGGAAGTATTGCTCGAAGATTTTATCGTCAACCTTAGTGGGCAACAGAAGTCCTATCTCAAAGCTAAGGTGGTGCTGGTGACTTCCGGTGCGAAGGATAAGAAACTCATCGAAGGTGCAAAGAGCCGCATACGGAACGTAATCATCAGCAGGCTACGCGAGATCAAAGCTGAAGATGCAAAAGATTCGAAGAGTTCAGGTGAGGATCTTATGGAAACACTGAGAAAAGATATCATGAACAGAGTCAACAGCAATATGGACGGAGATCCAGTTACTGCAGTCTATTTCACCACTTTTGTCTTTCAATAGGATGGATAATGCATAAAGATGGTCTGACAAGAGAAGAATTCGCCAGCATAATGAGTCTGGAGGACGAGAAGGCAGAAGGCTCCGAAGCGACGCAATCTGTTATACCCCCGGAGGAATCAGAGATTGCAGCGTATGATTTTTTTCAGCAGCGCATGTTCGTAAGTGATGCACTGCGCACGCTGGAAGAGATTCATAGCCGTTTCATCGCCAACTTTCGTATATGGATCTCAGGGCATTTACGCTCCATGTTCGAAATGAAAATGGCAGCCGTTGAGCAGAAGACCTTCTCTGAGTTTAGAGACAGGCTGCCCGATCCCACATATGTGAACATCTTTGGCCTACGACCGCTCGAGGGAAATGCCGTATTGCACATTGATCTGGGACTGGCATTCATCTTTGTCGATAAACTACTGGGAGGGTTAGGTGAGCCACTAACAGACAGTAATCTACGTGCGTTGAGTCCCGTAGAAATGCGTATCATGGCCTCAGTGATCAGTCACATCTACGAATCCTTGAAAGAGGTGTGGCAACCGATCTATCCATTGGTTCCGGTCGCTCTCAGTGATGAAGCGCATCCTCAGTTCGTCGAAATTGGGGTGATGCCTGAAGATACAGTGGTACATATCAGCTTTGATGTTTCCTATGGGCAGTACCAGGCACAGATGGATCTTTGTATTCCCTATGTTGTATTGCAGCCAATCCGCAATCAACTTGTTGGAAGGCGGATACAGGTAGAGGGGACTTCCCGGACATCCATCCAGCAGCATCTGATGAAGGTACGCGTTCCTGTACGTGCAATCCTTGCAGAACACACGAGAACCCTGAGAGAACTGCTGGAACTCAACGAGAACGACGTGATTCCCTTCAACAAGGAGATCACGAAACATGCCGTAGTGGTTGTTGGAAAGACGCCCCGGTTCCTGGCAACACCGGGGATCGGTTCTGGTCGACGCATGGCTGTCAAACTCGTCTCCGAAATCAAAGATGAAGAAGAAAAAGAGTCGGCAGAATCCTCCTCGGCAGCAGAGCCAGGAGAGACAACTGAAAGGATAGAGAATGGATGAAAATGTGGTAAATGGCACAACATCAAGTGATACCAGTACCCCAGAAGAGGAAGTAACGCCTGTTGATTTTCCGGTCCTTGAGGGTGCATATCGCGGAGTGGGACAGGGCAACCTTGAGAAACTCCTAAATGTACCCCTTACAGTAACAATTGAACTCGGACGGCGTCGTATGAGCATCAAGGAGGTCCTCGAGTTGAGTCCTGGTGCGATCATTGAACTCGATAAGATCGCGGGTGATCCGGTGGATTTGCTGGTCAATGATCGACCCTTTGCGACAGGTGAAGTGGTTGCCGTGAAAGGTTACTATGGCATTCGCATTATAGATATTGAATCCCAGGAAGAACGTTTCAGCAATCTCATCTGACAGGATGGACCATGGAACGAGTACTCTTGGCTGTTCTTAGTCTTCTGTTGTTCTGTCACGTGGTATCCGTCGTTGGAGCCCAGCAATCAGAACCAGAGACACCTCCTGACCATGAACGACTCTCCGAATACGAGGCACCTGAGCCGCCTCCATCACCCGGTTTTGAGTTGAGGGATGTGGGACGGGTCTTCATCTCTCTGTTCTTCATCATCGGTTTGCTCTATGGTTCACTCTACCTACTCCGCAAAGGTTGGAAACAACGTAGAATCGGTCATGCAGCTACGTCAGAGATGCATGTCTTGGGTCGCTTGTATCTTGGTCCCAAGAAACTACTCTATCTTGTAGAAATGCCCAGCAGGATTCTTGTTCTCGGTGTGACGGACCACCAGATATCCCTGCTCAGTCAGATTACTGATGAGGACGAAATTCTTGCAATTAAGCAAAGCCACAGTACCGACTCGGCCACCCCGATCTCGTTCTTACAGCAGTTGAGAAAAAACATGGGTTCCCGATCACAACAAACCGAAAGATCTGATATGACACTTTGGGAACTTGAGCAAGCCACAGTTGCTACTAACAGAGGCAAACCAGAGCCATGAGGCCCCGCCCTGACATATTCTTAGTTTTACTGATCTTTTCTTGCCTATGTTTGAGTGCTTCAGTCGCCGATGCTCAAATCCCTCGTGTGACGATTGGACTGGAAGGTGCTGATAACCCTCAGGAAGTATCGGCAACGCTTCAGGTACTGTTTCTGCTGACACTTCTGGCGCTTGCACCAGCCCTGTTAGTCATGGTAACATCATTCACACGCACAGTTATCGTGCTGTCCTTCATCCGACAGGCATTAGGAACGCAACAGGTCCCTTCAAATCAGATCATTGTTGGCCTTGCATTGTTTCTTACTTTTTTTATTATGACCCCTGTTGGGAAGCAGATCAACGAGCAGGCACTGCAACCCTACTTGGATGAACAGATAACCTCAAGCGAAGCCCTTGGCAAAGCCATGCTGCCTCTGCGGCAATTCATGCGCGAAAACACTCGTGAAAATGATCTGGGGCTGTTTGTGGCGATGACGGAGGGCACTCGCCCAGCAAACTTTTCTGAGGTGTCAACACTAACTCTAATTCCAGCTTTCGTCATTAGTGAGCTACGCACAGCCTTTATTGCAGCGTTCATTGTCTATGTGCCCTTCTTAATCATTGATGTCGTTGTTGCCAGCACATTGCTCTCAATGGGGATGCTGATGCTACCACCGATCATGATCTCGCTCCCCTTCAAGCTATTACTGTTCATAGCGGTCGATGGCTGGCATCTCATAACCCGCGCTCTACTGCTGGGATACGTCCACTCGTAAGGAGGTCTTATGACGCCACAATCCATCATTGCCGATGGCCATAAAGCTCTCTTTATCGCGCTAGCTGTTGCGTCGCCGATGTTAGGTTTCGGGCTGATCGTTGGACTCATGGTGAGCATTTTTCAAGCTGTGACCCAAATCCAGGAAATGACCCTCACATTCGTTCCGAAAATCCTGGCAGTC
This sequence comes from Candidatus Poribacteria bacterium, assembly GCA_024278235.1. Taxonomy (GTDB): domain Bacteria; phylum Poribacteria; class WGA-4E; order JAJRTO01; family JAJRTO01; genus JAJRTO01. Next base: position 15,364 of record JAJRTO010000457.1, read on the forward strand.
GTGGTCGCAGCCGTTGTTTTCGGCAAATGGATCCTGGCCATGATGACGAATTACACATATCACTTGCTCTACTATCTTCCAGAGACACTGATACGAGATATTCTGAGGTAGCATGTTGGATTGGATGACCTTTGCCACAACTCAGGTACATGTTTTTGCTCTGATATTGATGCGCGTCTCGGCTATACTGATGTCGATACCAATAGTAGGAAATCGACATGTCCCTGCACAGGTCCAAATCGGCTTGGCAGTGATTGCGACCATCCTGCTATGGCCTCTGGCGGGTAGTAGTGTAGGGGTACTTCCAACCGATGTGCCAGGCTATACACTCCTGGCCATCAGGGAACTGGGGATCGGTTTGGTTATCGGATTTGCTGCATCGTTGATCTTCAACGCGATCTATCTGGCAGGGCAGATGATCGATATGCAGATGGGATTTGGGATTGTGAACGTCATCGATCCATTATCCAACATACAGATACCGATTGTAGGTCAATTCCAGTACCTGATAGCCATCCTGATCTTCATGGCTATCCAGGGCCATCACTGGTTTGTTGAAGCGGTTGTAGACAGTTATCGTATCATCCCGATCGGACAGGTCCGTTTCTCCCCGGAGATGATAGAGATCATCTGGGAACTGGCACGGCACATGTGGATAATAGCTTTCAAGATCGCTGCTCCTGTACTGGGGCTGTTGTTTCTTTCAACCGTGGCGATGGGTATCATTGCCCGGACCGTGCCACAGATGAATGTATTCATTGTTGGTTTTCCACTCCAGATCGCACTGGGGTTGTTCATGCTGGCAGCCGTACTTCCCATGTTCTATGTCATTTTGGAAAAGAGCTTCTTACTCCTGCATGAGATGTTTGTACCGCTTATGAAAGCGATGGGCCCAGTTGGGTAGAGAACATGAGAGATCCTGAACGCAGATATCAGCCAACGCGCCGCCGTCGTCAAGAAGCACGGCGCAGAGGTCAGGTTACACGCAGTACAGAACTCAACTCGGTACTGATATTACTGGTCGTTCTGCTCCTGATGACCTTCATGGGAAGCAGCATCTACCGGGGACTGTCCATCATACTACGTGATGCCTTCATACGAGTTGCTCAGGCATCTCATATGAGTAATCTTCCTGATGTTGCAGGACTTGCGTGGGAAGGAAGCAAACTCATATTGCCAATCATGCTCGTTGCTTTTGTGGTTGCCATCCTGAGTAATGTTTTGCAGATTGGCATTGTATTTACAGCGTATCCTCTACAGCCGCGTTTCGACAAAATCAATCCTGTCTCAGGATTTCAGCGTATTTTCTCCGTACGTTCCCTGTTTGAATTGGGGAAATCCCTTGGCAAGATAGCCATTATTTCTGGTGTTTCCTATCTTGTCATCCGGGGACGGCTAGAACGACTCGCGTTTGCCATGGATATGGCGCATGGGGAGTTCCTGCGCTTCATAGCGCACACAGTAGCTCGACTTTTCCTTTGGACCTGTGTTACACTGATCGCCCTGGCCTTAATGGATTACTTTTACCAGCGTCGCGAACACGAACGTGGACTGTTGATGACGTTCCGTGAACTGTTGGATGACCTTCGCCAGGAAGAGGGCGATCCGCATGTCCGCGCTCGCATTCGAAGCTTGCGACAAAGCATCACTCGACAACGGATGATGGCTCAAGTAGAGGAAGCAGATGTAGTCATCATCAATCCTGTTCACCTAGCTGTCGCACTGAAATATGACACGGAAAGCATGCAGGCGCCCTGTGTCGCTGCAAAAGGAGCACGCAAGTTGGCGGATACTATCCGCGAGATTGCACAGAAACACAGAATTCCTATTGTGGAGAATCCGCCACTTGCTCAGATCCTATATAAAACGGTAGAAGTCGATCAGGAGGTTCCAGAGCGGCTTTACGAAGCCATTGTGGAGGTGTTTGTCTACATACATCGGCTTGCACAGCGGAGGCATTCGACACTCGCTGCTATGAATGGATAATCCATGCAGACGGTATCAAATGGTCTAGGTCGTGTAGGCAGCATTGCGGTACCCGTTGTCATCGTCGTATCACTGGCAATGATGATCTTTCCATTACCTGCACCATTGCTGGATCTGCTGCTGACCCTGAATATCACGATCTCGATATCGATCTTGTTCAGCACGATCTACATTCGAGATTCGCTAGAACTCTCGGTGTTTCCCTCGTTACTTCTGATCGTGACGCTCTATCGATTGGCCCTGAATGTCGCTTCAACACGCCGTATCATGCTATACGGACACGAAGGCCCCGGAACCGTCAGCAAAGTTATCTCCACGTTCGGTGATTTTGTTGTCGGGGGAAACTATGTGATCGGATTTGTCATTTTCCTGATATTGGTTGCGATTCAATACGTCGTCATCACCAATGGAGCACAACGAGTCGCTGAGGTTGCAGCACGTTTTACCCTGGATGCAATGCCAGGAAAACAGATGGCCATTGATGCAGAGCTTAACGCAGGGGTCATTACAGATGATGAGGCTCATCAGCGAAGACACCACATTCAGAGAGAAGCAGATTTTTACGGTGCGATGGATGGTGCCAGCAAATTCGTAAAGGGCGATGCTATCGCATCCATGATCATTATTGTCGTAAATATTCTTGGAGGACTCGCTGTGGGTATACTTCAGCGAGGGCTTAGCTTCTCGACGGCTGTGGGAACGTATACGTTGCTCACTGTTGGCGATGGCTTGGTAGCGCAGATTCCAGCACTTGTCATCTCTACGTCCGCAGGGATTCTTGTAACACGTACAAGCACCGAAATGGATTTAGGGAGCGATATTACCCGGCAAGTGTTCTCCCAACCAAATGCCCTGTTCGTTACAGCAATAGCTCTCCTGATTTTCGGACTTGCAACCCCGTTGCCCGATCTGCCGTTTACCTTATTGAGTTTCATTTCAGGTGGGCTCGGTTTGTTTCTGTATCTTTCAACAAGACGGATGGCGGCCGAGGAAATCACACTGGAGAAAGAAGCTGAGGCGACAGAACGAATAGAAAAAATGGAAGCGAGCTTTGAACCGGATCCGATCCTCGTCGAAATCGGTTATGATCTGATCGCGCTGGCAGATGAAATGCAAGGAGGAGATTTAGCGGAACGTATTCGAGAAATACGACCGCGCTGTGCTAGAGATCTGGGGATTGTTATCCCACTGATCCGTATGATCGACAGCGTTGATCTCAGTGGTGCAACTTACCGCATTAGTATTAAGGGAACCCCGGTCGCTCAAGGTGAACTCATGGTCGATCGCTATCTTGCGATGAACCCAGGAGATGCGCAGGAAGGGGTTCCGGGTGTCTCAACAACAGAACCCGCGTTCGGCATGTCGGCCCTCTGGATTGAGGATATCTACCGAGAACGTGCAGAACAGTCAGGATACATCGTTGTCGATCCTGCAACTGTTCTGGTGACACACCTGGAGGAAGTGATCAAACGTCATGCTGCGGAGTTGCTGAGTCTACAAGCTATACGCACGTTACTTGATCATCTTGCAGAGCGTAATCCGGTCGCTGTCAATGAGGTGGTTCCTGAAGTATTGAGTCTGGTCGATGTGCGCAACGTACTAGCAAGGCTACTGACAGAACAGGTTTCTATCAGAAATCTCACGACGATCTTGGAGACACTCGCAGATAACGGCCGTGTGCTCAAGGACACCAGGTTTCTGACGGAGAAGGTCCGACAATCGCTCAGGCGGGAGATCGTCGAACAACACCTTGGTCCGGACCGGCAACTGCATGTTCTGACACTGCATCCAGAGCTAGAGGCGACATTGCTCGAATCCATTCAAGAAGACGCTTCCGGAAGGGCTGAACTGAGAGCAGATGCACGTTTGATCCGTACGACGATCCAGAACATCAATGAGACGACGGAAACTGTCGCTGCACAGGGCATTCAACCGGCACTGCTGTGCGCTCCTGCGTTACGACCTCATTTAAGTGAACTGGTACATTTGTATCTCCCCAGTATGGCAGTACTATCGTACGAAGAACTAACGACACAGGTAGAAACGGTGACAGATGGGGTTATTCAAGCCTCATAGAGTCCAGGAGAGAATGTATGCGTATCAAAACCTATGAGGTCCGTTCCATGCCAGAGGCTTTGGCGCGAATCAAGCAAGATTTAGGTCCCGATGCGGTTATCCTGAATATCCGACGCATCAAGCGACGTCGTTTATTTGGTCTACTTGGGGACAAGCTGATTGAAGTCATCGCCGGTGTGAGGGATCGGGAGAGAACATCGAAAACGAAACAACCGCAAGCTCCCGGATCACCGAAAATAGTGAGAGTGTCAGAAACTGAGCACGTCATGGAGAGTTCTGAAGCGACCTCCACAGACACGGGGATGCGTAGACTTTTAGATGATCTTCACGATCATCTGAATAAACTGGGGATCCATAGAGAGTTGGCGCAACGAATTGTGTTTATGTTGGATGATATTGCCTCAACACAGATGACCCAGGGAATTGAACTGAATACCCAGGAAATCCGCTCTACCTTCATCCAGCGCTTAGAGCAGATCATACCGATAGCCGGAGAGATCTCTCTCACAAACGGTGAAAGACAGGTCATCGCATTGGTTGGCCCCACCGGAGTTGGCAAAACCACAACAACCGCGAAACTTGCGGCATTGTACTCCATCTTGAAGCGTCGCTCAGTTGGGTTGATCAGTATTGATGCTTATCGTATTGCGGCGTATGAACAGTTGAAGACCTATGCCGAGATCATTAACTTACCTGTACAGTTGGCACTCAGTCCGCGTGGAGCACGTGAGGCTGTTGAGAATCAAACGAACTGTGAACTGGTTTTTATCGATACAGTAGGTCGGAGTCCCAGTCACGAAATGCATATGGCGGAACTGCAGAGCTACATTACCGCAATGCAGCCGGATCAAGTATACTTAACACTGGATGCCACTACAAAATATATGGATCTACTGGAAGTCTACGACAAATACCGCCAAACGGGTGTGAGTCGACTATTATTCACAAAACTGGATGAAACCCTTTCGCTGGACTCTCTGATCAATATGGCATATCGAACCAAACAGCCGCTCTCCTATTTTACCACGGGTCAAAGCGTACCTGATGACATTGAGGTCGCGAGTCATACGCGCCTGTTTGATTTCATGATCCATGAAAAGCATCTACAGGCTATTCTGGACCAGATGAAGGAGTAACGACCATATGGAAAATGACAATGTAGCCAATGCCACCATGGCGAGTCAGGCTGATGGCCTACGTCAGATGCTTGCAAAACACATTATACCGGTGGTCGGCAGCAAGAGGGGCATTGGACGATCCTCCTTTATCTGGAATCTCGCCACTGCACTATCAAGTACATTCGCCAGGTTGTTGATCTACCATGTGGCTCCCGATCATTTACCGGACATTTATGCGGAGCGTACGATACGAAGAAATCTAAAACCGTTGGAAACCGTTTGGCGTCAGAGAGAAGAACTCTCCGCAGCGATTGCGGTGGCTCGCCGGCCGAATATATCCGTTGCACAATTAGGCGACATTCATGGAGAATATACACCAGTAGATGGTAAGCTACCAGAGAAGGATCTCCGGGAACGTGTAGGGATGGAAACACAGCGCATTGAAGACATGTATGACTGTATCCTGGTCGATGTGGGCACGGCCTCACACACTCAGAGTATCGCAGTCTTGCTTGAACTCAGACGATTCTTTATGGTAATCACACCTGATATTCCTGCGCGAACCAGTGGCTATGCCCTCATCAAGCATCTTACTGCATTGGGGGCAGAATGCGATATTTCGCTCATTGTTAACATGGGGACGGACGAAGATCAAGCACGCCGGGTTGCCGACAGCCTGATCACCACTTGCTCAGATTTCCTCGGGATCAATGTGTCTTATCTCGACTTCATCCCAATGGACTTCAGCATCATGAATGCTCAATGGAAAAGTCAATCTGTCGTTGAGATGAATAACCCATCTGCAGCCGCTCAATCCATTTTGCGTATTGCAGCAACCCTGGGGCAAATGATAGCGGAGAGAGAACTTCCACATGCCAGTCTCGGGGCGATGATCTTGACTGCTGCTTTGACTGAGGAATCTGAATAGAATCATGGGCGGGACAAATTCACCAGAAAAGGAGACTTGCATACAATGGGAATGATGAGCCGAAGTCCAAATGACATCGGACGACCCGTTTTCTTACACGTTCGGTCAGGGCTCAATGTCACGGAACACCGGAGCCAAATATATCGCATGGAGGGAAACAGCCTTATCCTGGAAGCACCTCCTTCCCTTCGATTATCGGAAGGTCAGGAGATAACCATCTACAAAGCGACTGACGGTGGCGAGACACAGGAGTACCAGACAACAATACAGTCGTTCCGTCGTGATGAACTCTTGGAAACAGAGGTACTCCATAGCACCATCCCTCAAGGGTTTGCTATACGAAGCTATTTCCGTGCAGACAGCATTGTTGCTGTAACCTTGCTGGCGGAAGGGCAGAAAACACCGAGTGTTGGAAACATGCTCAATCTGAGTGGAAATGGGATCCGCCTGGCTGTTGAACTCGTGGAGCCTGAACGGCCCCAGCGAGGGGATCCGGTCGAAGTTGAGTTCAGTTTGCCCAGGATTGGGGGGGGTGCCCGCGTGGGCAGACGACGCAGATATCAGTCGGAACCCACCATGGATGAACTCAAATTCCTTGGGACTGTTATTCGACGCCATGAAAGTGCTACGGATCGACGTTTAACCGTCTTTGGGATTATGTTTGATGAACAACAGTTTGTCGGATCTCCCGATAAAGAAGACGACCGAGAAAAACTCGTTCGGTATGTTCTTCAGATCGAATTTCAACAACTAGAACAACGGCTTGAGGAGTCATGATAGAGTTGCCACAGAGGCTAGCCGCATTCATAGGAGGGCTTGGCTTCTTAATGGCCCTATTGGTAGGTATCCTCAACTACCCTTATGGGATCGGATTGGCCTTGGTTGCCTGGAGATCAGTCGTCATCTTCCTGATCCTGTTCGGCCTGGGTTGGCTCCTCGGGACCGTTATTGTGTGCCTGATTCCTGAGCCTAAAGGAGAATCTGAAGCTGAGGAACAACATGTGGATGTCGCATTCGATCAAAACCCGGAAGAATGGGAAGAACTGGATTCAATCGAGGACGAAGAATCCAATGAAAGCGATGGATCATCCTCTGTTCCAGTGTAAACGCCATGAAACTGCTTCCTTTAGCAAAATGCGGTACTGAATCCTTGCATGAGCTATGGAGAGATTGCAAGCATCACCATTGTGAGCGAGCCAGGGAACTTCTGATCTTGCATTACGCAGGACTGGTCAAGTATGTCTTGGATCGCCTGGCATTGAATCCTCCTTCGCCGGTAGAGTTCAATGACCTCGTGAACACCGGAATTCTGGGGTTGATAGATGCAGTAGACCGTTATGATCCTGAATACGGTACTCCATTCAAATCCTATGCAATATGCCGTATCCGGGGATCTATCTTGGATGAGGCCAAAAAACTTGGCTGGATTCCACGCTCAAGATATCGCAAACATGTGATGATCGAACATGCTTACGCACAGATTGAACGCGAAATGGGAAGACCAGCTACAGATGAGGAAGTGGCCCGGGTTCTCGACCTGGAGCTTGAGGGTCTCTATGAGTTGCTGGCGGACATGCACTCCTCCAATTTTATCTCCCTGTATGACTGTATCCATGCAGATGCTGTTGAAAGAGGGACTTGTCTGATAGACATCATTGAGGATCCGCAAGTGGATCCAGCAGAATCAGTGGAACTCCGTGAAATGCAGGAACGACTCGCAGATGCCATTCGGAATCTACTTGAGAAAGAGAAATTCGTCATCATGTTATATTATTATGAGGAACTCACCTTCAAAGAGATAGGACGCGTTCTCTCCGTGTCAGAATCGCGTGTCTGTCAGATTCATACGAAGGCGGTTCTTCGGATCCGGGGAAAACTGAGAGACATAATGCCCACTGAGAGGTGATGATGTTCAGTGCCGATCCCTGTTGATCTTCAGAATGTGTTCACAAGAGCTGCTGAGGTTCAACGTATTCAAGAGATACTCCAACAGTATACAGCAAACCAGCAACAGTACTTTGCAGAGCATTTTCGGGAACTGCGAAGAAGGCGTCTGTCGCGTGTGCGAGACACGGAGGCTAGTACCGAGAGTGTGATCTATGACAGGGGAGCACAACATGAGGAACAAAGTGAACGACATCATCAAAGGAGAAGGCGTCGCAGAACACGAGCATTTATGGCAAAGCGTCAGGAGATCGATGGAGAGCATCATATTGATGTTCGCCTCTAAGCGATCTTCGATTGCCGGATCTCGAAATTACGTGCGATGCCATGAGACAAATAATGGATACTTCTACTGATACCACTACGATAGACACGCTGATTTTAGAGGAAACAAGACTACTCGCAAATATCGAAGTCCAGAACGCCGCGCGCATAGATTTGGAGTCTTCGATTGAAGATGCACGCGTTCGAATTCAGAAATTGACCAAAGATCTAAAAGAAGCCAAGGCGAACGCAACACATGCGCGCACTGAGTTGGACGAACTCACCATGAGGGAGGCCTCAATGCTGGCACAGATTGATGTCATCCAATCAACAATTGCCAAGGTGGAAGCGGAGATCAACCAGCTAAGTGAGCCGATGAATGCATTGCAGGCTCAACTTGAAGAAGCACGGATGACTTTCAACGAAGCGAAGCAGGAACTACAACGTACTGTGGAGCACAGGGATGCGATCCTCCGCGGGTTGGATGACATCAAGCGCGACTATCGGAGCACAATAGCTCAAGAGACTCGACTTCAGGCCGAGATCGAGATGACCCTGGGCATGATCGAAGAGACGAAAGAACGTACTGCTGAAATCAAGGAACGAATATCTCCAATGGAGGAAATGCTGCAAGTCGAGACAACGTTCGCAACGGAAGCACAGGAGGAACTTCGTAGTGTACGCTTTACAGAGGCGCACCTGTTAGCTCAACAGGAGACTATTCATACGGTACCACCATCAACTAAGGTGCCCCGAGCTTCTTTCGTTCCAGAATCGACGCAGAGAGTACCAACACTAGCGGCCAGTAAGGAAGATGCTCCCCCACCGAAATCATCCGAAATGGACGAGGAAGCAGATCAGACGGATCAGATCTATGAACTTGCAGATGCAGGATATAGCGTTGCCGAGATCTCTCAAGCAACTCAGATACTTCAGGGGCGTATTGAATTGCTGTTGAAACTACGTGGCTTCAAGCAACCTTGACTGAAAGGAATACGGCGATGCACACAAAGCCAACTGTGGGACACGGGATCAACCGACAGGTGGAGATCAGTAGTAGATCCACAGATAGACCACTGGCCTTCACACACCTGAAGTATATTAGTGGAGAACAACTCAAGCTCCTGACACCTCTCGATGCCAATGGTGAAGTCATTCAATACGCTCCCCATGAAGTGATAGTTCTGCGAGAGTTACCCCGGGGAGTCCCTCCGATTTCCCATGAGACCTATGTTATAGAAGCCGGGGTTCCGAACAGCATATGGGGCAGCCTGTTGATACTCGCTCAACCACAAGACCATCCCGTCCGTAAACGCCAATTTGCGCGAGTAGAAACAGTTTTTCCTGTAAGCGTCGACTTGATAAACAGCCAAGAATCTGTCAATGGATTGGTCACGAATCTGGGCGCAGGCGGTGTTTTATTCACGGTGACTGAAGGAAACCCTGATGTACTCAATCCAGGACTTGAAATATCCATCGAGCTGAATCTTCCGGATGGTGAGATGTTTGTCTTCCCAGGAGTGATTCGCCGATCCTATCGTATAGAGCGGGACAGCAGGAATTTTCACGTAGTGGCTGTGGAATTCCAGGTTGACGATGGCGAACAGCAAGAAGCTCTTGTACGCTACGTCCTCACGAGAGAAATTGAACTGCGCACGCTGGATCTCGTCAAGGAAGAAGTACCATTGGATCGGCAACTGGAGATGCTCCGCGAGGAGATTGTGCAACTACGGGAGGAACTCAAGCTGGCCCACGAACGCGAAGCTCAGGCTGCTGAGGCGAGACGACGTTCAGACGCCATCATTATGCAACTGACTCAGCAACTCGATGAACAGACCCGCCGCGCTGCTGAGCTGCAGCGTCGACATCGAGTCCAGTGGTGGAAGTTCTGGATGCGCTAAGGCCATCAATGACTTTCAACCCCCTCAACACGACAAAGTTCACTAAAGATTCGACAGGGATGGTCGACAATAGTCATTAAGCAACAGAAAATCGCCCTTGTTGGAATAAATCATCCTGGAATCGCACTATCCTGCATTTCCAACGGAGGGACAGATCCAAGTGCGTGCCCAGAGTACCTGGTGACCACAGGGAGTTGCCCCACGAACGTTATTGCGTGGAATGCAAATTGACATCAGTAAGTGGAAGGATGCACCGATGGCAGCTATCATTGGAGCGGGGAATTTTACACAGATAGTGGATCAACTGATTGCCCTGAAGATGCAATCGCGTAGTCGCATTGAAACAGAATCAGTGGCCATTCAGTCTGCCAAGATGGAACTGAACGACACCGAAGCAAGTTTACTATCGCTCAAAGGACAGATCAGTTCATTGGCTGAAGGCACGGGCCTATTCAATCACAAAGCATCATCAAGCGATTCAGCGAAAATAAGTACAGCAACACTCTCTGCCCAAAGCCGAAGTAATGTGGATTTTGGCACTTATGAAATAGAGATTATCAGTAAAGCAACACCTTTCAAGACGTGGAATACCGGTTCGATTAGTAAAAGCATTGATCCCAACGCCTCAATAGGCAGCGCCGGTTTCCGGATGACCCCAACGGATGGGACGTTCACCATTAACGGGGTGCAGTTTGAGATCGACTCCAACACCAATACACTGACAAAAGTGGATGGAAATGTTCAGCTAACGACAGATCTGAAGCTCTCATCGATACTCAGCGCGATCGAGGCTGAAATTTCAGACCTGGCATCGGTTACTTACGATGCGGGTACCGATAAAGTCTCATTTACCGGGAGCAATTCTAACTTCATCCAGCTCGGATCTAGCGGAGATACAAGCAACTTCCTTCAAGCTATTGGCGTCAAAGATGCTGCCCAGAATTCCGTTGGCGGTGTCATCAACGTGGTTAGTATAGGACCTCTTGGGGCTATCAACCGATCTGAAACACTGGATACTGTGCAAAATCAGCTACAGACAAACATGATGAGCGGGGATTTCTATATCAATGATGTCAAGATTGACATCGATCTCACGCAGGATTCGCTCCAGGATGTCATGGATCGAATTAATCGTTCGGCAGCGAAGGTTACAGCTTCTTATGATCCACTCGTGGATAGGTTTCAGATTAAGGGAAACGTCGGTGGAGCCCAAATACGCCTTGAGAATGGGACCTCAAACTTTCTAGAGGCATTGGGGCTGATCGATAATCAAAATCAACTGGTTGGTGGATCAGATACAGGGAGCATCGCTAGATTTAAGATCAACGGCCAAGAATTTCAAACGAACAGCAACACCGGGCTTCAGGACTTCATCCGCGGTGTGAGCTTCGATTTACAGGGGGATGTGGGGGATACTGCAACCATCACGGTCACCTACGATACCGATGGAGCTGTTTCTATCATCAAACAATTTGTGGAGCAGTACAACTCAACGTATCAGGATATCAATAACTCTCTGGAAAGTGGTGCTCTTGAGAGGGATACTTCTTTACGATCGCTTCGCCGACGTCTTTACTTCGCAACATTGAAGGATGTCGGAGGTCTTCCAATCGATTATAATGGGCTCATAGACATTGGCATTACTCGAACTCACGGTAGCAACCCAGAATTGGAAGTATCAGACGAAACGAAACTACGTGATGCGCTGACAGCGGATCCGGAAGCAATCGCTGAACTATTTGGCACCTCAAGTAACACGACTACATCTGTCAAACTACTAGATCCCCAGCAACTCCGAATACCGGCGGGTGTCCATCAGTCGCCGAAGAACCAGGTTATCATCAATGGTGATGTGACGGCGAACTATCAAGCCAACGAATCCATCCGCCTCGTTGATGGCAAACTGCTGGAGGAACTTACGATCCAGCAAAGTACCTATGACAACACGACAGATCAGACGACGATTATCTTTACAACAGACATAGGAAACGACTATACTTCGGCTGCTCATATCGGTCTCGTACCTGTTGATCCCAACGATCCGAATGCTGTTGAGTTTACCCTTGCTTCTAAAGGGATTGCTGCGACTCTCGGTGAGATTATCGATGCTTACACCGGTACGGACTCAACGGATGGGATCTTCGATAAACGACAGACTTCCCTCGACAGACGGGACCAAATAGTACAAAAACGACTCGAAGACTTTGATGCCCGGATTGCGCAAGAGAGGCAGCGATTGACAAGAGAATTTGCCGCATTGGAAAGCACCTTATCGATGCTCCAATCCCAACTCGATTTCCTATCCCAGCAGTCGCAGAATATGCAGGGTCTCCTTGGATCAATCCTTCCAAGCTCAAGCTGATAGTATAGGACGCTATTCATGAAGATTCATACCACAAAGATTGCTGAAATTCAGCATCCGAAGCAAACTCAAAAGCGTGCCTCCGATGTCCAAAATAAAGCGGCGGCAGATACACAGGAAATCGCATCCATTGAGCTGTCCCGACAAGGGATTCTTGTGAACAAGGTAAATGAAGTCATCCGCGCTCAACAAGCGGATCCAATGCGAGAAGCTCATATCGAGGAACTAAAGGCAGCAATTGAGAACGGTTCTTTTCACGTAGATGCGGATGAGGTTAGCCTGAAGATCCTGCGTGATGCATTGAAAGGTCTGATTGGCTGAGCCTGGATGACTGCTGATAACTCTCTCCAACAGGTAACTGTGTGCTGATGAACGGATGCATCGAGCGCCTTTGGTTCAGTTGTGGTTGTTTCATACTCTTGTTCTATTCGTTCCTCTTTCCAGCTTGGGCGACACCTGAAATCTCCCTCACTCCTTCCACTTACACTGCAGAAGTCGCCGAAGAGTGGCTCCTCAGCGTTCAAGTTGCCAACGTGAAAGATCTCTATAGCGTTGTTCTCGAATTATCATTTGAGCCGGCTTCTCTACAGATCATCCACGTCAACCCAGGTGATTTTCTGACCGATCCATCTGCTGGATCATCTTCCTTCCTTTACACGATCCATCCTGATCAGATTCGTCTCGCTATGGCAGCACCCATTGGTCATCCGGGTGTCTCTGGCTCCGGTACGATTGCCACGATTCGGTTCTCATCATTTCAGCAAGGGCGAGCAGATCTGAGCATTTCGCCGGACTCACTTATATTGTCAGATACGACGGGAACTCCTATTACAGATGCCCCACAGATACGCAATACTTCCATTGCAATTGGTCGAGGTGTTGTTCTTGATCATGAAACAGCAACGGTAGGTAATGACATCACTGCCTACCTCACTGGATTTTCACCTGGCGAGATGGTCACAGCACAACTGGGCGAAAAACCTTTGAGCCTAAGCACAAATATGGTTGATGCTGCTGGCCGGCTACAGACGACCTTTGAATTACCGCCGTTTACTGGTGGAGAGCAACAGATCCGATTTCACGGTGAAGATTCCGGATGGGATGAATCTGTCCCTCTGGGGGTTATGCCAAGCATCCAGATGATTCAGCCAAATCAAGCGAAGATCGGTTCACGTGTGCAGGTACAGGTTCACGGATTTGGAGCTGAGGAAACCATCATTGTGGAGTTAGGTACTGTGATGCTTATCTTGGAATCCGGTAGTCACCGAAGCGATGAATTTGGAAGTGCAAACCTCTCATTTAGTATACCGACGATGCCTGTCGAAGGAAACTTACCCATCAAGATATCCGGCCTGCATTCGGGGTTATCAGTCCAACAACAAGAGGCACTGCGGATCTTGCCTGAGATCACTCAACTTATGCCGACTCAAGGTTCAATCGGCACATCCATTGAGATTATGGGCCATGGATTTGGAGCCAATGAACCCATATCAGTGCAATTCTCAGGCGAGCCGGTCGAAGCGACATCGGACGCTGACGGCCGATGGCAGATCGTATTCCTGTTGCAATCAGAGCAGATTGCTGAAAGTCGCTATGGTGTATTGCCCTGTGTGGCAATAGGTTTGCGCTCTGATCAGCGTGCTACTCGACACGGTTTTGTCTATGAACCTCTCGGCCGTATTACCTCTATTGAGCCCTCCGGTGAGGTGAATGTTGGTGACACCATCGAGTTTCAAGGGGAAGGATTTCCCGCAGGTGCATTGGTCGGCATGCTTTTGAATGATAGACCAGTGACGCAATTCCGAGATACGCAGGGAAACACGCTGATTCCACCTGTTGTTCCCAGCAATGGGGTTCTCCATTTTCTGTGGGACGTCCCAACCATCCCGGCGGGCATCAAGAACCTGACGCTGACCGTAGGTTCGATAAGATTGGAACGGGAAAATGCGATAGCAGTCGTTCCCTCCATCACAAGTGTCCTGGTGAAAGATGGCACGGATCTGGTGACCACCGGACGTCCCGGGATGCTTGCGACTGCAAGTGGTGAAGGCTTTACAGCGAATCACCTCGTTGTGCTTGACATGGGAGCGCACGTTGGTGTGGCAACAGTTCAAGCGGATGCGTATGGTCATTTTGAAGCACCCTTCGTCTTACGCGACGCTCCACCAGGGAACGTTCTGATCACCGCCAACGATGGCGTTTACACAGTGACCTATCGAGAACTTCTCCTCTCTGTACCAGAATCTCCAACATTTTACCTGAGCACTACTTCAGGGCATGCCGATGAAATCGTCCGAATCGTGGGGACCGGTTTCCCGCCTTCCATCAACCTGGGAACACTCGGATTGGATTCTATCGCAGATGAGGGACTGAGTCCCCAATTTCTGCTGCTCATGGATGCCCGTGTTGGGTACACAACAGGAAGCCAGATCATTACTGACGGCCGTGGCGCATTTGACATGGCCTTCAGCATTCCCAGGGATGGTACGGAGGCCACCTATGGTGACAAAGAGGTATGGCTCTTTACTACCACTGAAGGGATGCTCTCTCAGCCACTTCATCTGGAGCCCCATCTGATCGTACAACCGAGCGAGGCTGCGCCAGGACAGACCGTGCAGTTATATGGCACGGGTTTCGCTCCCAACGAACCGATCAATCTGGGATTTGGTGAATCTGGAGCCGAAACCGTTATCACCGACCCAATCCTGGCAGACAGTTCTGGAAGCTGGTCCGTATCTTTCACGATTCCGAATCAACCGGGAGGACTGAGACGGTTCCAGGCGAAAGGGGGAACTTCTCAACAGAATCGATACGTTGAGTTCTCAGTGATCCCTCAGATCACCCAGGTCATCAAGCGGATCACAAATGAATCTCCGGGATCGACGCTCTCTCCGGGAGATACGGTGGAGATTGCAGGGAACGGTTTTGGGGCGAACGAACAGATACAGATCGATCTGGGAGAAGCCCGGAATGTGCTCATCACAGGGGAACCAGGCACCGGCTCTCTGGGAGACTTTTCGACGGCTTTTCTGGTGCCCAATCAGCGATCTTTAAGCCCGGAAGTTCGGGCTCGTGTTATCGGTTTGGATTCCGGGTTTGTTGCAGAATCTCCTGTCATACTGTACGTTGCCGGCCGTCTCAAACTGGAACCACAACGTGGGTTTGTAGGAACATGGATCACAGTTCTTACCAGTGACATGCTCAACACCGTTTACTTTGCAGGACAATCGCTTCCCATCCAGCAATTTGATGCCCTGGGTCATCCAATGTTTCAGATCCCTACTCAACTGCCCGGAGGGAGTTACGTCATCGAAGCAGGCGAAGCCAGCACAATATTTGAGGTGATCCCCCGGCTCACACTCGCACAAGGTCAAACGGTGGTGGTAGGAACATCTATGCAGATCCGGGGCACCGGATTTGATCAGTATGAATTGGTATCCTTCGGTACAGGATGGCTAGAACAGATAACCCAGAGCGTAACCGATCAGTATGGTCAATTCAACACATCTATGATTATTCCTCCGCAGCCGGGTGGCTGGACATTGTTGTACGCATCAGGCACGAGTTCTTTCATCACACAACCACTTAATATCTCACCGAAGATCGTGACAGTTCAGAGCTCGCCGTCGGATGCCACGCTTCTTATCGCAGCAGAAGGTTATGGCGTTCAAGAAACCGTTCAAATCCTTCTTGATGGTGTGACATCTCTGGAACGGGATACAACAATGGATGGATTGATCGGCGTGAGCATCCCCTTCGGTGCAATCTCTTCCGGAACAGCTCACTCCGTACAGATACGTGGTCTGAGTTCTGGACTGGT
Organism: Candidatus Poribacteria bacterium; assembly: GCA_024278235.1. Lineage (GTDB taxonomy): Bacteria > Poribacteria > WGA-4E > JAJRTO01 > JAJRTO01 > JAJRTO01. The sequence goes on from JAJRTO010000457.1 coordinate 31,763, forward strand.
CGATGTCTGGCGCGGTACGTGGTATCCAACGACTGCCAGACTTGAAGTGGCATCTTCCGTGGCAACTCTCGGTAGTTTCATACAGATTCGGGGCTTCGGCTTCAGTGCAACAGAGCCTCTCCGCCTTCTGATTGGAGATCGCGTATTCAACACTGCAACAAGTGCAGCGGGCAGCTTCGACATTACTTACTCTATTCAGAAGGAGTTCGCGTCAGGCATGATTCCCATTCATGCACTTGGAAGAACATCCCATATCCAGGCTTTCCATCCCGGCTTTACCTATATCTCATCCGTTGGCCCTCGTATTGTTTCTGTGATTGAAGACAGCAGTGGTAAAATCCTGACAGTGGGGGATACGCTGACTATCTATGTAACACAGGGAGAAGATGCGACCCCGGCGGAACGTGGCTATTTCCGAATTGGTCCGGATATCGAAGCCCCTCTTTACAACGATGGCATCCATGGGGGGGATGTACAGGCCGGCGATGCTATATGGACAGGACAAGTGGTCGTCCGTTCCGAGCACTTAGCAGTGGAGAACACCGTATGGGTTGAATTGGCCGACGCAGCAGAACAGACGGCGCAGGCCAACAGCAATACCACTGTTCAGATCGATGCGATTGCTCAGATCACCTCGATCCTGGTTCCTGATAAGATCTTATCGGACACTCCTATCTCCATTGAAGTGACAGCAGAAATAGGGGGCACCGCCACCTGTCAACTCGAAGGATTCATTGAAAATGTACCTTTGAAGGAGGAGGAATTGGGGATCTATCGAGCGGAGGTCCAGATCACAAGCGCTGAGACAAGCAACACAAGGTGCATTGTCACCTTCGAAGATGCACTAGGGAACCAAAGCACGAGCCAATCGGATCCGATCCTGGTGGATACATCAGCCCAGATCAAGGAGGTCTCTGTTTCAGGCAGCCCCGCTCTTCCTGGAGAAAGCATCACGATCACCTTGCTTGCCGAACCCGGAGGAGAGGCATCGTACCGCATCCCGACGTTGATATCGGAGCGGCCTCTTGAGGAGGTGTTGGCAGGACAGTATGTGGGAGAATATCTTGTACCGCAGGGAACGCCTTATCATAGTGGCATACTGGAGATCACATTCACAGATGCTTATGAACACACGGCCACGGATGCATCAGAGCAAGTCATTCTTGGTGTGGCAGCCCGTCAATTCACCGTAGAAACGACGCTCTATCGTGGACTGAATCTGGTCAGTTTACCATTGCAAGTTCCTGAAATCCAGACGCTGAGTGATTGGATGGCACACATCGGCCCGGAGACCAGCAGTATCGTCTGGTACGATAACAACACAGAACGCTTCCGAACCATCATCAAGGGACAACCGGCGGAACCAGTGCAAATCAAACCGGGAGTCGCTTACTTTATTTTCGTGGATGCCAATGTGCATATCATCTATCGAGGACAGCCCTATGAAGGGGATGTTTCACTGCTTTCTGGGATGAATATGCTTGGTGTACCACTCCAGGATGAACGTGCCCAAACCATCCAGGATCTCGCTTCGCTCCTGGGTGATGCCACGCTCATCATTCGTTATAATCGAGAAACCGAATTATTTGAATCGTATACTCCCTCTATCAGTGATCAACGTATCGGTTCCCATCCCATCACAGGTACCGAAGGCTTCATTGTGTTGATGAGTTCAGCGCGCACGATCCTGTTTGAGGGAGATGTGTGGCAGTAAAATCGTGGGAAGACATGGAAAGGAGATCTCATGTCCCCAGCTCTATTTTTAGGTATGGTTGCAGTCGCATTTGGTGTTATCGCACTTCTGCTATCGCTCTCTGCTTACGCGGGAGTCCGTTCCCTCACAAAGAAAAACGAAGAAGCAGCAGAGAAGGCTATCCGGGCAGAAAACAGGAATCTGTCGATGGTCTTCTACATGGACGATGCCTCACAGGATACAAAAGATCCGAGAGAAGTTCAGAGTTTGTTGACGAAGCTGGGAACCCGGGTTCTGACAACATTGCTCATGGCGCTCTGGCGGGAAGGTGTCATCACAGCAGATCGCATGATCCAACTACAGCCACTGGCGCAGAACTACCTTGAGCAAATGTACCCTGGTACATTCCCGCAGGCATGGAGAACAGAAGCAGAAGCAGGAGCAAGAACAGGAACAGAAGAGGATGAGGATGAGGAAAGATAAGCGGATCAGACGGAATACACCGCAGGAAGTAAGGCTCAGTACTCACCATCGTAGTTTGTAGTCAGGCACGCAATGAAATGGAGTGCCGTTGTCGCGCCACTGCGTGTAGGGCGAGGTGACCTCGCCTCTACGTTGCTTACTACGAGCAGGATCTGATGTATCCCCAAGTGAGCCTCTGCTTCCCTCTATTGACGACAGATGTCGTTCCCTGGCGGTTCACCATGGTGATTCGGAGCCTGTGTATGCCAGCCCCCAGATGCAACGTGCTGCTGCGCTGCATCTCTATGATATGATTGTCTATCTCCAGGAACACGAATTCACCTGCCGGAATCTCAGAGACATCCCAGGTCAATATGAGATCTGCCGTGTTTGCTTGTATCTCAAGCTGCCATTGATGTATCCGGCCCGCCTTTCTGATATCCTTAATGAGACGTGGAAAGTCGGGATCACGGATCGTAAAGGCAGCATCCAGAATAGATCCCCGGCCTGCGGGAGGAAGGACAGCATCCATTCGATCGAGCCAATCCAATGCAGCACTGTCAACACCAAATGTGAGCTGGATAGGGACAGTCTCTTGTTTTTCACTCATCACGGTGACAGTCGCTTCCCAGCCTGCCGCCCATACAGAAGAATGAACCAGCAGAATGCAGATGCACGCTGACAAACACAGTTTTTGAATCATCTCAACGATGCTCACCAACTCCATTTGATTTTGTTCGGGGGCTGATTACCGGAGAACCGTAAGCTTTCGGGTCTGCGAGAATCCAACCGTTTGGAGCGAGTAGAAATAGACCCCGCTGCTGACCATTTCTCCCGATTGACTCCTGCCATCCCAATGGATAGCGCGTGTCTTGTCTTGATACTCCCCGGCTAACTGCCGGCGCAGATGGAAACGGCGTATTTTGTATCCTGCCATATCATAGATGGTGAGCGCAACATCGCCATCCTCGGCAAGTCGGTACGGAATCCAGGTCTCCGGGTTGAAGGGATTGGGGTAATTCGCGAGCAGTTGGGTCTGCTCGGGCAGGGACTCGAAGGCATCCAACACCAGCTTGAGACGATGTTCTCCGGCCAGCAGCGATAATGTTCGATCCGGTTGCATCTGCATGGATTGACCGTCGTGCCACAACACACCACGGTACATATCCGGTAAATCTTTCCACCGAAGTTCACCAGGTTCATGCAATACAAGGAGCAATTGCATACTCACGCGCGTGCTGCTCTCGACGATGTTTCGATCCAATAAAGAAAAATCAGGATCATCAATCATCCAGCCCGCTTTCAGTGTTTCATCTGTCCGCATGGGCACAGGCGGAATTGGACGATCCCACCGTGCGTCGAAACCTGCTGAGGCCATTGGGTGCATCCCGAATGCTAACTCCCGCTGCTCCTCCCCTGTCTGAATCTCCAGCACACTTTCCCAGGTCGGTACTGGCAACTTCGTAGCCGCCTGGGGCTGTGTCGCAGGAGCAGGTATGATATTCATGTACAGTGTGGCATCTGCAATGAAAGGTATCCAATACCCAACCCCGGGGTCGATGGTAGTGGCGCGTCTGTATCTTTGATCCTCAGCATCCCAGCGATACGCGAAGGGCAAAATAGCACGTTCCGGATCTGAACTCAGGCTACTGACGGGGAGACTCACCGAGACGCTACCTACCATATTCCACCCCCGCTTGACTTCACGGGTAAGGCTGCTACGCGGTTCGTATTGGATGGGAAGCTGGGTGTCCCCTGTAACGGCAAACCAGTAGCCGGTGCCAAACTCAAGTGTATCCGCTGGTTCATATCTCCGGCTGGTGGGATTCCAGGTGTAAGCCGGTAGAAGCAC
>JAJRTO010000458.1 GCA_024278235.1 Candidatus Poribacteria bacterium
GGATCGTAGGTACAGTGTAGTTCGACCACCTCCCCGGTACGCTCATCCTTCACCACATCCACACACGTCACATAGTAGGCATGTTTCAGGCGAACTTCACGACCAGGGGCAAGACGGAACCATTTTTTGGGCGCTTCCTCCAGAAAATCCTCTTGCTCGACATACAATACCCGGGAGAAGGGGATCTTCCGTGTGCCCATGTTCTCATCCTCCGGGTTGTTGATGGCCTCCAACTCCTCCACCCGGTCTTCGGGATAATTATCGATAACCAGCTTGAGTGGACGTAACACGGCCATCACACGTGGTGCCGACTGGTTGAGTTCCTCGCGGATACAGTGTTCGAGTAGTGCGATGTCCACCACACTATTTTTCCTGGCGACTCCGGTTCGCTTGGCGAAATCCCGAAGGGAGTCCGGCGTGTAACCTCTTCTGCGCAGACCTGAGAGGGTGGGCATGCGTGGGTCATCCCAGCCGTCAACAACGCCTTCTTCCACCAGACGGCGCTGCCTCCGTTTGCTCAAGAGGGTATAGGTCAAACCGAGCCGCCCAAACTCGATCTGCTGCGGATGGTAGAGATCGAGTTCATCGAGCACCCAGTCGTATAGCGGGCGATTATTATCGAATTCCAGTGAACAGAGCGAATGGGTGATCCCCTCGATGGAATCAGAAATACAGTGGGTGAAATCGTACATTGGATAGATGCACCACTCATCGCCGGTCCGGTGATGTGTCGCTCGCCGAATGCGATAGAGAGTCGGATCGCGCATCGTTATGTTCGGAGATGCCATATCGATTTTTGCCCGGAGTACCCGTGAACCGTCCTCAAACTCACCAGCGCGCATGCGCTCGAACAGATCCAGATTCTCTTCAATCGAGCGATTTCGGTACGGGCTTTCCTTGCCGGGTTCCGTCAGTGTACCACGATATTCCCTGATCTCGTCAGCACTTAAGTCACAGACGTATGCCTTGCCCTTTTGAATCAACTGTACGGCGCACCCATAGAGTTGCTCGAAGTAATCGGAGGCATAGAACAACCGATCTTCCCAGTCAAAACCGAGCCACCGAATATCCTCCTGGATCGCCTCCACATACTCGACATCCTCTTTCGTGGGATTGGTATCATCGAACCGTAGATTACAGAGCCCGCCGAATTCCTGCGCGATCCCAAAATTGATACAGATGGCTCGGACATGCCCGATATGCATATAGCCGTTCGGCTCCGGTGGAAATCGCGTATGAACTCGACCACCATACTTGCCCGTCCTCATGTCCTCGGCGATGATCGTTCGGATGAAATCCAAAGAAGTCGCCGGATCCGTTGTCTCTTCTGTTTCTCTTTCTCTTTCTCTTTCTCTTTCTTTCCTTTTTTCCTTTTCCCGCTTGTTTCCACTCATTATCTTCTCTCCTCGATCCCGGCTTAAGCCCCAAATTTGTCCAGTTTCAGTGCATGCCCCAGCATCTGCGGCATGGCAAACATCGCGGGGAATCGTCCCAATCCTCCGTGGCCACATTGGGTTTCACCAAAGGCCGTTGTGTCATCGATACGCACCCATTCCCCGTGGAGCAAAAATGGCACAGGATGCCAACTATGTGCTTTCAGCGACGGAGGAGTCGAGTGATCTCCGGCAACAGCCAGAACATCGGGTTGCAGCGCGAGTAGCTCCGGTAAGGCTTCATCGACATCTTCGAGTACATGCACCCGATTGTCAAAGTTGCCATCCTCACCGTAACTATCGATTTTCTTGATGTGTATGAAGAAGAAATCGTGTTGGTTCCAATGCTCACGCACCACATGAAATTGATCACGAATCGTGTCATCTATTTGTGTCGGCAAGATGGCCATGCCAACCAGCTTCGCTAATCCCTTGTACATCGGATAGACAGCGACACAGGCCGGGTTGAGTTGGAATAGGTCGCTCATCCTGGGGAGATTCGGGTCCCGGGCGAATCCACGCACAAGGCATGAATTCGTGGGTTCTTCATCCTTGAGTATCTCTGTGACCCTGGCGATGAACTTGTTGACGATATCAGCGGTTCGTTGCGCCTCTGGAACTTTGGCGATGGCAGGCTTCGCTGGCTGCCCTTCCTCTCCTGGGTCCGCATCCTCGATACGGTCATCCAGATCGTCGCCCCGGAAGACCACCACGAAACGGTGTTCTTCGCCTGAGCAGAGACGTACTTCGACGCCATCGATCCGTTGAATCTGCTCGCTGAGAAGTGCGATCAATGCGCGATTACGTTCTGTCGGTGGGCGTCCTGCACGGCGGTCGATGATCTTGCCGTCCTTCAGAGTCGCAAAATTGGCACGGGTAGCGATGTCACGGTCCGTCACATCCATGCCGACACCGAACGCCTCCATGATTCCGCGCCCGATCTGGTAGACCATCGGATCGTATCCGAATAAGCTGATGTGGCCCGGCCCGCTTCCCGGCGTGATACCGGGGAAAATAGGATCTGTCAGTCCCAATGCCCCATTCCGGGCCAATGCATCGAGATTGGGCGTCCGTGCCGTCTCGAGTGCTGTTTTTCCGTCTTGAGGTA
>JAJRTO010000459.1 GCA_024278235.1 Candidatus Poribacteria bacterium
AAGACTGGAAAGGCCAGTTGGAAGCCTCATTACTCGCGCTGAAGACAGCGGAACCGAAGTCCTTCAACAAGACGGTTGACGAACTGAATCGGCTCTTCGTTGACAAACGGATTTCTCACGAGGTAAAGCGCGGTGAGAACCGTCTCCGAGTTGTGCTTGGATCGAGCGTTGGTAAGCGGCACCATTTTCTGGATGATCTCAGCGCCGGGGAACATCAGGTGATGATTCTGCTTTACCTCGTGAGTCGCTGGCTGGAGAGAGGTGGCATCGTCCTGATCGACGAGCCTGATCTGCATCTGCATCCCTCTCTGGTTCCCAGTTTGCTGTCGCAGTTGGAATTGCTGGTGGACGAACGAGATGGCCAGCTCATTATCACGTCCCACAACCCAGATGTGTGGTCTCGCTATGAATCGCGCGGCTTGCGCTTCTCGTTGGGAGGTCGTGTGTGAGTAGCTGGCAGAAGCGTCGAGAAGAGATTCGCGAACGGCACGTTGGCAACACGGACAAGCGGGTGCTGCTGGTCGAAGGAACTGATGATGTCGAGGCGTATGGGAGCCTGCTTGAGCGCAGGCTTCCCGGCTGGGAGAATCACTGGGGCATCGCGCATGCCGGCAACAAGCTGTTCATTCTTTCCATCCTCGCCGCAGAAACAGACTGGCTTGGACTCGTCGACCGGGATGATTGGTCGGATGAAAGGATCGATCAGGAACAGGAGAACCTTCCTAACCTCTGTGTCCTTCCCCGTTTCTGTCTGGAGAACTATCTGATCGACCCGGACGAACTGTGGGCATCACTACCCGAGAAACAGCATGCAAAGGTCGGAGACGGGCTGGTTCAGTTACGAAGTAAACTCCTTGTGGAGAGGGACAAATGGGTACGGCACGGCGTCCTATGGTCGGTGATCAATCCACTCTGGAGTGGATTAAGGACGCTGGGATTCAAGGAGAGACTCCTTGATGTCCATAACGCTCAGGATGATGACTTCATCAGGAACACGTTGAACGAGTGGCATGAGTTCCTGAATCCCGACCATATCTTCAGCCAGTTTCAGGATCTGCATAGCGAGGTGGTAGGCAAGAGTGAAACAGAGCAGCTCCACCGCTGGGTACACGGCAAGCAGTTCTATGAATCTGTCGTCCATCCGGTTCTGAATCGTCTGCTGGGACAGGTGAGCGTAGCGACAAGGCGTACCCGGCTTTTCCAGGGGCTCCCGATTCCAGAGGACCTGGGATTCCTCTGGGAAAGGCTCCAGTGGTGAAGCAGAAGTCATGTGTTTACAGGCTAACAAAGGACATCTCTCGAAACACCTGGAGTTGAGATGACTCATATACCGATTCCGGAGGATACCGAATGACCAAGACCGAACTCCGGGAAATCATCCGCAACGGCTGGAGTAGGGAAAATCTCGTTGAGAATGGACTCGTTGAGCAAGCCGTCGAGTTCGTGCGTCGCAACACCCAAGTTAAGGCTGCTTTGGAGGACGGGACTCGTCGGATCGAACGATGGGATTACCCTGAGGAGGCCGTGCGCGAGACTATCGTGAACGCGCTGGTCCATCGAGATTACCTGCTGTCAAGCACCAATATCGAGCTTTCCCTTTACCAAGATAGACTGGAAGTCACCTCTCCCGGTCGTCTGCCCAAATGAGTGGACAATCCTCATCTGGCCTTCGGCCTTCCTTCGTAAAGGGGGAATTGAAGGAGGAAGTCACTTCCAAAGGAGTGACATGAAACGATGGGCTGGAACGGATCCAGAGATATGATCAAGATCGCTGTTACCCAGTTAACAGAAGCCCTGGAGGGGCTTTCGCAGGCAGCGGTAGAAAAGCCGTTTGCGGCCAAGGGCAAAGATGCGGAAGATCTCGTACGTGAGATCCTTCAACGGATGGAGTCTGAGAAAGTAGAGCTTCTGGATGGCTTCTACGTCCCCGACCATTATATCATCTACCTACCAACGCCAATTTATCAACGTTATCAGGATTATCTAGGTGAACGCCTCTGTGAGCAACTCGCCGCAGAGATACACCGTCAGTCGGAGCGATGGAACTACGAAGTTCAGCATCCTGTGGAGGTACAGCTCGAAGATGGTGGGCATGACGATACGCGGCACATTGAGATTCAATGCCAATTCCGAGATGAACGCACATCCCGCGCTACTCAATACCAGATCATCCCCTCTGAAAACCCCGTAGAACACTTCGGACAAGCACGGCAGCTACAGATGGAACAACGCTTTAGTGAGGCGATTCAGGAATTCCAGGCAGCGTTGAGCCTGAACCCCAAGATGGCGGCTGCGTACTTCAACCTGGGCTCGATCTATTTCCAACAGTACCGATATCGAGAAGCGATTGAGGGCTATCGACAAGGGCTGGAACTCGAACCCGAACAGATGGCAGCGCATGCTGACATCGCCAAAGCCTATGAGATGCTGGGCGAGTGGGACCGTGCCATCGCGCATCTTGAAATTGCTGCAATGCTTCAACCAAGGCATCCTGTGGTACAACGTCGTCTGTTACGTGTCCGCGAGGAACGTGAATTCTATGGAATACTACGAACTCACGTCGAGGCGACCTTCGTCAGGCCCAAAGAGCATATCCGAGCAGAACGAATCCGACTCCAGCATTTCTCGCTCTATTGCGCAAAATCCTTTCCACGAAGCAAGCGGCTCCTGTTGGAACAGATGCTGGAGAGCATCTACGGAGAACTGTGCGCTACGTTCCAGACCTATCCCAAGCAGCGTGTCGAGGTACACATTCAGCCCGGGCATCTACGTGCCTCGACCAAAATGCCATCCTGGGCAGCCGCATTCTATGATCGTCGCATCCGCCTCTTCTGGAATCCTTCACACCCGATTGAACTCGCGATGGCCTACGTCCTACTACGACATGAATTCACCCACGTATTAGTAGAAGAACTGGCGCGCAAATACTGCCCTGTTTGGCTCAATGAGGGGCTTGCAGAACTCCACGCACGAAAGCTGATGGCATCTGAAAAACAGATGTTACGCCAGGCAGTTCACCAATCGCGCACGATTCCTCTCGATCAATTGGAGCGTGGTTTTCATCGGTTGCCATCCGGGAAGATCCGGTTGGCCTATGTGCAATCCTATTCGTTGACCAGCTACCTTATGGTGCGTTTTGAAATGCCACGAGTGCTCAACTTACTCCGTTCACTCGGCAACAAACAAGCCTGGCACGATGCCCTGCAAGAAACGCTGGGGATTTCACACCATTCCCTTGAAAGACAATGGCTGGATTCGATCCGGAGGCTGCGACCATGAGCACAGTGGATGCTCTGATCCTCATTGCTCTGTGCATTGCAGGTTTGCGGGGTTGGTTGGCCGGTTTCATGCGAAGCACGGTGGGAATGATGGCTGTTGCAGCCGGCGTCCTGGTTGCTGCTCGGGGTTGGCCTCTTCTGCAACCTTATATGGGACGGATCATCCCCCAAGAGGGCATTGCCAAGTGGACAAGCGTCGTGAGCTTAGCAGCGGTCACCACAATCCTCGCAGACTGGTTGCTGCAACGACTACGTGGGGTCTTTGAACAGGGGCTACTGGGAGCCGTAAATCATGTCGCCGGTGCGGGTTTCAATATCATCTTTGTCGGGTTCTTGTTAGGGTTCGCTCTACTCATTGCGAATGATTATGGAGGTGAAGCTCTCCGCTCGTTCGTCGAGAAGTCTAACCTGGCTCCGGTTCTTGTCTCACTTGCTCGCTATTTGCTGGGTCTCGCCAAACCAATTCTGCCCGGCGATGGGAACCTGAGTAGCATTACAGTCGCTTGATGGGCTATGGTCGACAATCCCTGATCCTGGCAGTCTCTCACATCCTCTGCCCATACATCAATGGATTCGTGAAACCTGCTCGACCTCCCCGTCGTTCCCATCCTATGGTAAAACAGATGGTAAAGGAGATAAACGCGATGAGAGATTTGTACAAACTTTCCTTTCTCTACATGGTTCTGCTGGGGATGGTCACTTTGTGGTTGGGATGCGGAAGCACGGTTGAGACGCCAACCTATCCTGTGGATGCGGATGCAGAGATGGCCTCCAATCTGGATTCTCCTTCAGCACAGGCATTGGATGTCACATTGGCTGCCGATAAGACAGGGCCACTCTCTGCTGGGGAGACGGTACGGTTGACAGCCACCGTGGAGACAATTCGCGGATCCAGCCTGAACTTCAACTGGATTAACGTGACCGGTTATGGAGAACTTTCAGACACCCGATCCAACACGGTCACGTGGACAGCACCGGCGGATGTCGAATCAGGACAGGTGAAGGTAGAAGTGATCCAACTTGTCGTAACGGTGATCTCGCAGCTTATCTCGGTGGATGACTCCGGAGTCAAAACGGACACGCAGATCCTCACCGAAACGCGAACGATGCCGCTCACAACGGTAGGTTCATGATTCGCCGGGTCAGACTGATATGTAGGAAACACTCATGCATTCTGAACAGCGACATCGGTGGCGCATTTGGCTGAGCATCGTGTCAGCTCTTCTGCTGGGAACATCGTTACTGATTGTGCTGACGCCTTTCCTATATTCGGCCTATGCCATCCCTGAAAGCCAGAGGGGGATATGGCACAAGGTTCGCTCCGGGGACACGATCTGGGATCTGGGAAAACAGTACGGCGTTTCTCACAAGGTAATCCTGAAAGCAAATCGCCTCAAGAATCCCAAGCGACTCCAGGTTGGCAAGCGGCTGTTTATACCAGGCATCAGTACACCTCGCGCCCGGCAGGATCTCTGGCATGTCGTTACCCGTGGAGATACCCTTTGGGACCTGGCCCGTAAATATAAGGTGCGAGTTAGAGATCTCCAACGTGCCAATCCCGGTCTCTCTGCAAAACGTCTGTATGTTGGGAAGAAGTTACTCATCCCAAACGTCACTCGGTATCATCGTCTCCATAAACCGTTGGACAGGACACTGGTGCTGACCTCCGGCTATGGTTATCGACGCCACCCGATCAGTGGGCTTCGGCGATTTCATCATGGCATCGATCTCCGGGCGAAAACGGGGACTCCCGTGTCCGCCGCGGATGATGGACAGGTGATTTTCGTCGGCTATTATGGCGGGTATGGCAAGACGATCATGCTAAAACACAAGAATGGATACGTAACACGCTATGTGCATCTCTCTCGTATTCTCGTTCCGCATGGCCGTAAGGTGCAGCGTGGCTAACGGATCGCTCGGTCGGGCAATACGGGTTATTCGACAGGCCCACACCTTCATTTTGAAGTGCAGAAACATGGGAAATCGATGGATCCAAATCTTTTCCTTCAAGGTATCTGAACCGGTTTTATGCCCCCTTCAACATCTGTTCCTACCCTCTCTACCATATCTCATATTGAGTTTGTGCGGTCTGCTCGTTCTTGCAAGTTTTCCCTGTTCAGCAACATTACGTCCTGAACTCGATGCCAGGGCTATGGGAATGGGCGGAGCATGGACTGCTCAAGCCGATGGTCCCTCTTCCGTGTTCTGGAATCCCTCAGGGCTGGCCAAAGTAAGAACGGGCTCTCTGTTCTACGATCTTTCCCAGGGTGCTCTCGCCGTTGCCTTGCCGATCCCATATCTGGGTGTCGTGGGAGCAAGTCTCCTGGATCTGCATGGTTCAGATCATTTTCTTATTGAGAGCCCATATAACCCTATCGGTACGTTCGAGACAGGTTACAATCAAGCCCTGATCTCTTATGCACGCCCGATTGGTCATGGCATCTTACTTGGCGGCAATGTCAGCTATAGTCGTGCGCCATATTCTGACAGTAGATGGCAAGTAGGTTATGATCTGGGTTTCTCGGCGCCATTGGGAAAGACAGTCAGGGCAGGACTACGTGTAGCTGACATTACCGGGACCCGTATTCTGGACGCCAATGGGGCGCTACTCGAGGAATTCTCACAACAGATCAGTGCTGGAATCACATGGAATCGTTTTCGTTGGTTCAAGGTCAATAGCGATCTGGATACGGCTCGATGGCGGCTGAGGTTGGGGGGAGAAGCAGGGCCTCCGTGGTTGAACATCCGATTAGGCGTTTACGCTGACTTAGACGAACCACGCAGCCCATTCCACTGGAGTACAGGATTTTCATTCCGCTATGGACGGACGACACTCAACTACGCGTATGTGGATCTGGAAGAACGTCATCATCGGCTCTCGCTAAGCTGGCATTGGTCAAAGCAGGAGAAGCGAGGATACACAGAACACGAGGTGAATCTCACGTTCCCTGAACCGGATACCAGTGGTTCGTCACCTTCCATCCGCTCATCGACGCAGAGGGCCCATGAACCCAGGCTGCCGAATCCAGGTGCAACTGTTCAGCAACCGAAGCGAACATCCCCCGGAGTGCAAATTCAACCACCGGAAACCCTCCTCCGTCTGGATCCTGTGCCGGAGATCAAGGAGGATACATCCTCGACATTCTCTGTCAATCGAGGCAGTCTTGCGACGCAACTGGCAAACGAATATGGCGTTGAACTGGAAATGGTCCTGGCGATTATTCGTGCAGAGTCCAGCTTCGATCCGATGATCGTCTCCTCAGCGGGTGCCGTTGGATTGACCCAACTGATGCCGGATACAGCGCGTTCACTTGGTCTGAAAGTGCCGACTTATCGGAATGTCAAAAAGCCTACCCGAAACCCCTCTAAGGATGAGCGATTTCATCCCCGCAAAAATCTCGTTGCAGGACTTGCCTATCTACGAGCATTACTCGACACTTACAAAGGGAACTACGCATTGGCGATCTCTGCGTACAATGCAGGCCCCGGACGAGTTGACCAACAAGTGCCCAACATCCGTGAAACAGAAAAGCATGTGGCCCGTGTGATGAACTACTTCTATCAGTATAAGAACTCCCCGGAGAGACGGGAGGTAGATCTGCAACGTCTGGATGCAGTACTTACCGGTTCCGGCCGGTGAGTGTTGCAAAATTTATGGGTTCATCCGACTTACGTGTGGTCACAGGTATTCAACCACTGGAAACCAGGCTTCAGGCTTCAGTAAGTAAGCCAGCTACTGAGAACTGAAGCCTGAAGCCTAAAGCCTGAGATCTGGCTGCTGCCCCCTCACCAGCTCTGTGGCGCGCGCATCGCCCACGGTTGGATAAGGATATCCCAACCGCTCCGCTGTCTCCATCGCCAACCATCGGAACAGATCCATGGTCGCGAACAACGCCCGTCGAATATCGTCCGCATCGTAATGGGCAAAGGCATCGCGGAGCCCTGCCAGGGCACGGGGATCTGCCCACTCCTCCAGAAAACGCCCTTGAAACCAGGTATCGTAATCCCAGCTTCTTGTCGCGTGAGCGTGCCACTCCATCATCTGGAGAAGCAACCGCTTCATATAGCTGTCATTGCACTCCTTCGCGGTCCATAACTCCCCTCGACCAAGTTTCTTGGCTGTCCAAACAGCATGATACCAGAAGTCGTGGAGGATCTCCAGAAACTCCGCTTGCGCCGGGGGATGAGGGCGCAGAGGTTCGGTAGCACGCACAAGTCGAGTCCATTGCGCGACTGTTCCATCTTTATCCAGAAGCACGCGGAAGCCGCGATGATGACATCCAGGTCTGACCACTTGTCCGCAGGGCGGTCAGCTCTGGCTCGAGACCCGATGACGATGGCCGCCCGGAGGTCATCCTGGGTTTGGGCCCATACGATGAACCTTTCTATCAACTGTTCGTAAGCCATTGCGGTCTGGTTCATTCAGTCTCCTTTACGTTCCGCAGGGCTAACTGAGAGACTATCGTATCTCGGCATTATTGGACGGTGTGTCAAACTATAGAAACAAGTTTACACTATCTCGTAAGGCTTCTTCAAACACCTTATCGTGCCCGAGGATCTCTAGTTCACCACAGATGTATTGGGCGAGATCGAGATTGCGGATCATCACATTCCGTTCAAGTTTCTCGTGTCCTTCGATGGAAATGCGCGTTGAGACAGCATCCGCAGCAACACGTTCAATTTCGAACTGAGCACAGGGCGTCTGCAACAGCAGCCGGGTGAGACCATGCTTTGACGATGGAGAACAGGTGACAGTAACTTGCAGGGCATCGCCATGCCCTGATGAATCGCCATCTTGCGCCCGTTGAACGTGGAACGTGAAGGTTCCTGTCTGTTGGATGTTCAGCTTTGGTGACTGCCATCCGAGCCTGGAACTCAGCCAGCCCATCATGAGCCACGCCTGCCAGGAATCTTCAGATTCGATCAGGACACGACTCAGTTGAGTCAACGAGGAACGTGCATGAGGAGGATCGAAAAACTGTGCGATGATCTCACGCCATGGAGTAATGCGTGACCAGTTAATGTCACTTATGGCGAGCGATGGTGATTGAGACAACCGATAGAGGATGGACGGATCCCATTCATCGAAAGTGGACCCATCAAAAACCCACCGGTCCGCTAACGACTGTAAGCGTTCTGAGAGAGGAGATCCAAGCGCCAGTGGCCCCATCCACCATACAAACACAGGCAAATCTGCGACAAGTAGAGGAGCGACAATTCCCGTGGACTGAAATCCTGAGACCCTCACGAAAATCTGCTCACAACACACCTGTTCCGACTTTTCATTCGGCATCTGACAGTGCGCTGTCACCCAGGCATCTACGTGACCATCCGTAGCTTCCGCATCGACAAACAGGACGATGGCACGACAGGGATGGTCTTCTGTAATCCTGGTAATGACCTGTGTTGCTTCATCCGCATCTTGTTGATTCTGAGCAACCACAATGAGATTGAGCAGACAGGCACGGAGAACCACATGTGACCCTTTTTTGGACTCAGCCATATTGGTCCAAATCCGCGTGAGTTCAGCCTCAATCGCCTGGACATCTACCGGTTGTGGTGTCAACATCTACAGTCTCCTCCATCTTCGACCATCCCGCGCAATCCATTCATGGGCTGCTTTCGGCCCCCAGGTGCCGGCCTCGTAGTTTGGGAAATCCTGAGGCGGATACAATTGCCAACCCTCAAGAATGCTCGTGAGCAACGCCCAGGCAGTCTCAACTTCATCGCGCCGTGTGAACAGAGTAGAATCCCCTAACATGCAATCTAACAGCAATCGCTCATAGGCTTCAGGTGGGTCGATACCGAACGATGTACCATACCCAAAATCCATGTTGACCGACTGCATCTGAACCGTTGGCGATGGCATCTTCGCGCTGAACTTCAGACTGATCCCTTCATTCGGTTGGATACGCAATGCAAGGATATTTGGCTCAACTCGGCTGGTCGCTGTATTGGTAAACAACATATGCGGAACACTCTTGAACTGGATAGCAATCTCGGTATTTCGTTTGGGAAGGGCTTTGCCGGATCGCAGATAGAAAGGAACTCCTGCCCACCGCCAGTTATCGATAACCAACTTCAGTGCCACGAACGTCTCAGTGAGAGAATCGGCAGAGACACCCCTCTCCTCACGGTACCTCGGGAGCAGGCGGCCTGAAATCGAGCCAGCATCATATTGTCCACGCACCGTGTATTCCTCAACTTCATCTGGTGAGATGGGACGGATAGCCCGCAAAACCTTGACCTTCTCATCGCGGACCGCTGTCGCATCAAATGCGGCAGGTGGTTCCATAGCAACCAGGCTGAGCAGTTGGAAAATATGGTTCTGCACCATGTCCCGGAGTGTTCCTGCTTCCTCGTAGTAGGTTCCTCGTCCTTCCACTCCGATGCTTTCGCTCGCTGTGATCTGGATGTGGTCGATATAGCGACGGTTCCAAAGCGGCTCGAAGATCCCATTGGCAAAGCGGAAAACCAAGATATTCTGAACCGTCTCCTTACCAAGATAGTGGTCAATGCGGTAGATCTGATCTTCCTGGAACACCTCGGCGAGTTGCCGATTCAATTCCTGTGCTGTTACCAGATCTCGGCCAAAAGGTTTTTCAACGATGATGCGTGTCCAGCCCCCCCTGCCGTGGCGTCCCGAAGATGTCCCTGCTAATCCTGCCTGGCCGATCTGAGCAATGATCTTTGCATAAGCGCTTGGCGGCGTTGCCAGGTAGAAAACACGATTACCATTGGTGTCACGCTCCCGATCAATCTTCTCCAACGCCTCTCTGAGATTTCGATAACCATCCGCATCATCGAAGGAGGAGGCCAGATAAAACAGTCCTTCGGAGAAACTCTCCCAAACTTTGGGATTGATCGGTTGGTTTCGTGAAAACTGACTGACACCTTCTTGCATCTGCTCACGGAAGTGTTCGTGGCTCCAGGGACGTCGTGCGAATCCAAGTACACTGAACCCGGATGGTAGCAGGTTCTCCAGGGCGAGATGGTAGAGAGCGGGTACAAGCTTGCGCCGCGTGAGATCTCCTGTCGCACCGAAGATCACCATGATGCATGGTTCAGGCGTCAGATGTTGCCTTAATCCCTCACGTAGGGGATTCGTAGAAAGTGTCATGATAGGTTCCTCTTGTGGGAAAGTCACGACTTCTCCTTGACAGCGTGCCCTCCGAACTCATTGCGTAATGCGGCGATCACCTTGGCGCCGAAAGACTCATCCTGTCGAGATCGGAATCGTGCCTGCAACGAGAGAGTGATCACAGGTGCAGGAACATTTTTCTCGATCGCTTCGAGTACTGTCCAACGGCCTTCCCCTGAGTCCTCCACATATCCGTGGATGCGATCCAGGTGAGGATCCGACTCAAAGGCCAATTCAGCCAGCTCAAGGAGCCATGAACGCACGACGCTGCCCTGGTTCCAGAGATGGGAGATCCCCTGGAGATCAAGGTCAAAATCAGAAGCTTCGAGAATCTCAAATCCTTCGGCATACGCCTGGAGCATCCCATACTCGATACCGTTATGGATCATCTTCACGAAGTGCCCTGCACCGTGAGGCCCCATGTGACCATATCCATCGTCCGGAGCCAGCGTCCTGAAGATGGGTTCGAGATGCTCAAAGATCGTCCTCTCACCACCGATCATCAGACAGTAGCCAACTTTCAGTCCCCAGATCCCACCACTTGTACCGACATCCATATAGTGGATTCCTTGAGATGTGATCTGTTTCGACCGAAGAATCGTGTCCTTATAGTTTGAGTTTCCACCATCGATCAGGATATCTCCCTCTGATAGAAGGGGGAGCAGTTGATCCATCATCTGTTGTACGGGATCTCCCGCAGGTACCATTATCCAGATCGCCCTGGGAGGAGACAATTTTTCTACCAGTTCCTCCAGGGAATAAGCGCCGATTGCTCCATGTTTCTCGATGTCCTGGATTTTTTCTGGGGTGCGGTTGTAAGCGATGATGCGATGTTCATCTTTTAGCAGACGTTGTACCATATTGGCACCCATACGTCCCAATCCAACGAATCCAAGTTCCATGATCTATTGTCTCCTTTAAGTGAGTTTCACGTGAAAACGTTCAACGTTGAACGTCAGAAAAACACTGTGGTTGCTGGGGTCCCGGCGTTTGAAATTGAACATTGCTTACCGCAACTTGACTTTGTCACTCTCGGAATCCAGTGCCTCCATATTGTACCGGGGCCATTAGCTCCATGTCAATCTTTGTTCGGTTTGGATCAGGACACTGATAGCGCGGACTCTCACAGGTTTTCTGAAGCTGTCCATGTCAATTTGTGTTCTATCTATTACAGTTTGGCTCAGGCACTTGGCGTGCCCGATATGGGGCAACCTGATCGCAGATGATACCGAACCCCTCATCACCTCATGGAATGACTGCCCTATTGCTCCACTATGCGGTATGTCAATAGGATGCCGGCACGGGATGTGCAATAGAGGATCCGCCGGAAGGAGGGTGATCGATGTCCGGTTTCAGAAAGACCCATGGATCTCTGATGATCTCTCTGATCGTTCATGGCATCGTGGCTTTCTGTCTCTTCTTTTTTCTTCTTGGCGTGGATGAGAAAGTTGGGGAACTGCTCAATGTCAACCTGTTTGAGTTCAAGCGTCCCGATCCCCCCAAACCACGTCCCCGAATCTCTAAACCCATTGTTGCCCCACAAGCACAGCAGTGGCAAAGCGATATTGCATTCAGTACGACACGAACCCCAGATAAGCGTTCCCAGGCATCCCGTTCTGTTGAGCGTGGGCGGGCGGCGTTTACCACAGTCAGTCGCTTCACCAATGAGCCTCTCGTTCAGGGCGTGGCGAATTCCTCTTCATTTGACACGTATCGTCCGTCGGTTAGCACGGTGGCGGATCTCCCCTCTGTCGACCTGAGCGGACTGCCGCCTACGACGGGACCTACTGGCACCGGCGCGGGGCTTGGTGTGCTGGGAGAGACATCACAGCTCGGCGGCAAAGGGGGCGGAACCGGCGTTGGTCGTGGGGAGGGCGGGCAAGGTAGCGGTGGAGTCGGTGGCAGGGCAAATACATTTGCTCGTGCTGCTCTATCTGTTGTATCAGAAGCAGACTCGACGAACCTGACAGATGCTCTCTCCGGCATGGCCAAGCAGATCCGACTTGGGAATCTAGCCGTTGAACCGCTGCCACAAGGCGAACCGGGTGGGCAGATAGTAGGTAAAGGACGTGATATTCGCGGTGTCGTTCGTTTCGTTCGTCTCCAGCACCGACTCGCAGATTGGTGGATCGACGCCAGCTCGCTGACAGCACTGGTACATTTCATGAATAGCAGCACCAACATCCGCACGGATATGAACGTGGAAGGCGGTGCACCTAAATTGACCGATCCTGGACTGATGAAATCCCCCATTGCGTTTATGACGGGTCACGATCCGGCCCTGAGCAGACGGGTCTCTCAGCTTGGTCAAATGACAGGCGCTACAGCACGTCGTTTCACGGATCGCGAGCGTATGGGATTACGCAAATACTTGCTTGCAGGAGGGATGCTTTTCTATGATGACTGTGGGTTGAATTCAAGGGAGTATCCACTCATGCGCATCGTGAGTTCTGAATTACGGAGCACGATTCCAGAGTATTCTATCACCAAGATCCCCAACGATCATGAACTTTATGACTCCTTTTATCCCCTGGGTGGACCTGCGTGGGGGGTTGCCTTTGTCTGGCGGCATGGACCTAAAGCTCCCATCCGCGACTACCTGGAAGGCGTTTCTATCGATGGTCGACTTGCAGTCATTCTGAGCGGCAGGGATTATTTGTGCGCTGCACAAACCGTTCAACAACATGCGGGGAAAGTGCATAAGTTCATACCAGCTTATCGTATGCTGACCAACGCTGTCGTGTATGCACTTGCACACGGCAGCATCAGTGATCACGGGAATTATGTCCCCATTTCAGCAGATACAGTCCCTGTGCCGAAATCACCACCTCAACTCCCGATGATGCCATAGGTTTACGCTGCAACTCAGCGAGCCCCACTGCATACGGACATGCCACCATCCACCATGAGGAACTGTCCTGTGATGTTTGAGGCGTCCGCACTTGCCATAAAATACACAGCAGAAGCGATCTGATGCGGTTCCCCGGGTTTCCCAAGCAGCCCATATCCCTCATTACGTCGACGTAATTCCGCCGGTGAAATTCCGTTTTTGGCAGCGGCACGTTCATGAAAATCTGTCATGGTGTACCCGGGACAGATCGCATTCACACGGATGCCTTCTTCTCCATGTGCGACTGCGAGGCTTCGCGCGAGAGACAACACAGCGGCTTTCGTGGCATCGTAGAGCGGCATTCCGCTACGGCCGACCAGGGCATTTGCGGAGGAAATGATCACAATCGCCCCGGAACGCTGACTTATCATTGTAGGAAGTACTGCCTTGCAAGAGTAAGTCACGCCTTTGAGATTGACTCCGAGGATTGTATCCCAATCCTCCTCTGTAGCCTCAAGGATACTCCCACCAACCCTTGCCCCGGCGTTGGCAACAAGAGCGTCAATGCGTCCCCACCTATCCAGAGCTTTCCGAGCAAGCGCGTGGCAATCCTGTTCCCGCGAGACATCTCCGATACAGTAGACGGCTTCGCCACCGTTGGATCTTATCATTTCACATGTTGATCGGGCATCCTGCTCTGATAAGTCACCGATCACTATCCTGAAACCCTCTTCTGCAAAGCGTATTGAGCAAGCCTTGCCAATCCCTGCGCCACCACCCGTGATGATGGCTACCTGGTTGTCAGAAGACATCCCCGACTCCTTTCCCTGACCAAATTGAGAAGCCCGTTTTCTTGAAGAAAACGGGCTTCTGAAACAGTTGCCACCGATCTATGTGATCGAACCAAGAATCTCAGAACCGGCTGATGAATGCAATCCGGTGGACATCCCCCACATCACGGTTGGGTGTGAAAGCGTAGTCAAATTGAAAGTTGACATTCTCAAGCGGTTTGGTACCCCAGGCTTTCAGTCCCAGTCCCACAGAAAGACCACGTTCAGGATTCACGCTCTTGCCAAAGGCTGTCAGTTCTTCGCTGTAACCGGCGCGAACGGCAAAGACACGGTCGAAGAACCACGCCTCCACCCCAGCATGCATTGTCGGTGCTGCATCTATCGGTACATTGACATCGCCGACAAGGATCAGGTTCCCTTCTTTGAGGTAATAGGCTGCCCCGGCTCGGACCATCATCGGTAGGATGTTGGAAGAATCATCGCCTTCCTCCTGGTTGAAATTCAGAATACCAAGATTCTGTATGCTTGCGCCGACACTCAATTGCTGATTGAGGAGTGACAACAGAACGCCTGCGTCCACACCGGCTCCCGTCGTATCCTCGATGTCGAGTTGTTGAGTTACCAGCTTGGCTTGTCCACCAACAGCCAGGTTGGACATGAGCTGCTTGCCATAGGCAACCCCAACGGCGAATCCACCCGCGGTAAAGGTCGTATCCGGATCTTTGGTGGGACCTGCCCGCCGCTCGATCTCTGCGAACGTTCCGAGAAAGCTCGCACCCCACGCACTGTCATCCCCAAGCCTCTGAGCATATCCCACAGACTCGCTGTTCACGTCGGCAAAGGAAAAATTCTGCATGGCCGTCAGTTCGCGATGTTCTACGGATGTCAGCCCAGCAGGATTCCAGAAGAGCGTATTCACATCATTGGCGAGTCCAACAAACGCTCCACCCATACCCACAGGACGACTACCTGCATCCATTTTTAGGAAGGTTGCACCATAAGTTCCTGCCTTGTCGTTGATATCGGCGTCGCTTATCACTGTGGTGCATAATAGCATGGCTATAAGCATGATATGTGATGCGTAAAACGTAAAACGTGAAACATGATGCGTGAAATGCATATCGTTACTCCAGTCATGAGTCAAGAGTCGACAGTCATGAGTCCATCGTTGTTATCAGAAGCGCCTGCCGACTATCGACTAACTTATCTCACCACAAGAATCCGTCCAACACGATTGGCGATGTTGATTCCATTGTCTGCTTCCAGCCGGAAGACGTAGATTCCACTGGCCACCTTATCGCCAGATGCGGCGTTGGTCAGGTCCCAACTGATCGTCTGATCATCCCGCCCTGGCCCTCGGTTTGGATAGGGCTTCTCGTAGACGATATCCCCTGCCACGGTATAGATGAAGAGGGTCAGATCCACCTTTTGTCCCTGGGCGATATTCACGTCATAGGAGATGTGCGCCGTTTCCCCAAGTCCGCGATTCACAGGATTGGGCCATACATAAACACCTCCACGGAAAGTGAGAGACACAGAGAAATCGAGTGTCACACCCTTGAACACCTCTGAGTTCCCCGCATTATCCGTAACACGCACATCCAGATCGTATTCTCCCGAGGCACTGGGAAGAAAGTCGAGATACCATTTCGACCAGGGATCTTGATCCGTTTCGCTGTCATCCACGGCTGGAATCCATTGAGTCGTCCCGTCGGGACCGGTCGCTCCAATCTCGACGAGTGCGACACCTGAGACCGGAACACCCTCCAGCCCGGGTGGATCTTGTGCAGTGCCACGGAGCGTGACCTCTTCGTCCTCATAACTGGTTTTCGTGCCACTTTCTGTAAGTTGAGCAACCGGTTTACCCAGTTCCAGAAGGAAGCTCGTCGTCAGCGATGAGGTCGGTCGAATGCCTAGATCTGCCTTATCCAATCCTGTGGCAGTGATCGTCATGCGATAGATCCCTTGCTGTGCCAGCACCCCCGATCGGAATTGGATCGTATCAATGCCATTCTGCTGGAGAGTACCATTGACAGGCTCACCCTTTGGCCCGATGACATCGATGCGAGACAGAGCGAGATCGACTCCCAGACCAGTATCTGCGAGCTTCGCTTCGATGAACACACCGTTCTCGCTGTTAGTGGCTGTCGGAAAATCATCGGCCTCCGCATCCGTATGGATCGATCTTCCATCAATCAGTAGACTCGCAGGATCGATCTGAGGCGGTTCGGTATCATACGCAAAAGAATACTCCACAGCCTCTGTGATGTTACCCGCCTTGTCCACTGGGGTGATCGAAACGATGTACTCACCATCCTGGGAACCGTCACTCGCCAGTGGAGCTTCCAGCCGCAACGTCAGCGTTTGTGTTTTGTCGCTTACCACTCGACTCGGCAGCGGTTTGCCCTGCGGATCAAGCAACTGAATCCACGTTTCATCGAGGTTCTCCCAGTCGAGACCAGAACCCGGCTGCGGATCGGTGATGAGTACTTGAATCTCGTGGAGTGAGTTCAGAGCACCCGTCTCTACCATACGGAGTTGCAGCGATTCGCTATCGACTTCAGGGGGGACCGTGTCATAAGTAAACGTGAAACGTTCCTCATCGCCGTGACGACCGGCTGCATTTGCTGGTACGACAGTGATCGTATAAACACCATCATCGGAGCCATCTGTTGCCAGATCTTTGGAGAGGTTCCATGTGATCTGATCGACGCCATTGTCAGACTGACTACCGGGAACCAGATTCCCTTTGGGGTCCAGCAGTCGAATGGTGGAACCGATCGGCGAGAAATCGATACCGCCGCTGTTCGTCTCGCCGAGTGTTACCGTTACTGCACTGATCGCATCATGAGTGTAAGCGACCTCCGCAGGTAGCGTGACCGGATCTGTCTTCAATACCACCGGAACGCTCGTGGAGTAGAAAAACTCTGCTGAAAGCGGGCGAGATCCACCATTGCCGGCCCGGTCGATGGCAGTCACACGAATCGTGTAGGTGCCGTCATCTTCCAATCCGTCGAAGTGGAGGGTGATCCTGTCGAGGCCATTGTTGGTCATCGTACCGGAAATGGGCTGTCCCGTCGGGTTGAGCAAAGATACCTGCGAGGCATCGAAATCGATCTGTCCCGGACTCTGATCGGAGAGCTTCACGTTCACCCAGTTGATGTCTCCGCTGATCACCGCACCATCTTCAGGTTCCGTGCTGACGAGTTCCGGTGACAGCGTATCGTAAATCAACGTCTGAGTGAACAACTGCGCATTTCCTGCCCGGTCGCGCAGTTCCACTTGAAATTCGTACTCTCCATCAGCACTCCCATCAGCAGGAAGTGGCGTCTGTAAGCTCCAGATCACCCGATTCATGCCGTCATCCGAGCGAGTGCCCGCAACAATGTTCTCACCGTATACCAGGCGGATATCCTGTTCCTCAATCTCAAAGCCGGAAGGCCCCTCATCCTGGATGGTCGCTTCAAGGCGGATGATCTGAGGACCCACATGGCTGACAGCACGGGTGATGTCTCCGGGATGAAGGCTCACGACCTCGGGTGGCTGAGTGTCATAGATGATTGTCTGGATCCGGGGCTGCCCTATTCGTCTCGCGTTGTCCACCGGAGTGACCGTAATGGTGTAGGTGCCATCCTGTGTTCCATCCGTTGCCAGAGGAACGACGGGCGTCCAGATAATGGTGTCGCCCTGGGCCCTCTGATCACCATCGATCTCTCCAGCGAGACCGGCAACTTTGATCGTGGAGCCCGAGGTCGTCAGATTAAGCCCGGCCTTACCTCGATCCTTGAGTGTGGCCCGCACTTCAGTCAGTGAGTTCGTATAGTCACCGGTGGCCTTACTGATCTGGACATTGAGCACGACAGGAGGATTTACGTTCAGACTAAACCAGGATGTGGTGGCTTTTTTGGAGACGTTGCCCGCTCGATCTGCAGGCGTGATCTGAATGAGATAATTCCCGGTGGTCAGGATGAATGGGAAACGGAACACAAGCGTATCGACACCGTTCGACTGGAGATTTCCTTGAACGGGCGTCTTACTCGGTGTCACCATCACTACCTGTGTGTTTCCGAAGTCAACCCCGCTCCCTTTCGCACCTGTCTGTTCGTTGAAATCATTCAACACGATGGTGATTTCACGAATGGACTCTGCCAGTTCCGCGAGGGGTTCGGGATCGATGGAGACGACCTCCGGGATCATCGTGTCGACAAAGAAAGGAACCGTGTATTCTGCGGCTGCACCGGCCTTGTCAACGGCTTTCACCACAATGGTGTATTCCCCGTCCTTCGATCCGTTTGTGGGAAACGGCTGGTCGAGTATCCAGGTAAGTGTTCCGACCTCATCATCTGTCTGACGACCGGCTATCTCTGTGCCATCGGAGCTGAGCAATCGAATCGTGGATTGATCCAGATCGATGCCCTGGCCACTGTGATCCTGTAAGGAAGCCATGACCTGATTGAGCGATGTTGCGTAACTCAGACGCTCCGGCTCCGTGCTGACCAGTTCGGGGGCCTGGGTGACGTAGAAGAATTCATAGACCACAGGGCTTTGTAGCACATTGCCAGCCTGATCGGCGGGAGTGATCTCCAGGCGATAGGTGCCATCGTCGCTTCCATCGGCTTTGAGTGGATTGAAGGCCAGCGTGAGCGTATCCACGCCATCATCCCCTTGATTGGTGCCAATGACACCTTTGGGGCCGATAAGCCGCAACCCGCTGTTCAACAGATCCACGCCACTTAGTGCATCACTTAACTGTACATGGAGATTGTCGATGGGTTGATCGATGAGCGCTCCATCTGCAGGGTTGCTTTCAACAATGGTGGGGACCTGCGTGTCATAGAGCAACACGTAGCTCTTGTCCGAAACGTTGCCTGCTTTATCCGCAACCTGCAAAGCAATCGTGTACTCTCCGTCAGCACTGCCACCACGTGGAATCGAAGTGTTCAACTCCCACCAGATCCTGTCCAGGTCGTTATCTGACTGACTACCAGCGATCAGATCCCCGGCAGCATTGTAAAGGCCAATACTTGAGGCCGAGAAATCGATCTCAGAGGTCGCATCCTGCACCTGAGCTTCGATACGCCGGATCTGACCGTTCACAAGTGACATGCTCTGTGTGAAGTCGATATGAGTCAATGTGAGGATTTCAGGTGTTTCTGTGTCATACACGAAACTGAACTGGCGTTAGATTCCCACGTTCCCGAGGTTGTCCACTGGCTGCACCCGTACCACATAAGTACCATCGTCCGTTCCATCGGAGGTAAGTGTGTTCAGCAACGTAAAGACGATCTGATCTCCCTCAGATGTGATCTGCCCTTCCACTTCGCCACTCACCGGGTTGAGCAGATGGAAATTGAGACCCGTGGATGCAAAATCGATCCCCTTACCACTGTTGTCCTGTAAAGTAGCGCGAATTTCGCCAAGACTGTTCACTGCGGAGCGGTCGGCTGGCACTATAGCAGTCACACGTGGCGGAACGAGTTCGTAGCTGAAGGAGGACTCAAGTGGGATGCTGCGGTTCCCAGCGCGATCTACGAGGGTGATCTGTAGCGTGTACTTGCCGGACTGGGATAGTGGCACAGGTTTCAGAGAGATTCTGTCCACACCGTTGGTGCTGGTCTGGATCTCCACGGCTCCACCGGGGCCATGAAGCTGAACGCCAGAGGCCACAAAATCGAGACCACTTCCCGTATCAGTAACCTGAATCGTAATCTCCGGTGTGGCAACCTGTACCTGTGATCCATTGGCCGGTGTCACTGTGACAAGAGTGGGGGCCAGCGTATCATAAGTAAACGGAACGATCTGTGTGTTGCTTGCACCGATCTTGCTCACCGTTGTTATTTCGGCCGTATACACTCCATCCACAGAGCCATCCGTAGGCAGGGCGGAAATAGGTGTGTAGATCAGGGCTGAGATGTTGTCATCGGAAAGACTACCAGCGATCTCATTGCCTTCCGGATCCAGTAAGCGGATACTGCTGGTATCAAAGTCGATTCCCTGCCCGGTGAACTCCGCCAGTTGTGCTTCGATCCGGATGAGCTGATTGACAAAACCGTTCTCAGCAATGCTCAACTGAGCGACTTCCGGGAGTTTGGTGATATAGGCGAATCGGATATTCGAGACACTGGCCACATTCCCTGCAAGGTCAACGGGAGTCACCTCCAGCGTGTAACGTCCATCCTCACTCCCATCCGTCGCACGCGCATCGAA
>JAJRTO010000460.1 GCA_024278235.1 Candidatus Poribacteria bacterium
GACATCAAGACAGAAATGGGAAAACGATTTGGGAAAGAAGGTGAAATGGTGACAGAAATGTGGAACACCTATCAGCGAAACGAAAGCCGTCAGGAGCCGGTGACCATCATTTTGAATCCACCAAGCCCACCAGGTGTCACATCGGGGAAAGATACGATGGGTGGTTTTGGACAAGTTTTCAAGGGGGAGTTTGGAGACGTCGCTCCACCGGTGGATATGGCATATCTTGCCGGTAAGAAGCGAGAGGAAGGGGTCAACCTCTATGTGATCGACGCGGTTGGATCGCGATTGGATCCGCAGCATACGTTGCGCCTCATCGAATCGCTGGCGCCCGCTGAGATCCTGATGCGGACCTCAGCGCCAACACTCGAATTTGATGAAACGTTCGCCCAGGAGATCGAAGCGAAAACTCAGGTGAAACCAGAGCGTTTCGGGCCTGCGGTTGGCAAAAGCATCCTGGACGAAGATCTGGAATCTCTACCATTACCGGCATGGGATCTTTTCCCTTCATATAACCTTGGGGCACTTTCTGCCAACAAACGGTACCTCCCCATCCAGGGGAGTGTGGGCTGTCCATTCGACTGCGATTATTGTCCGTATCCGGTTGCACAGGGAACGAAGTTTCGAGCGCGGTCTGCTGAGAGCATTGTCCATGAGATGCGCCACTTCAGAGAAACGTTGGGGGTAGAATTTTTCCTGTTCCGGGATCCGACCTTCACGCTTGATCGAAAAGCAACCATGCGATTGTGCGATCTGCTTATCGAAGAGACAGCCGGTGATGTTCAATGGCGCTGTGAAACGCGGGCCGATCTGCTCAACGATGCATTGCTGACCCGGATGGCACAGGCAGGTTGTGTCGGGATCAACTTTGCAGTTGAATCGCTTTCAGAGAAAGCAATGTCACTGGTACACCGCAAGATTATCCCACAGGAAAAACTCCAGTCCGTTGTCAAGAAGTGCAAGGAGCTGGGCATCGATGCTTTTGTGTTCTATATCGTTGGTTTGCCTGGCGAAACGCGCGAAGATTTTCTCAAGACGCTTGAGTTTGCCAGAAAACTGGACACACCTTTTGTCCAGTTCACTCCCATCACCTCTTATCCAGGTACAAAGGTGGATCAGTGGGCAAGGGAACGCGGATTCCTTTCGGGTGAACTGCACCAATCCCCTGACTATGGCACGAAGCCACTCATGCGGAATGAAGCTCTGAGCACAGACGATATCAGGGAATTATGCGAAATGGCTTACAGGCAACTCAGCGTCAGGGATAAGAACCATATCGTTGCCCTCGCCAAATGTACCGATTATGCAGATGTGGAAGATGCCGTGGAAAGAGTGCTGGCTGAACTCGGCGGGATCGAAGCCTTTGTGAAGCGTGGCGACAAGGTTCTCATCAAGCCAAATCTCATCGGTAGCTACTCACCTGAGCAAGCCGCCACAACACATCCAGAAGTGATCAGAGCGGTCGTCCGTATGGTACAGCGTGCCGGAGGGATCCCTCTCGTTGGCGATAGCCCAGGTGGAGCAGAGCTGCCATCCTACAAACAGATGCAACGCCTCCATCAGATCACCGGCGTGGCTGAAGTCTGCGAGACAGAAGGTGCTGAATTGGTGGACTTCTCTCAGAGTGGATCGGTGAATATCGCCATTCAGGGGAAACAGCTCAAGGAACTTACTATCAGCAAAGCCGTAGTCGATGCGGACGTCATTATTTCTCTGCCTAAGGCGAAAACCCACGCTTTTACGTACTACACCGGGGCCATGAAGAATCTCTATGGCGTTGTGCCGGGATTGCGTAAGGCGGAATATCACAAACTGGCTCCCTCCCCGCAGGAATTTGCCGAGCTTTTGAATGACATCCACGATTCCATCCGCTCGAAAGTCAGGCTGGTCATCATGGACGGTGTGGTAGGGATGGATGGAAATGGCCCAACGGCCGGGCAGCCGCGACGCGGAAACTGCATTATTGCCGGAGGTGATAGCCTCATCGTTGATCTGGCGACATGCCGTCTGGTGGGCCTGGAACCAACGCAAAGCCCGCCTCTCGTGGAAGCCATACAGCGGAGATTCAAGCAGGGACAAATGCATATCAGTGTTTTGGGGGACAACATAGGAGATATTCATGCCGAGACCTTCAGAGCCCCACTCCTCCAATCACAGGAGTCATTTATCGAAATCTACGGATCCATCGTCCCACAGATCGATCAGGATAAATGTGTCCAGTGTGGCCGGTGCGTTCGGGCATGCCCCATGGATGCAATCAAGGATTTCATCGTCGATTGGGATGACTGCATCAAATGTCTATGCTGCTTTGAAATGTGCCAAAACGATGCGATACAGTTGGTGAAGCGAGAGGACGTACACCCGTTGCAGAAGGCGGAGGGCTGTAGGCAGAGGGTGGAAACCCAGAAAGTCAGAAAACCAGAAGACCAGAAAACGGTAGGCAGAGAACTGGCGATAAGCAGTGGGCAAAAGGCAAGAAGCGGCAGACAGGGAGTGGCAGGCGAGTTCAAGAAGGCGCGATCGGGGATCAAGAGTGGAGCATCAAAAATCCGAACTGAGCCGAGTCCTATGAAAGTCCTGGTGATCTCGAATCTCTTCCCGCCCCATTTCGTTGGCGGATATGAACTCGCATGTAAGGAGATCACAGATCGGCTGTGCCAGCGTGGACACAGGACACTTGTGCTTACAAGTATGTTTGGCCTGGATAGACCGATGTCTGATACTGCAGAGGCTGCAAGCTGGTTGAACGATGGATATCCTGTGGTGAGGAAATTCGATCATAGCTATGGCAAACCGGATCAACTCTACACCGTCGACTCGCTCCTCAGTGCCTACAACGAATATCTGGTCAAGGCATATGCAGAAGAACTCCAACCGGACAGGATATACCTGTGGAATTTCCACGGCTTGTCGATGCAGTCTGTCATGCAAGCCGTGTTGGATACAGGTGTACCCTACGTTTTCCATGCGATGGACTATCACCTGCTGCCCCAACATGGTCTTCCTGAGTGGCAGAGGACATCTGCTCATAAGTTCCTATCCAATGCTCGTTGTCAGATCATTGCGATGAGTCAGACCGTACAGAAGAAGTTCACAGCGGCTGGATACCAGAACGTGTCGATGATCTATCATGGCGTGGATGTGGCAACTCAACCGATCGTTCGACGTCAGGTACGGAGACTGCTTTATACAGGTCAGGTACGCGACGGTAAAGGTATCCACGTATTGCTCGATGCACTCAGGCAGATCCGGAGGGTCCATCCCGAACTCACGCTGGATATTTTTGGCGACGGTGACAAGGAATATGAAACTCAACTGCGTCAAATAGTGCAGGCGAACAACCTCCCCGTTGTCTTTCATGGTGCGCTGCCTCGTCAGGAACTGCTGGAGAAGTATGCGGAATATGATGCCTTCGTACTCCCGACGATGCGCGAGGAACCTTTTGGCATCGTGATGATAGAGGCGATGAACGCTGGTCTACCTGTGATTGCATCGAATTCAGGTGGGCCTGCTGAGACCATAACACATGGTCACACAGGTTTGCTGTTCCAGCAGGGAAATGCCACTGACCTTGCGGGAGTGATGAGGCGTCTCTGTGGGGATTCCAATTTGTGCCAGAGGATCTCCAAAAACAGTCACGAACTTGTCACACAGAAGTTCGACATCGAGCATTCGGTGTCCCAAATCGAGGAAGTATTGAGCTTCGATTCTGAATCAAGAAGCGTGGAAGGTTGGAGCGCAGAGAGCCATAGGCAACGGACAGAAAGCGGTCAGCAGAAGTGGATAGAAAGAGAGCCGGAGGCTGAAGGAAAGCCGAGGGAGGCAAGCGGAGAACGAGATAGCTGCTCAATCGTCTGGGAATCATCTATTTTCGCGCCAACGGGATATGCGGAAGTTGCCAGGAATGCATTGCTTGCCCTCTCGGAATCTGGCGTGGAAATTCAGGCCAAGTCACTATCGCTGGGGGATGATGTGCCTTTATCATCAGACACCCGGGATGCGCTGGAAACATTGACCAGGAACAGCGTAGAGAATGGCGTCTATATCTGTCACCATATCCCGACTTTCGATGATGGCACGAACTTCTATGGACATTGTCGCTGGAAGAATCTGGGGCACAAGTTCTACATCGGCAGCACGATGTTTGAGACGGATCGTATCCCGGAGATGTGGGTGGATGCATGCAACAGCATGGATGAGATCTGGGTTCCCACGCACTTCAACCTGGAAACCTTTAGTGCCAGCGGCGTTGATAGAGAGAAGATCAAGGTCATCCCGTTTGGTATCGACCCGAGACGATTCAATCCGGAGAACACAACGCCTCTGGAGATCTCAGACAAGCGTGGCTTCAACTTCCTGTCTGTGTTCGAGTGGAGCAAACGAAAGGGTTGGGATGTACTGCTCACGGCGTATCTACAGGCATTCAAGGCTGAAGACGATGTCTCTTTGGTCATCCGAGCCTATGACAATGATGATGAGGATATCGACGACAGAATCAGGCATTTCGTCCGTTCACTCGGTTACGACACGAAGGATATTCCGTCCATCATCACTTTGAAGCAATTTCTGTCAACGGATGAGATGCCCGGACTCTATGCTGCCTGTGACGCCTTTGTTCTGCCGACTCGTGGCGAAGGTTGGGGGATGCCTTACATGGAAGCAATGACCATGGGACTCCCTGTGATCGGCACACGCTGGAGCGGAAACATGGAGTTCATGGACGATGAGAACGCTTATCTCATCGACATCGATGGACTGGTCGATGTCGATGAGGAACAGATCCAAAAGAGGCCGTTCTACGCCGGGCATCAATGGGCGCAACCCTCCGTGGATGAAACAGCCAGATGGATGCGCCATGTCTATGACCACCGGGAGGAAGCGAGACGAAAAGGAGAAAAAGCGCGACAGGACGTTCTCGCCAACTGGACGATGCACCACGCGGCGGAGAAAATGATAGACCGTCTGCGGGAGATCGATCCCGCAGAACAACAGACATCGCCCACAACTCAGTCTGTAAAGCCTGTTACCCATCCTCCGGTCATTTGGCACGCGCCCATCTTTGATCCATCAGGATATGCGGATGAAGCCCGTAACTTCACGTTGGCACTGGACAAACACACCGACATCCGTCTCAGGTTGAGTCCGATGAAGTGGAGCGACCATGAAACGGAGTTGGATGCAGAGACATTGTCAGTCATTCATCGCTTGATGGACGTTCCATGCCCTGATCGAGCCATTGAGATCTACCATATCTTCCCCACGTTGTGTCGTCCCAATCCGGATGCGGCGTATACGATCAGTCGAACCATGTTTGAAACGGATCGTTTGCCAGAGGATTGGGTTGCTGCATGCGACCGAATGGATGAGATCTGGGTGCCGACTCAATTCAACATGGAAACCTTTGCGAATGCAGGAATCTCCCCGGAAAAGCTCTGCAAGATCCCGGGAACCATTCGCACGGAGCTTTATGAAGAACCTGCGGAGCCACTCAAGATCGGGCCTGAACGCGAGTACACATTTCTTTCAGTGTTCGACTGGTCACGCCGCAAAGGTTGGGACGTACTCTTGAATGCCTACTTCCGCGAGTTCAAGCCTGATGAAGGCACGCTGCTCATCCTCAAGACCTACTTCAGCGGGGATAGTACGGGAGAACTCCTGAGACAGCTTCAGCAGAGACTACGTCAATATATCCAACAGGTATTGAAGTTGAATCCCAATCAATGTGCTCCCTATTACATTTACAACGAAATCCTCAGCCCGGAGCAGATGCCGCGCCTCTATCGAGCCGCCGATGCCTATGTGATGCCCACCCGTGGCGAGGGATGGGGCCGACCTTATATGGAGGCGATGCTCTGTGGACTGCCCACTATCGCCACCCGCTGGAGTGGACATACCGAGTTCATGGACGATAGCAACGCTTATCTGCTGGATTATGAACTTGTGGCTGTTCCCGAACCGGCCTGGGAGGAACTTCCCACATTCCGAGGCCATCGCTGGGCAAATCCTTCTATCGAGCACCTGCGCGAGGTGATGCGGACGGTATTCGAACAACGGGAGGCGGCCGAGGCAAAGGGACAACGAGCCCGCGAGGACATACTCGCAAACTACAATTGGAGGGTAACGGCCAGGCGCATCGCAGAACGAATTGGGGCTCTCTCTGAATCTCAGGCATCGCGAATGGTGCCTCAACCGAGTCGTGAATCCCCATCCTCAAGTAGCGTATCGCACATCACGCATCACGGATCACAGACCGGGCATCCCGAATCTCAGGACGCAATGCGTGTCATCTGGGAGGGACCTCAATTTGTGCATGCAAGCCTGGCACGGGTCAACCGCGAAATTGCCATCGCGCTCGCCCGGGAAGAGGCTTGTGAACTCAGTCTGATTCCCTCAGAAAAACACCAATTTGGCACAGAGGTCGATCCCCGCTTTGAGCTGATTGAAGAACGCTTCAACAAACTACTGAGTGGCCCACCCGATGTGCACATCCGTCATCAATGGCCCCCGAACTTCCATCGTCCTCCACGCGGAAAATGGATTCTGATGCAGCCCTGGGAATACGGTAGTATGCCTGAAGAATGGCTGCCTCATTTGCAGCATGAAGTCGACGAGATATGGGTCTACAGCCATTACAATCGGAACTGCTATATTGAAGATGGCGTACCACCCGAAAAGATCGCAGTGATTCCACTCGCTGTGGATTTGCAGCAGTTCCGTCCTGAACAGCCACCGTGGCCGCGAGTACGTGAACTGACACAGAAAGGGATGATCTTTCTCTTTGTCGGTGGCACGATCTGGCGTAAAGGGATGGACGTGCTGCTCGATGCCTACACGCAAACCTTTACGCACCAGGATGATGTATCCCTTATCATCAAAGATATTGGTCACGACAGCTTCTACAAAGGCCAGACGGCAGAAACCCGTATCCGTGAGATTCAGGCGGATCCGAAAGCACCGGAGATCATCCATCTGACTGAAGTCCTGAGTGATATGGAGCTTGCGCAGCTATACACGGCGAGCGATTGCCTGGTACATCCCTATCGTGGTGAAGGGTTTGGTCTCCCGGTCGCAGAAGCACTGGCATCAGGGCTTCCCGTGATTCTCTCCCGGGGTGGGGCATGTGATGATTTTGCATCAGATAAAGGTGTCTACTGGATTGAGACGGAGCGTGCCTGGTTGAAGATGGAACAGGCGACTGTCAAACGGCCCTGGGTACTCCAGCCAAGTGTTGAGGATCTGGTCGAGCAGCTAAGACATGTTGCCACGCATCCGAAAGAAGCTGCCAAGAAAGGAGCCTATGCAGCGACACATCTCCGGAGCATCCTGAGTTGGGAAAAAACAGCGCAAACCATTCTGGAGCGGTTGGGTGCTTCGCAAATGACCCGTCCATCCACTATGGACGATGCCAACCAGGTGAACGAACGGGCAAAGCAATTGGTCGCGGAAGACAGGATGGAAGAAGCAGCGCAGCAATTCCTGAGAGCCGGTCAAATGGCTCCACAATGGGGCGAGCCCTGGAATAACCTGGCAGTCATCGCCTGGAATCAGCAGGATTACGAGACCGCAGTTCAACACTTGCGACAGGGATTGGAACGAGATCCTGAAAACCTGGATCTCACCATCAATTATGCTCTCATGTCCGAACAGATTGGTGAAGCAGAACAAGCGGTTCAGATCCTTCAAGATTATCTTCAACATCATCCCGATGCGGCGGATGTGAAGCAGATACTTGAGGAACTACGGGGGAAATCGGATGCCAGAAAATCAAACAATCAGCAGCAGACCGAAGATCCTGGTCGTTGATGACCAGGAGGTCAATCTAGAACTCATGGAAGCCCATCTGGTTCCGGAAGGTTACGATGTCTGCCTGGCAGAAGATGGGCCAATGGCATTGCAGAAACTTGAAGAAGATAAACCGGATCTTATCCTTTTGGATGTGATGATGCCTGGTATGGACGGACATGAGGTGTGTCGACGCCTGCGTAACATACCCGGAAACGAAGCCACACCCGTGGTCATGATCACAGCGTTAGAAGATGAAGTTGAAAACCGTGTGCAGTCCATCGAAGCAGGTGCAGATGATTTCATCGAGAAGCCCGTTGTAAAGCGTGAACTGCTTGCGCGCGTTCAGTCATTGCTTCAGAAGCACAGGCTCTATCAGTCGCTGAACAAACAGAATGAAAGACTTCAGGAAGCATCCCAGATGTCCCATCAACTGAGGCATCTCATCCTGCATGACATGAGCACACCGATTTCTGAACTTGATATGGCCGTTCATCTTGCGCTAAGACGGGAAAAGGATCGACAGCAAGCACAATTACTCAAATGGATGTCATTGAGTACTGATCGGCTCAATCGGCTGACAGGAGATCTGCTCGACATCGACCGTTTAGAGGATGGCTGTTTGCCCTTGCAGAAGACAGCCGTAGATCTCAACGCGTTGATACGTATCGAAATCAGCCATCTCCGCAAGAACCCTCAAAATGCCCAGCGGCATATCTTATGCTCTCTGGAACCATCGCTTCCATTGGTCACCGCAGATCCATCCATGATCCATCGCGTTCTTGTGAATCTATTGAGTAACGTTCTGAAATACACACCTCCGGATAGTGACATTCGGATCTCTACTCAGGATCACTCGGAATATGCCCAGGTAAATGTGGTTGATAACGGCCCTGGGATTCCACCTGAGGAACGCGAGTTGGTGTTCGACAGGTATTATCGAGCAAAAACACAGTGCAAAGAACACAGAGGAGGACAGGGATTGGGATTAACCTTCTGCAAAATGGTCGTAGAAACGCATGGAGGTCGGATCTGGGTTGATGGGGATGAAGGAGCTCATTTTCATTTTACTCTCCCCACAGCCGATACATGTGAACCGATTCACCTGGCAGGAGCCACCGATGCATAACCATCCGAAAAAAACTCATCGGGGCCTTTATGCCAGCATGATGGCCCTGGTAAGTATCCTGGGCGGGTTTGACCTCTGGTTGATTCACTCGCTCCTTGAAGGGACCGCTTCTTCGGTTCGAGTCGCTTTCTGGATACTCGGCGGTGGGTTTATTCTCTGTTGTTTGGGGCTGATCCACTATTTTCATCGACGGCATCGACATCTGGTTGAGAAGCATCAGGTTCTGACTTCAGAGAAAGAATCGCTCGAAGTACTGAATCGGGCCAAGAGTGAGTTCCTGTCACTGATGTCCCATGAGTTTCGCACACCTCTCAACGCGATCATCGGTTTTGCAGAGGCATTGGACTCTCAAACCCAGGGTGGGCTCAATCCCAAACAGTTGCGCTACGTTGAAAATATTCGCAAGGGGGGGGAGTATCTGCTGGCCCTGATCAACAATGTACTGGATCTCTCGCGCCTGGAATTAGGGAAACTCACACTCAGGTGGGCACCGATCGATCTGGGGGAGGTGTTGCACGAAATCACACTCATGTTGGATGAGCAAGCGCGGCATAAGCAAATAACGCTTCGGTGTTCGATCCAGGAAGACCTGCCACCGCTGCATGCGGATCCAACCCGGCTGCGGCAGATTCTGTATAATCTTGTTCATAATGCCGTCAAATTTACTCCAGAGCTGGGATGCGTCGATGTGAACGCTTACGCAACAGATCATCAGGTGATCATCCGGGTAAAGGATACGGGGATCGGCATTGCACCTGAGGAACAAGAGCGCATTTTTGAGATGTTTCAGCAGGTAGACAGCTCTCGTACACGAAATCAGCAGGGAACCGGCCTCGGACTCGCGTTGTGCAAACAACTGGTGGAACTCCACGGAGGCAGGATCGATCTGCAGAGCAAGCCGGGAGAAGGCAGCACCTTCACAGTACACCTGCTGCGGTACGCCAAACAGGAAGATCTGGTAGAGGGGCAGGGGATTTCTGCTCTGGAAGCAGTATCTTGAACTACTTTTCCTCACGACAATGGAAGGCGAAACACAATGGCTCGAAAGAAAAGGTCAAAAAAGAAAAAGCATCGAAGATCCTCGACCACCAAACAGTCCCAACAGCATATCGATAGAGACAACAGGGCTGACGTGAAGGCCAAAGCGGCCCGGCTCAGTATCTGCATGATTGTGCGAAATGAAGAAGAAACGCTGCCCGACTGTCTGGAGAATATCCGGGGGCTTCCCGACGAGTTGATCATTGTAGACACCGGATCGACGGATCGGACCGTTGCAATTGCAGAACAATTCGGTGCCAGGGTGTTCCACTTTGAGTGGGTCGATGATTTCTCAGCAGCGAGGAACGAATCGATCCGGCATGCCACGGGTGACTGGATTCTCTGGTTGGATGCGGATGATCGTCTCGAACCGAAATATCACCGATCTGTCCGGCAGTTGATGCATCAGCCCAAAGATCGCTCCTTTACATTCGTGCTGGAGAACGTGGGGGCGGATGATGCGACCTGTGC
The DNA here is from genome assembly GCA_024278235.1 of Candidatus Poribacteria bacterium. Lineage (GTDB taxonomy): Bacteria > Poribacteria > WGA-4E > JAJRTO01 > JAJRTO01 > JAJRTO01. The sequence goes on from JAJRTO010000460.1 coordinate 10,421, forward strand.
TCAAGTGCGTATGTTCCCGAACCTCCCCGGCATTGAATTCACGATGCCCGTCCATGAACAGGTGACCCCTTCCCTCATACAACTTGGCATCGCCAAAATAGCTCAGACCGATGTGGTCATCACTCATACCGGATACACGGATCCAGAAACGATCTACCACAAGAAGCAAAAATACCTCCAGATCATGGAACGCTGGTTGGAGGATCATCCGGAAGATTATGTGACCCGCTCCCACATTGCGCTCACCTATCACACAGCAGGCCATCCGGATGCCGCCATTGCAGAATATCGCCGCATTATATATGAATCTCCCTGCAAAGATGAAAACCCCTATATGTATCGTTATGCACTGTTGTTTCTGGGACGTTCTTATATGCAACTGGGAGATTATGAAACGGCGTTGGCGATATTTAATGAAGCGAAACAGGAAGACAGCGAACTCACTCTGGTCTCTCTCTCTTTAGGGGAATGCTATCACTATCTTGACAGACCGGAAGAAGCTGTTCAGCACTTGCAATATGTGTGCGATCATCCCATGCAGCGTACTTATTTCCCGATGGAATTGAGCACCATCCATTATGCGGCCCATCATTTCCTGGCAATGAACCTCGAGAAACTCCATCGCCTGACGGAATCCATTCAAGAATACCGAGCGGCCATCAAGGTTGCTCCGAAGAAACTGGAAGCGTGGCTCGGTTTAGCCAAACTCTATCATGAACGTGGAGAGTGGGCGCAGGCCACTGACTTGCTGCTGCAATCACTCACACACGAAGTGGAGCATGCCGATATCTATCATCTGTTGGGGATAGGGTTCCTGCAAATGCAGAAACCGCAGGAAGCACTGGTCTATTTCCAGGGCGCACTGAGACTCCAACCCGACCACAGCGGTGCCGGAAACAACCTGGGGTTAGCGTTCTATCGGCTAGGACGTCTTGAGGACGCCAGGCAGGTGTATATCACCGCACTGGAGATATCTCCTAACAACCTGGACGCGGCTGTCAATCTGGCACATCTACATCTGGAACTGGGTGAGTTTGAGCAGGCGCAACGGCGATTCGGACAGGTGATTTCAATGGCACCTGGAAGTCTCGATGTCAACCTGGGATTCGCATGGGCTTCTGCAGAACTGGGGCAGGCGGATCAGGTACGGTTTGCCTGGGAGGAAATTGTCAGGAGCGATGAGTTGCAGCAAACGCATGGTGGGTTTGAAAAGGCTCATCACTCATCTGTTTCTGCAGATGGCTTGGCCCGGCTTGCAGCAACTCTCCACGAACAGGGCCGCCCTCAACTCGCGGAATACGCCATTCGTACAGCGATTGCCTTACAACCATCTTCCCTCTTCTGGGAACAGCTCGGGGATCTCTGTCATGCCATGCAGCGGCCTGAGGACGCGCTTGAGTCCTATGAACAGGCACTGCTGATGGAACCACAGCGCAAACAACTGTTCCTCAAACTTGGGGAATGCTATACGGCACTCGGCGTCACAGAAGCCGCAGAGATGTGTCAAGAGCAAGCTGCATGAGTAAGAGTTGAGAATCGTGGGGCAAGCTACCCCATAGCATGTTCTGTGCGTTCCAGCACCGTCCGCTTCAGCTCAGGGGAGAGCCGATTAAAGTATTCTGAATAGCCACCCACACGCACGATCAGATCCTGATACTGTTCGGGATGAACTATCGCATCCTGCAAGGTCTCCTGATCCACCACATTGATCTGAAGTTGCATGCCACCTAAGTCGAAATACGTCTGCACCAGCTTCTTCATCTTTTCACGCCCTTCCGGTGTGGCGAAGAACTCTCTGGTGAAACGGGCGTTGACCACCAGAGTACCGGGGGCAAGATGGTGCGGTATCGCGGCAACGCTCTTCAACATGGCCGTGGGGCCGTTCTTGTCGCGTCCTTGATGAGGCCCCGCCGAATCGGCAATCGGTTCACCCGCACGACGGCCATCGGGTGTTGCTTTCACATGTGTCCCGGCGGCCGCATAGGTGACGAACATGAGGCAAGAAGCGAGGAACTTGCCCCCACGCCACGGCGCGTAGCGCAGGAACTCCCGGAAGACAAACGCGGCAATATCGCGGGCGATCTCGTCGGCTAACGGCTGGTTATTGCCGAATCGGGGACAGCGAGCGAGACGAAGCTGAAAAGTCGGATCGCACTGGTAGTCGCTCCGCAGAACCTCCAGAAGTTCCATTCCCGTTTTTTCCGCTTTCTCAAACACCACTTCCCGTATGGCTGCAAGCGAGTCGATGACATTTGCCAAGCCGGCCACGTTCACCACGCTCCAGTTATAACGTGCGCCGCCTGCGTTGAACTCCCTGCCAACGTCGATGCAATCATCGATCAACAGACTGCGCATAGGTTGGGGGCGTAGTCTGGCTTTGGCTTCCTGATCGTCGCTGACTTCAGAGACGATCTCCCTGATAACCTCTGCAATATCCCGCTTGAACGCTGTGATCAATTCCTCGAAGCTGAGTGCGGACGGCAACGCGTTTTCTAACGTCTCCACAAGGATGAGGGGCAAGTTGATACCAGCATCGAGTGAGCCTACATTCGATAGGCCGTGGATCATGGTTTCCGTGCATCCTCCCCCATTGTGCCAACCGATATCCTTCTCGCGTATGCCCAGATGGGTGTTCCGCAACGCTCGGAGGTATTCTTCCTCATGATACAAGGCCGGAATTCCACACCCCGTGGCTATCGCGTCAAAAGCGGCATCCCATATGTGCTGAGGCATGTCACGGCGAACATGCAGTTGGAGGTTCGGACGACGTATCTTATGGGCGGCCTCCAGACAAATTGTCGTCAATTCGTTGTAGGCCGCTTCTCCAGTGGATGTCGTCCCACCGATCCCCACACTCCATCCGTGGTTTCTATCACTGTTCTCCCAGAGATTGCGTATTAACTCGACAGCCTCGTCATGGGTGATACGTTCCGCGATGAGGTCGCGTTCATAGTACGGGAACAGTTCCTGATCCACACGCCCAAGATTATCACAGTCATCGAGATAGTAGATGAAATTATAGGCAACCACGGCCTCAAAGAAACTGCGGGCGGAGCAGAACGGTACGCGTTCCAATGCGGTCATGAGCTGCTTGCGTTTCCGCTCTTGCGATGAATTTTCTGTGGGTGATGTGCCTAATCGTTCCAGGATACGATGATGCCAACACTCGATTCCCGCCAGAACGTCCTGCAGCCCAAGATAGAAATCGATGTGCTCCTTGTTCTCGCGTCGATATGCCAGTGTCAGCTTCTGCGTAATACGGTGTGCATGCTGTGCAAGCCCTTTGCGGAGAATTCGACCGTAGTTGGGAATACTATGTGTGTATCCCCTTCCACCGACCGTGTGAGGTGTCTTGATAAGATTGAGTTGATCCTGAAGATCACACATGGCATCCCGCAACGCTTCCAACGTTTCACGCTCATTTGGTTCGTTTTGGGAGAGGCGTTCCACTAATGCGGCTTCATTGTAGATCCAGGTGAAGGAATAGTCTGGCGTGACGATGCGATTTTCTCGTCCGATGTGTTTCGGACCGGAGGGATAGAGAAGGGTTTCTTGATAGGGACCTAAGGCGCGATTTTCCAGCCTTCGTCTGACAGCACGCGCCCAGCGCCGTATTGGGGGAGCATCAGGCTCCTCAAAGTAACCAGCAGCGAAAAATTCATTCATGCTCACCAACACATCTGGATCGGGAAACATCTTCTCACCTCGGGCAATACTGAGTGACGAGCAAAAACCCGCAGCCCAACATTCAGTACTCGTTTTTTAAGCACACTGGACAAGAATATTATTGGAAAGGTACTAATATGGCACGCGGATGCCCCGGTAAAACTCGGGCTCCTGGTAATCCTTGCGAAGTGGATGGCCTTCCCAGTCATCAGGAAGCAGGATCCGCTTCAGGTCACTGTGACCTTCAAAGATAATGCCAAACAGATCGTACGCTTCCCGCTCATGCCAGTTCGCCGTGCGCCATATCTTCTCTACGGTGGGGACTTTTGGATCTTCCTTCGGTGTCGACACTTTCAGGACAAGTGTGTGCCGATGTGTCATGGAGAACAGATGATAAACCACCCACAGATCATCCGATTTCACGTCAGGTTCCACGCCACTCAAGCACATGAGTGAATCGAATTGGAGCCTCTCATCCGTTGCGAGGAAGGGAGCGACTTCAGCAATCGCCTCTGGTTGTACGAGAATAAAGGGATCTACTGAGGTGTTATCGAACGCAAGGATGCTTTCTCCGAATCGTTCCGCCAGAATCTCATGAATCTCAGCAGGTGTCATCCTAGCCCTCTTTCCCTTTTTTCAAATGCTTGAGTTGGATCTTTTCTTGTAGCTTTAGCAATCCTTCGAGGAGCGCTTCTGGACGTGGTGGACAGCCGGGAACATAGACATCGACTGGAATCACCCGGTCAATCCCCTTGAGCACTGAGTAACCGTGTTGCCAGTAGGGGCCGCCGCTATTCGCACAGCTACCCATCGATATGACATATTTAGGCTCGGCCATCTGTTCATAGAGACGCCGAATACGGGTTGCCATCTTGAGGGTTACTGTTCCGGAGATGATGATCAGATCCGCCTGACGGGGGGTGGCTCGGGGAACCCCCGCGCCAAATCGATCCAGATCGTAATTCGATGCGCCCGTTGCCATGAACTCAATAGCACAGCACGCTAATCCAAATGTCATAGGCCAGAGAGAAGAAGCACGTGCCCAGTTGACCACTGTATCCACAGATGTGAAGAGCACGTTCTTCTTAAGATGCTCGTCCATTTGCATTTCAGGCTGTTTGTCGCTCAACTTATCAGTCACTTTCCACGTTAGACGTTGTTTCTAGACCCACCTGTACGAGAGATTCATCGAAGTCTTCACGGCTTCTGGCTGTCTTGATCCACTCCAGATCCCCCTTGCCCCATACGTAGGCCAATCCAACCAGGAGAATACCGGCAAAGAACAACATTTCTAGAAAGGCAACCCCACGAGGGTCAAAGCTACGGAATACAACTCCCCACGGAAACATAAGCACGATCTCAACGTCAAATATAAGGAAAATCAGGGCAATGATATAGAAGCGCACGTTGAATCTGATCCGCGTATCGCCAACAGGATCCTCGCCACACTCATAAGTAATGAGCTTCTCTTGGGAGGGTTTCTTATCATGAAGGAGACGATGAAACAAGCGTGATAGAAAGAGAACAAGACTGATGAACAGACATCCCACGACGAGAAAAACCAGAACCGTTGCGAAACTCATGAAATCGGTCATCGTTAACCACTCTGTGATAAGTTCAACCTACGTTTTAGGTACATCGCCGCACA
>JAJRTO010000461.1 GCA_024278235.1 Candidatus Poribacteria bacterium
GATCAAGGGACTTGACAAATGGATGGACGAGAAGGGGTATCCCGATATCGATTCCCTGTGTGGGGAAGCGTTGAAACTCTTTGAAATGCCTGGAGACGCCTCCGACGAGCGCGGCAAACGTCTTGGAGCCGCGTACAGAGAGGCGGCGGTGGACGCGGGATTGTGTAACGGGTGCGGGATGTGCGTGGATGTGTGTTGGCATGACGCCCTCGCCCTCGAGGAAGGAAAAGCGGTGAAACGCGAGAATTGCATTGGCTGCGGATACTGCTTTCAGGTATGTCCGACAGGAGCACTGGAAGTCGATGCAGGAGAGATGTTGTCCTCCGTGTTCGCTATCGATGAAAGATTATCGCCTTCTGATGCAACGGCTGGAAGATTTAGAGGATGCTGCTGACTTGCATTGCGTACGATTCGTACCAGATCATACAACCAGGGAGAACGTCCATGAAGATACTGCTTACCGGAGGTTCCAGTCGTCTGGCTAACGCAATTGTAACGGAACTCGGTAAGGAACATCAATTACGGCTCATAGATAGTGTCCCAGTTGCTGTGCCAGCATCCGTCGAATTCATACAGGGCAGCATCCTTGATCCGGATATCTGCTCGAATGCCGTGCAAGGGGTCGATGCTGTGATTCACACGGCGGAGCTGCCCCACGATCTTCCCGTCATGGGCCTGGAGCGTGAACAGTTCTTGCTTGATCTGACAACCAGAGGTACGCATGTCCTGTTTAAGGCGGGAGTTCAGGCCGGCATCAAGAAGTTCCTTTACGCAGGAACATTGACTGTTTTCGATGCCTATCCGGATGATGTGTATATCAGCGAACTATGGAAACCCCTACCATCATCCCAAATAAATCAAATGGCGAAATATCTGGGTGAGTTCACTGCCAGAGAATTCACACGTGATCATCGGATCACGGTGACCGGTTTACGTCTTGGGGAACTCGTTCTGGAAGACGAAGTTAAGAAGGAACCCGCAAATCCGACGTGGCTCGATCTCCGGGATGCGGCTCATGCGTTTCAGTGTGTCTTGAATCGCGATAATAGCCAGAGTATCCGGTGGACTGGTCGTTGGGCTATCTATCATATCTGTGCTGACATCCCGAACCCGAAATTCCTCATTGACCAGGCAGCGCGGATCGGTTACACTCCCAAGCACAACTTCGAGACACATTATCAGCAGGTTCACTGTTGATAATTGCAGTGGTTCCCATTTTCCATATGGGTTCCCGACAGCTTCAGTAGATCGCATTTTCTGGTTTGTAGTGAGCCACGAAGCGGAGCGAAGTGGCGTCTGAACGGCACTCCACTGCGTTGCGTGCCTGACTACGAACGTAAATTGTGAAGTACTGAGCTTGGATTTGCCAATCCACGCTGGGTATTGAAGATCAGGAATCGTAAGCTGCTGAATTTAGCAATCCAGGGTTCAGTAGCTAACGTTTTTTCAAATTCCTTCAACGATGGCATGAAGACGAGAAAGTGAGAAAACGGGAGAACGCTCCAATTCCCCTCTTCCCGCCTTCCTCTCTTCCCGTCTTCTGTGATTTCGGTACCTGTTTACAAAAGTGTTACCTGCTGAACAATCCAGGGTAAGAATTCATGAAGAAAATCCTCGTACTTGGGGCTTCCGGCATGGTAGCTCCCAATGTAACCCCGGGGCTCGAACCTTACTATCATCTACATCTGACAGATGTGCAGCCTCGTCCCTCCGGGAAACCTATCATGACAGTTGATGTGACCTCCTACGAGCAAGTTTTCCAGGCCGCTCATGGGATGGATGCCATCATGAACTTTACTGTCGTGCGCAGTGATCCGGTGCAGAGCTTCAACGTCAATACGAAGGGGGCTTATCATGTCATGAAGGCAGCCGCGGAACATGGGATCAAAAAGGTGATCCACACAGGTCCGCAGTTGGTTCGCACGGGATATGCACACGATTTCGACATTCAGGATCCACCTCTGATGCCAGGAACCGGATACTACGCTCTAACAAAGTTCCTGAGCATGGAAATCTGCAAGATCTACGCACGTGAGTATGGAATCCAGACCATTTGCTTCCTGTTCAATGGGCTGGGAGCCAAACCGACTGAACCCGTCACAAAGCAGGATCTCCCTCCGTTTACAGTTGTGTGGGAAGATCTGCAGCATGCATGCCGTCTCGCGTTGGAGATCGAATGTGTGCCCGATAATTTCCAATCGTTCAACCTACTAAGCTATCTTTCTCAGGGCAAATTTGGGATCGACAAAGCCAGGAGAATACTGGGCTTTGAGCCACTGGAGCGGCTGGAAGATCTCTTCAGACGAACCCCCTGAGTCGTGCACATCCCAAATCATGAAAATCTACAGTCCGCAATCTGAGAGGAGTTTTTTCATGTTGAACCTTCGGTGTTCGTTGGTAGCCCTATTGTTCTTAGCTGCTTTGAGTATCACTGCAAATGCTGCAGATATCGCTGTGGTCGATTTCGCAGATCAGTGGACGAAAGTCGATGCACTACGCCAAACCCTGGATGAGTTTGGTATCCCGTATGATGACCTTACTCCGGATCTCGAAAAAGGTGATCTCCCTTTCAGCAACCAAAAGTTGTTCTTCATCGGGTGTATGACAACGAACAACGCCACACTGCACCAGAATCTGGACAAAAATGCACAGGTGATCCAGGATTTCGTACAGGGCGGCGGAATTGTGATTGAGCCAACACAAGCGGATCAAAACGAAGCGAATGTGGACTGGCTACCGGATGGCCTCGTCTGTGTCCGTAGTGACCCCGATAGCCCTGACTTCCAAATCGTACAGCCAAATCATCCCCTTTTCAATACGCCCAACAAGATGGGGGAAGATGAGTTCAAAGGCTGGGGACATCAGGGTTGGCCTACTGTCTGGGAAGTCATCGCAACCCAGAAAGGCTTTGATGTCCTTGCTGAGAGTCAAGGCAAACCGGCCATTATGGAAGCTCAATTTGGCAGTGGACTGTTCGTGATGATGAGCCTCGCGCCCGACAAGTACCACATTGCCGGAAACGACGATAAGACAAAGGAGATGGCGGGGTTATTCATGGAGAACATCCTGCAAGCCTACACGCCCACAGCCGTACAACCAACGGCTAAACTCGCAACAACGTGGGGAATCTTGAAGGTTCGCTAAAGATCCCCTTCACTCCATAAGCCAACCATGCGTCATTACAGTCCGGCTTCCCGTCTACCTGCGGCGTTTTCTGCGTCGCCGTCTGGTCCGAGGCGACGTAGAAACCCGGTGACTGTCTGCCTGCTGGGCAAGTTTTCCGGTTCGCGCGGCTTGATATGCCTGAATCGCCTCCGCCAACGGATGATCAACTCCCACTCGAACATGGGTTATTGATATAACGACAATCGTTCCCTCACTGCCTGATGGTCGCACGCCGCATGCGATTCCTCCTTCATCGCCCAGGTAGTGTACACTCTCCACTTATAGAGCTTGCTTCGCTACGAGCCTGACTCCCTGGCCACGCATGAGTTGAGTAAGTGTTCTCGTTAGGTAGATGGGAATCGGCAGTTGCGCCTCCATTTTGACTAATAGCTCCATGGTCGTGGTGTAGTCATCAATCATGTGGTTGTCCTTCCAGGGTGTGATCTGTTTCCAATGGATGTGTGGTCTTGGCCTTGTATCCGGACTCCAGCTAATCATTCATTGTAAACGACATCCGTCACGACCGACAAGAGAAAAGGCAGAGAAATCATCGTTGACATCCTGACAATACTCCGCTAAGATAGGCCACAGTTCAAATCGATCATCGAAGGTTACTTATCACTATATCACAAAACCACGGCGGTTGGGAGGAAACACATATGTCAAGTGGACATCCTCACAGATCTTCTGGAGAAATCCGAACCCTGGACATCACCGATCTGGAACGCATCGAGCGTTTCCGGCATGCCGGCTACGGAGGATCCGTATCGGACGCACTCAGCAGCCTGGGTGTGCGGGACACGGTCTTCTCACAGCAATTCAAAGCCCTGCGACAGGGAATGCAGTTGGTTGGGCGTGCACTCCCGATCAAGCTCCACTCTCAGGTGGATTATAATCTCACACCGGGCCTGAGAGAAGAGATGGAGAAGAAATGGGAAGCAGAAGGTGGCCATCCCCAAAAACGCATGATGCGAGCCGTTGCAGAAGCTGAGCCGGGGATTATCCTCTGTTTCGACTGCGGCGGAGATATGCAACCAGCACATTTTGGCGAAATGAGCTGTCAACTGGCTTATGCTCATGGTTGCCGTGGGATGTTGCTGGCTGGAAACTGTCGTGACACACAGTATGTGCTCAAGATGGCCGACTTTCCCCTCTTCTCTTTTGGCACATGCCCCAACGCCTTTGGCGGGTGGATCATTACCGAAGTCAACAGGCCCATCTATCTCCCCGGGCATCTGGCTCACTACGTCCGAGTCATGCCGGGTGATTTCATATTTGGTGACAACGATGGCGTGCAGTTGATCCCCAGGGATCTGGTGGATGAGGTGCTACTGCGCGTCGAAGCCACCTTCGAGAAGGAAAACGCAGAACGGGAAGCACTGGCCGCTGGTATGCCGATTGACGAGGTATACCGCGTATTTGGCGTGCTCTGAGGGAAAGAAGCACAGGTGTTCTGTTTTCGATCAGGAGGATGCATGTGGAACAAAGACGCTTTGGCGATAGTGATCTGATCTGTTCTGCGTTGGGATTCGGCACCTGATGAGTACCACACAGTATGGCGCTGTTGATGTGGATGAAGCCAGCCAGGCAGTCCATGCTCTGGGAGAAACTACATATGCACAAGGAGACAATCGATGGCAAATTTGACCGAACTAGAAATGCTAGAAGAATTACGAAACTTTGACACACCCTCAATCACGAACGTTGTTGCGACCTATCCTCAGCATCCCCTATGTCTTGGCCTCTACAATCCCTGGAGCGAGAATTGGTACACGGACCAGTCCATCCGGTGCATGTATCCAGAATTGGGCAGAACCGTGGGATATGCGGTAACATGCGTTTATGGACTGCCGGATCCGAATTACTCACGCTTGTCCTTTATGGATGTGATCGACGCGCTGGAAGCGTCCAACAAGCCCTCCATTCTGGTCTTTCAGCAGAAGTTTCCACCTGAGATTGCGGGTAAGGTCGGGCTGTCCGGTGGCAATATGACATCTGCAATGAAGGCTGTGGGATGTGTGGGTGCTATCTCCAACGGACCTTCGAGAGATATTGATGAAATTCGTCCGATGAAATTCCAGTATATGCTGAGTGGCGTGACCGCAGGGCATGGTGCAATGGCCATCCATGCGATCAACGTGCCCGTAACGGTAGGGGGGATGGATGTTTCCCCGGGCGAAATCATCCACATGGATGAAAACGGCGCGTGCAAGTTTCCAGCCGACAAACTGGAAGCGGTTCTTGCCAATGCTCGTGCGCTCCAGAAGGAGGAAGAAGTTCGGATCGGTGCGCTGCTCAACGCGAAGACGGCAGCCGAGGTGAAAGCCATCTTTGGGGGCCGCTCTTACGCAGCTACGGAAGATGAGGAATGATATTTTTCAACCGGACCAGAGGGACAAAAGATGATATACAAGGTTTCAGTGAAATCAGGGGTTGTTGTCGGTCTGGTGCTACTTGTGAGCATGATGCTGTTGAGTTGTGATTCGGAGACGGATGCGGAGTACCCGGACAATCCATCTGTCTACTATGTTTCGATCCAGGGGGATGACCAGGATGATGGTCAGTCAGCAGAGACAGCCTTCCGCACCATCCGCCACGCACTGGAACTCGTTCAGCCTGGGGATACCATCCTTATTCTCCCGGGGACTTACGCTGAAGCTCTCACACTTGAGGATATCGGAAGCCAGGAAGCTCCTATCACCATCCGCGGTGAGGGAGATGGCGTTGTGCTCGACGGTCAGAAGAGCGGGGGCATGAACATTGGCATCTGGTGTGAGCAAGTGACGAATTTGGTCTTTGAAAATCTGGAGATCCGATATTACACTGACATTGGAATCGGGGTGTCTCTAAGTTCCAATGTCGTCATGAGGGATCTTACCATCCATCATAATGGCATGGTTGGCGGACTCCCGGCAGATTGGGAAATCGAGGGATATGGTCTACACGCGGAAGAATCCACGTACGTTACCATCGAGAACAACGATGTCTATGCGAATGGACCGCAACCCCAATCACCGGGAAGGCTGTTAGGAACCGGCATCAACACCTTTAAGCTGACCGATTCTGTCATCCGGAACAACCGCTCTTATGATAACATCGGTGGGGGCATTCTCGTTGAGGATTCCGTCAATGTCCTCGTGGAAGACAATGAAGTCTATTCTAATGATCTGGATGCCTCGGCGGAAGAATGGTGGGATGGTGGTATATGGCTCGACGGCGGCCATGATGTGACGGTACGAAATAACATCTTCCGGGACAATAAGGGACCAGGGATCGAGATCAGCGATGAGGATCATCAGAAACCCTACGGTTATGTGCTGGAGAATAACACCAGCACGGGGAATTACCATGGCATTTACATCTGGAACTTCGGCACGTCTGACTTTCCAGCAGAGGATATCCTCCGTCTGTCGAACAATCAGATCTCCGGGAATACCCGGAAGGATGTCTGGATTGTCGACTGGGAGTGTCCACCACCCGATCCATGTGAGGATTGAAGATGGTTCTATTCGCTTGGTGTCGATGTCCATCGTAGACATGGGTTTATCGGTTTGAGATAATACTTCCGGTGACACCAAAATGGCAAGACGACATTGGTTTCATACCGTTCTGACCGCTCTGATAGCATCTGCTGTGCTGTTCTTGCTACTGCGTCGGGTCGATTTACATGAAATCCCGAACACACTTCGGCGACTTCCCTGGCATGTGCTGTCGCTGGGTTTTCTCGTTTATCTTGTTTTTGTCCTCACAAAAGCATGGCGATTTCGACTCATCCTCGGATTGCAGATACCCTTTCACCGCCTCTTTCCCATCCTGGCCCTCCAAACTTTCTGGACGAACCTGCTCCCCATGCGCACCGGCGATCTAAGCTATGTGTATCTACTCAAACAAGGTGAAAACGTGGCAGCCAATAAAGGGGTCGCTTCCTTGATCGTGGGAAGCGTGGTTGATATGCTTTTGATGTTGGGACTGCTCATTGGACTCGGAGGCTTGTTCTATTCGCGGTTTCAAGGTTTGCTACCAGTCACCACGCTCTTTATTCTCCCCGGGATCGGCATGCTCCTGTTGGCGAGTCTCAGCTTGCCTGCACTGTTCTTTCCTGGTTCCATACGAAACTATCTCGAAATCTCGCAGACAAGGGTGCAACACTGCCTGGAGGGAGTTCGCAAACGCACGCATCCGCCCATCCGCGCATTTTTGAATCTGTTCGATTGGATGCTCCAGAAGATATTTGGACTGATGGCCGAACTCGTACAGCGACCTCAGGGAAGGCAGATCGTTGGAATCCTATCCGTGTCTGCAATGAGCATGGTGTTACGTTTCAGTTTTCAGTGGTATCTGATCCGCGAGATGCAGATCGAACTCCAGTTATCAGAAGTTTTCTTCGCACTTGCCTTCACCGGGTTCTGCAATCTTTTTCCGATTCAGAGTATCGCTGGTCTTGGAACGGTGGAAGCTCCCTGGACATGGGCTCTGGTCAGTCTGGGAACAACCAGCCAGGAAGCCATTATTTCAGGAATGAGTCTGCATCTTATCGTACTGCTCTACAGCACAGGTGTGGGAGCGATAGGCTGGACGATGCAGCGGATCCAGGGGATTGTCAGAAAAGATTCTCCTTGACTCGGACATTGCATTTCTCCAATAGCAGCCGGGTTCAATGCACATCTATGCCTGTTCTCCACGATCCTTGTCGCTCGTACGTTTCAGTGCGAGTTTCCTCAGTTTCTTGCTGACGGAATCATCCGTTGTTCCCAACTCCCACCCTAACTGCTTGTCCGTCATTGTCTGGTAGTGGCGTTTAAGATAGGCGAGACGTTCAGAAGTCCATACAAAACGTCGTCTCAATCCCAACACATGCAAGCGATTGTGAATCGCACTCGGACTCACTTTGAGGCGTCGCGCCAACGTTTGATTGTCAAATACAAGATAGTTTTCACGCAGGAATTGATCCCGCTCTTGATTCCAGTAGGGCCTGCGTTTGAGCCCGAGCTTACTCAGTTGGAACCCAATGGCTGCAGGGCTTACGCCGAAATGCTCGGCAAGCTCGGCATTGCTGTGGTCTTGATAGTGATGCTTGAGATAGTCTCGATCCTGTAAGGACCATGTTTTGCGCGGCACAGTGGAATTTCCTTGACAAGGGGATTCGGATCTCTTAAACTATTGCCGTGCGCGCCCGTAGCTCAGTTTGGATAGAGCGTCAGATTCCGGTTCTGAAGGCCGAGCGTTCGAGTCGCTCCGGGCGTGCCATTGTTACCACCCTCAAGAATCGCCCCTTACATCGCTGTGGCAAATAAGCACTCATCAAAGAGCGTACCTTGCGTGGAATAGCCCTCGGGAGTGGATAGAAAAGTCGTCTCGAACTCACGACTTGAAAACCTGCATGCCCCAAGAGTCCAGGGAAAGTCCGAGGTGTGAACGCATGGATGTGGGTCGGATCGTGTTCTTGTGCTTGTTGCAGCCGAGTTCGGTTCCGTGTCCATCGCGTAAATCGTTCACTCAAGGAATGGTAGATGGGAACGGTGATGAACGCGACGCCGGATGGGTTCAGCAATTTGGAGCGTATCTGGCGAAGTGCAAGGCCGGGGTCCACGAGATGTTCCAGCACATCCATCAGTAAGACAACCCCCGCTTTCTCTGCAAACTCAGGAAACTCAGGAAACTGAGGATCCATGATGTCAGCTACCTCGCAACAGAATCCCTTTTGCCTCGCCTGGTTGACTGCTGTTTCTGAAATGTCCAGCCCTCC
>JAJRTO010000462.1 GCA_024278235.1 Candidatus Poribacteria bacterium
GTTTCATCAAATTCGAGTGTTGGCGCTGAGGTCCGCATCAGGATCTCAGCGGGCGCCAGCGATTCGATGAGGCGCAACGTATGCTGCGGATCCAATCGCGATCCAACCGCGTCGATCACATAGAGGTTGACCCCCTCCTCTCGCTTCTTACCGGCAAGATATGCCATATCCACCGGTGGAACGACGTCTCCAAACTCCCCCTTGAAAACTTGTCCAAAACCACCCATCGTATCTTTCCCCGATGTGACACCCGGTGGGCTTGGTGGATTCAAAATGATGGTCACCGGCTCCTGACGGCTTTCGTTTCGCTGATAGGTGTTCCACATTTCTGTCACCATTTCACCTTCTTTCCCAAATCGTTTTCCCATTTCTGTCTTGATGTCGGGGACGACCACCTTTTGCTTTTCATAGGACGGCTTCCACCACTGGGGAACCACGAGCGTTGCGAGATCATGGAGCACCTGTGTCTCACTTGCGGAAAGTGTGTCCGTCGATACGGTTGCATGAAATGAATCGAGATGATCCCAGGCTTCGTCAACGATCCATCCCTGCCCCCTTGCAGTCTCATAGGCGTCTGTGCCGATGATCGGTGAGAAGATCGAGAACTGGGGGTCATCCGGGTTAAGCCGACGTGCAAAATCGATCGTGTCAAAGACCGTCGTGTAATTATCGCCCATACAACCTATCATGAAAAAACTGCGGAAGAGGATTCCCGCCTGGGAACAAAGTTCTCTGGCTCTCGTGACATCCGGCAGTTTCAGCCCTTTCCTCAGCCCTTTCATGATCTTGTCGTTACCAGTTTCCACACCAAAGGCCAGTAGCCAGCAGCCGCTCTCCTTCATTAACCGGAGCATCTCCGGATCAACCAATCCGGCATTTGCCCTGCAATCCGCCCGCCAGCCGAAGCGGAGCTTATTGTCGAGGATAGCCTGGCAGAGTTCCTTGACATACTCAGGGCTGGAGTTGAAGGAATCATCGTAGAAGAACACCTGCTTGACACCGAAGTCCTCGATGAGCCATGTCAATTCCTCGATGACATTCTGTACCGAACGCTTCCTATTGGTCGTTTTCCAGGGATTGCTGCAGAAATTACAGTTGAACGGGCAGCCTCTGGAGGGCAGAACAGCGGCAAGTGGTGACTCTGGAGCAGGTACAGGATTGGCGGCATATTTGGCAATCCCGCCGTTGAGGTCGTGAGCAGGGAAAGGGATAGAATCGAGATCCGTAATGAAACTTCGATCATGGGTCTTGTGCAACGCGCCATCATGTCGATACACGATGCCAGGGATCCGTGAACAGTCGGAGTCATTCCTGATGGCATCTGCCAGCTCAACGACGGTTTGCTCTCCTTCGCCCACCACGCAGAAATCGATGGCATCACAGTCCATCATCTTCTCGGGTACGGTAGATGGCATGGGGCCACCCACAACAATGGGAACACCCACCGGGGAAATGAGGTTGGCAATACGCAATACTTCGGGCATCTGAACAATGTTGCATGTGATACCCACAAACAAGGGCTGTTTTTCCTGTATATGCTGAATGAGTTGATTATCCGTGACTCTATCCACATCCATATCGAGGATGCTCACATCATAACCTTCGTTTCTCAATGATCCAGCAAGATACAGTATACCTAGGGGAGGGCAGAACGTTCGATTTTGTGTGTATGGGTGGATGAGGATGATATTCACGGGCATTTCTCCCTGGTTACGAACTGACAGCAAGTCACAGGAAACTGCATTTGGTATGATTCCGCCCGGATAACGGCAAGAAGTATGCCAGCGATACAAACAGGTAAAATGTCTATCCTTACGAATTCTCAGTTGGCTGAGTGGCAAAGTGTATCGAAGCCAAGAGAGCAGCGGCATGCTTGACCATGATACGTCGCTTGGCTCCTGGCCGGGCAGCGCAATACTGTGTCAATCGCAAAACTCGTCTACCCGTGACATCAGATAGATCCGTCTTGGAAGATAGGGAAGATTGGAAAGATCAGGCAGTCGGATGGGAAGTTTTTTCTGGAGATCAACTCTGGATGTTGGATGATCCGCGAAGCTAGGAATCGCGTTTTCGGAGGAATGAGCGAAGGGCTTTCATGTCGATGGATCTGGTTTTCGCCGCTGCCATGTTTTCTTTTTTGATCGCCTCGTAGATTTCTTTTCGGTGAACGCTGATGTGACGTGGCGCCTTGATACCGAGCTTGACGTGCTCGCCGTTCACTTCCGTAACCATGACTTCGACGTTATCACTAATGATGATCGACTCGTTCTTCTTGCGTGATAGAATCAGCATGAAGTATCCCTCCTGGATCCCCTTTTTTATACCAGTTCAAGGTACGGCATTATCCCCGGATGTGGCCGATGTTGGGAAGTCATCGGATAGAAGGGGATGATGAATCGAGTATTGCTGATCTAACAAGATGATCTGCCTCGCCAGATAATTCTTTCTGTTAATGATGATCGGCGCTTGAAGGTTAATCGTACACTTGGCAGGATCGTCGTCAGCCGTAATGATTGCAAAGATCATTGCATCCTCTGGCGACTCTATCCTCAACCCCTGAGCACATTCACGGCTGACATGCATATCATATTCATCTATGGCAATCCGTGGATCCAATACAACGAATGCTAAATAGCCGGCGTCCACACATTGGAGCCACTTCAACGGATCAAGTTCCTCGCTATCAAGCAATACATAACGTTTGTGTTCTGCGAATCCGAGCAATCCCTCCGGAAAAGTGACAATATCTTCTTCTGGGATGTTCAGTTCTCCAAAGCGAGTTGTCTTAATCTTCAAGGGAATATCTCCTTATTCGTGCTCCGTAAACCCATAAGCCAACATCACGATGCATTTCTCTGAAAACTCAATCAGGCAAGATAGTCGAGCAGTGAAGACTTCAGAACATAGGCTGTAGCGCTTGCCGCTGCCTGGTACTGGTTCTCATACTGGGACAATTCAGTGACCGCCTCCGTGAGATCTGCATCTTCAACCTGCGACAGAGCGGACGTGAGTTGCTGCTGAGCGGATGCAAGACTATCTTCTGTGATTTCAAGATAGTTCATGCGTGCACCGACACGAGCACGTGCTGAAAGTAGATCCTCATGATGTTCGTCGATTTGGCCCAGAGCCCATTCTATTCCGACTCGATCGTTCCCCAGCAGGGATTTTTCCATGACATCGAGCGTATGGAAAATACCCGATGTCCTATCCCCAAAAACCTCGTTACCAGGGATGTTGAACGCAACGGTATTCTGATCGCTCACGTGTATGTACATCTCCTCGGAATCCCCCCGATAATCGACGGACTCTCCCTCTTCTCGCACATAGGGAGGTGTAGACACTTGACTTCCGGAGAAAATGTACTGACCTTCCAGCTTCGTATTTGCAAGTTGAACGAGGTGATCTCTGATTGCAGCCACGTCGGCAGCGATATTTTGCCGATCCTGTTCCGTCGTCGTATCTGAAGCTGCTTGTACTGCGAGTGACTTGAGTTGGGTGTACACATTACCGACCTCATTCAGTGAGGATTCGGTGTAGCCCAAGCGTGCATTTGCGCGGTCGATGTTCTTCCTGTATTGATCGATACGTTGGAGATGACTCTTGTAGGAGGCAGCATATCGTACGGCAGATGGATCTTCTGACGGGCGGTGCCACTGACGACCTGACGAAACCTTTTCCTCGCTCTCAGCCAACTTCTGCAGAGCCCGCTGCAGATCCCGTACAACTCCGGTGACGGTCATGTTTTGCGTTACGCGCATGAGTTCCAATTCTTCCCTGAGGTTAGTCGCGAGTCAAGAGTTGCTGGTTGAAAATCATTAGTTGAGAACCATTAGTTGAGAGCCATGAGTCTTACACATCACGATACGATCCCAATCAAGGATTGCAGAAGCTCATCAACGGTGCTCAGGTAACTTGCTGCGGCTTCATAAGCACGTTGAAATTGGATGAGAGAGGTCATTTCCTCGTCCAGTGAAACTCCTGAGATACTTTGTTGTTGTTCTTTCAACGCATCTACCATATATGTCTGATTCTGCTCAAAGCGGATAGCCTTCTGAGTGATGATACCCACCTGTACGACTGTATCAGCAAAGTATTCTTCGAAGGTCTTCCCGTTTTCGCCAACTTGCCCACTGATACGCAATTGAGCGATATTCAGGGCGACCGTATTATCTGACAGGGAACTTGCACTTGCGGATGTCGCGATTTGCTCTGCACGGAGCGTAACCTGGATATTGCTGCTATCCGTACCGGCGAAGAAATCGATGCCCGTCTGATACTCAAGATTATATCCTGTCTGATGGATGCTGTTAACCTGGCTGATCAGGCTGCTCGTCATCGCATCTAATTGGTCGAGTAGCTCTGGAAGCACATCATCCCGGACTTCTGCAAGCCCTGCAAGTTCGCCGCTGTTGATAGGCAGTGTTTCATTGCCTTGACTGGCAACGATACGGGGTTGTCCGTCTTGAACGGTTTCCTGGACTTCGAGTAGAGAGGCATGTTCACCATGAACAAGCTCAATGCCAGACATGCTCAAGATGAACTCATTGTCTGACGACTCAATGGCTTGCACATTGATCTTTTCTGAAAGTTCTGAGACAATCCGGTAACGTTCATCCCTCAAAGCATTTGCCGTTTGCCCGTCAGCTTCTGCAATCGTTATCGAGCGATTCAAACTCGCCAGGTTTTCCAGATTGGTATTGATCTCACTGATGTCGTCTCGCATCTGCTGGTTGATCTGGTACCCTGCGTCTGTCAGTTGCTGACGGATCGTTGTTATCTCAAAGGCGAGACTTTCGGCCCGTTGTCGGACGGTTTCTCGGGCAGCATCAGACGTTGGATCATTTGCCAGATCCTGCCAGCTATCCCAGAAACGACCCAGGGTAGTGTTCAGAGGGATCTCGCCATCCGTCATAAAGAAATTCTCGACCTGGCGCATCCAGTGGCTTGTCGCTTGCCAGCGACCCAGATCCTGAGTTTCACTCTGCAGATGTGATTCCAGCAAACGATCTCGGATCTGCTCGACAAAAGCTAAATCCATGCCAGCAACTTGGCCATCCAGGGATATATTAGTGGAGACAACCGTTTGCCGTGCATAGCCTGGTGTGCTCAGATTTGCGATATTATGACCTGCCGTATTGATGGCCGATTGCTGAACCGCAAGTGCCCGCTTACCTATTTCCAGACTATGTATCAAGCTCATACAAAGCCCTTTTCTCAGGCCATTTCACCAAGCAATCTGCCCTGCTCAACCCTCGGTTGATGTTGGATGAACCGCGTGTAATCACCACTGCCTGCAACTTCGGCAGAGGTAAACAGACGCAACATTCCGTTCACATGGTCGAGGGATCGATCAAGAAGGTAGCTGTTATCCTGATGCACCTTCTCAACTTCTTGAACAACGCCCCTCAACTGTTGCGCAAAGCTACGGTATTCTGTCGCAAAAGGTTCTTCAGCACAATCCGCAATCTGAGATAGCGTCGGCTCCGTTCCCGGTATGCAGAGGTTACGAGCCAGTTTCCGCATCAAGGCAGCCCGTGCCTCATCCAGCGCTTTGAGTTCCAGGATAATCGTACCCTGATATTTCAAGATTTCGTTGAGATCCTCAGGATGGTGCGATACAATGGCCTCACGCTGTACCGAGAGCAGTTCCAGTAATTTTCTGTATTGGCCATGTTCACGGCCAAGTATGTCCGATAGTTTTCTCAGCGACACTTGCATTTCAGGATGCTCCACACTGGTTGTTTTTCACGCAGGTAGGCCAACGGCTTGCTGCAACACGCGCTCCGCAATGTCACGACTGTCGACACGGTAGGTTCCGGCTGCGACTTGTTCTTTGATTTCAGCAATCCTATCCATACGGACATCTGGAAGATCCTTGGCAAATTCGCGAGCATTTTCAATGTCCTTCGCGTCTGCCGAAATGTCCACACGATCATATTCAGCGGCACGCTGTTGCTCACGTACGGCGTTCGCATCCGTCTGGACACCCTGGATCTGCTGCCCATATAGGTTGCGGATGTTTACACCGTCTGGCGGCAAGATTTTCATGCCTTTAACCTCCTTGAACTTCTGTGGCAAACATCTTCTAGTGAGTCTTATCGGACAATCCCCGGTCGAACTTTATGCTTTTCGAGATGTCCTGGCTACAGATTCAATGTGTCCATATCTTTGCAAGAATAGTGCCTTCTGATGTCAACAGGTCATAGTTCGCTGTGTGACTGATGATAACGCCGCTTACCGATTCGACATAGAGCAAATCACAAGATAGAATCTTTCGCCTTTTATTGAAACATCTTCCGATTGCTCAGTCGAAACATCTTCTGGTTACCCAGCGGAAATCCCTGCGTCTCACCGGAAGCCTCTCAGTGATATTATTCGGTACACTTGTTAGCGTTGCGATGAAATTTTCTAGAAAAATATCACGTTCTCCTCTTGACACGTCGGACTCTTGATGATACACTTAGGCTTGCCTAACATTATTAACCAAACCAACAGCAGAAGCGGGCAGCATGCAACGTGGCGGATAGGATAGGCAGAGCATTGGAGAGGAGACACATGAAGGCTTTAACACCGAGCCTGGAGAACTATCTGGAGACGATCTGGATTCTTGGGCTTGATCGGAAAGTGGTCAGGGTGAGAGACCTGGCGAAAAAACTCAAGATCCAGCCGGCATCCGTCGTAGGAGCACTGAAAACCCTGCAAAACAGAGGTTTTGTTCGGCACGAGCATTATGGCTACGTCGAACTGACTCAGGAAGGTGCAACTGCCGCTCAGGACGTCTACAAGAAACACCAGATTCTCTTTCAGTTTCTCCATGAGATGCTCGGGCTTGAGCCTGCAAAAGCTGAGGAAGACGCATGTGCAATAGAGCACCACATCAGCAACGATGGTCTGGAACGGATTCTAGCCTTCATTGAATTTGTGAAAGGTTGTCCACAAGATGATTTTCAGTGTCTCAAGAACTTCCATAGTTATGCCCGAGCAAGCAAGGGGACTTGAATAGACCTCGAGTCTGCTCCCTTTGTTGGGTTTGAGTCGTTAGGTGCGCTCAACAAAGTTACGAAGCCATAGGGATGGGAACCATGTCATTTCTTAGTCGAATTTTTGGACATCATCATGGTCATTGTGGAGGTGCGCATTCCAGTGAGGACCTACAAAAGGCAGGTCTGACACGAAAACTGGCTATTGTGGGGAATCCCAACGTAGGCAAAAGTGTGATGTTCAACTACCTGACAGGTGCGTATGTTACGGTTTCGAACTACCCGGGAACCACGGTTGAGGTTGCACGGGGCAGATGCGACTTTGGTGATATCAGCGCTGAGGTGATAGATACCCCAGGGATGTACAGCCTTCTTCCGATCACAGAGGAAGAGCGTGTCGCACGTGCGATTCTTCTCAATGAGCAACCGGATGCGGTATTGCACGTTATCGATGCGAAGAACCTGGAGCGTATGCTCCCCTTCACATTTCAATTGGTCGAAGCAGGGCTCCCCGTGCTCCTTGCGCTCAATATTATGGATGAGGCTAAACGGCTTGGTATCCAGATGGATGTCTCCTTGCTGGAACAGAACCTGGGCATCCCTGCCGTTGGCACTGTATCGACCACAGGTGAGGGGATGAATGAACTCAAGGATCGTGTCGGTGAACTGATGGCGGCTCATATCCCATCGGGAGAATAGAAGGCTGCAAGAACCGAGGACATCACTATGAAGTACGATTTACCTATTGAGGAAGCACTCGAACAAATAGGTGAATGTCTGGAAACAGATTATCTTCTCTCCAAGCGAAGCATAGGATTGCTGCTTCTGCAGGATGACAACGAGATTCATCAGATGGTTGAGGCGCGTGAGGGGCCTCGATACACGCGCATTCGTGAGATCATTCGGGATACCGAAGCACACTACTCTCACTCGCTGAACTATGTGATAACGATGAACCGTCAAGCAGAGGCGCACAAGATCAGTTCCCAGGTTATGCACGTCGCAGAACCTCGTGGACGCAGCTTTTCAGAATCGCTCAGTCGCCTTATGATGAATCCCTGGGCGGGAATTCCTATTCTCCTGGCCGTGCTGTATGTCGTGCTCTATCAGTTTGTAGGGGTGTTTGGTGGGGGAACGCTTGTGGATTACCTGGAGGGCCAGGTATTTGGTGACGCCGAGACAGGATGGATCATCCCACCGATTACCCGGCTCGTTGAGCGGATCGTACCGTGGACGGCGATTCAGGATTTATTCGTGCATGACTATGGCATCATCACATTAGGATTCCGTTACGCGATTGCCCTCATCCTCCCTATCGTGGGGACCTTTTTCCTGGCTTTCTCCATCATGGAGGATACGGGCTACCTCCCACGCCTGGCCATGCTGATTGATCGTGTGTTCAAAAAAATCGGTTTGAATGGGCGTGGTATCATCCCGATGGTCCTGGGGCTGGGGTGCGATACCATGGCGACCCTCGTCACACGGACTCTGGAAAGCCGACGCGAGCGTCTGATCGCGACCTTTCTGTTAGCACTCGCCGTGCCCTGTGCGGCTCAACAGGGGGTGTTCGTGGGAGTTCTCTCGCAGAATTTCTGGATACTGTCCCTCTGGGGTACGATTGTTGTCGGTCAACTTCTGTTTGTTGGTTTCCTTGCGGCGCGCATCATACCCGGCGAAAACCCAAGTTTCTATATGGAAGTCCCACCGTTACGTCTGCCGAAACTCTCGAATGTGCTTACCAAGACCTACAGTCGAATGCAGTGGTACCTTTTCGAGATCATACCGCTTTTCATCTTCGCCAGCGTGCTGATCTGGGTGGGGCGTCTGACACGCCTCTTTGATCTGATCATCTCGGGTCTCCGTCCTCTGGTTAACTTCGTAGGGCTACCGGATAGTGTCGCAGAACCCATTCTGTATGGGTTCTTCCGGCGAGACTATGCAGCGGCCGCACTCTACGATGAGGCTTCCAGTGCGACGGGACTCTCAGGGAATCAGTTCTTGATCGCTGCTGTGGTGTTGACCTTGTTTCTGCCATGCATCGCCCAGTTTCTCATCATCAAGAAGGAACATGGAATCAAAATAACTCTGACAATGTCAGGGATCATCCTGGTCATTGCGTTCGCAACCGGTTTCTTGCTCAATACCGCTCTCAACACCTTTGGTGTTCAGTTGAATCTTGGATAGTCTCATGAAATGTAGCTTTTGTGGTTCTGAGTTCTCGAAGGAGGAAGGACGTACAGCCTGTGATTCGTGTGCCCTATTGCAGAATCACTGCAAATTACTGAAATGCCCCCATTGTGGCTATGAAACGCCCGTTGAACCTCAGTGGATCCAACGGCTTCGCCAGTGGAAGAAAGAGAGGTCTCGCCTCAAACATGGAACTCACCGAAGCAGCTCAAGAGATCCTGGAAACCCTTTGGACCAAACTCAAAGAAGCTGAAGTTTCTGAGATTACATTCGCCGATATTCAATGCTCTCCTGAGGATCCACCGATCTCCGAACTGAGGGAGCACAATCTGATACGTACTTCGGGTAATGTCCTTCAGTTGACAACCCAGGGAGAGGAGGAATCGAAGAACGCGATCCGTCGTCACCGCCTTGCAGAACGTCTCCTCATCGATGTCCTCAATGCCAAACATCAATTGCTTGAGGAGAATGCATGCCGGTTTGAGCACTTACTTTATCCTGGGATGGAAGAAACCATCTGCACTTTATTGGGACATCCGAAGACCTGTCCGCATGGCCATCCTATCCCACCAGGGGAATGCTGTGACCAGACCAGCGATGTGGATCAGCGGCTTGTGTCTTCCCTCATAGACATGAGGCCGGATGAGTTGGGGAAGATTGCCTATTTACAGTCACGGCAATCGAAGGAAATCCAGAAACTCATGGCGATCGGCATCCTCCCCGGAAGCTCTATCCAACTTATCCGCCGTTTCCCTTCATATGTGTTCCAGGTAGGAAACACTCAATACGCCGTGGACAAATCCATTGCTGCCGCTATCTACGTGCGACTTGAAAGAAACGAAAATACCCATGATCCTGACAACACAACCCCGGGGAGGCGTCGACGACGGGGCCGTCGCGGATGACCGTAGAGAAAACGCACATCATACTTGGAGCAAGTCAAAATGAAGTCCGTTATCTGTCTGATCCCGTTACTGGTATTTCTCGCCCTCTCAGCTCATGCAACTATCTATGAAGTGGGACCGGTACACCCATTCAGGAATATTGGCGACGTTCCCTGGGAGTCTATTCAGGCTGGTGATACGGTGCTCATCCATTGGCGAGCAGAACCCTATCGCGAAAAATGGGTTATTGGCCGCGCTGGAACTGCGAACAACCCAATCACTGTACGAGGAGTTCCTGACGGCGATGGAAGCCTCCCTGTGATCGATGGGCGCGATGCGACGACCCGCCCCATGCTCAACTATTGGAATGAGGATCGAGGGGTCATTAAGATCGGTGGCGCAAATACTCCTGCTGATACGCTCCCGAGATATATTGTTATCGAGAACCTGGATATCCGCAGTGGAAGACCTCCTTACACGTTCACAGGCCGAAGCGGATTGACCGAATACAGACAAAACAGCGCGGCGATCTATCTCGAAAAGGGGGAGCACATCACGATACGAAACTGCATCCTCCGGGATTCGGGGAACGGGTTCTTCTCCGCTCATGAGTCGAGCGATGTTTTGATTGAAGGGTGCTATATCTATAACAACGGTACCGAAGGAAGTTACTCTGAGCATAATAACTACACCGAATCCAACGGTATCATCTTTCAGTACAATCACTTCGGTTTCCTGCGACCTGGCTGTGATGGGAATAACCTGAAGGATCGATCCGCAGGCACGGTGATTCGCTATAACTGGATTGAAGGCGGAAATCGCCAACTGGATCTCGTGGATAGCGACCACGAACACTTGAATACAGATCCAACCTACCGCTCGACCTATGTCTACGGCAACATTCTGCTGGAGCCCTCTGGAGATGGAAACAGTCAGATCTGTCATTACGGAGGAGACACCGGTCACCAAGATTGGTACCGAAAAGGGACACTTTATTTCTACAACAACACGGTGATCTCGACACGCACCGACAATACCACACTGTTCCGACTATCCACCAATGACGAATCGTGTGACCTCCGAAACAACCTGATCTACACCACAGCATCGGGGAATCGGCTGGCGTTGACCAATTCCGCCGGAATGCATTATCTCAGAAATAACTGGCTGAAGGCTGGCTGGGGACAGAGTCATGAAGCCGTCGTGGGCAGAATCAGCGACCTGGGCGGCAACCAGACAGGTCAGGATCCAGGGTTCCACGATTTCGCATATCAACAGTTTTGGCTCCAGCCCGGTTCACCCTGCATCGATGCGGGAACGGCGTTGGCGCCCATGGCGGAGGCTTATCCTGTGCAAAAGCAGTATCGGATCCATCGACAATGGCAGACGAGGCCGCTTGAAGGGAGCATCGACATCGGAGCTTATGAATATGCCCTCACACAGATCGAGGAGCCCGAATTTCCTCGCTGGGATGTCAATGCAGATGGAACGGTAGACATCATCGATCTCGTGCTGGTTGGCACTCACTTCGGCGAGGATTACCGGACGATCCAATCGGCGGCGATGTCATCGGAAGCCGGGGGTGATTCAAATTCGGAGGCGCAGGTGTGGCTGGAGGTGCAAAACAAAATCGGCACTCAAGGCCCACGGTTACTGAAGGTCGATCTGGTCACCCGGTGGGTGGAAAACCTGTATGGAGTTGTGTTTGACCTGTCCTTTGATCCGAACATTCTGGAAGTGGTCGGCGTCAAGCCGGGGGATGCACTGATCGATGATGGAAGTTCTGCATACTGGAGCATTTCAGGGATAGATAACCGAGCTGGAAAAATCCGTGATGTGACCCACGTCAGGAAAGGCACTGGACGCGGTCTGAACACACAGGGCACACTGGCTTCTTTCGTCTTTGACGTCAAGCAGGCTGACATCTCAGAGGAGTCTCATCTGACGGTGACAGATATCCAGTTAGCGGATGCCAAAGCTCGCCGGATTCAAGCCGTCACAAAAAACCTTGCTCTAAACTGGGAAGACCTCTCTGTCCCCCTCCATTCCGGGCTTCTGCCCAATTACCCTAACCCTTTCAATCCTGAAACCTGGTTGCCCTATCAGCTTGCCGACGAACAGCACATTGTAATTCGCATCTATAATGCACAAGGGGATCTGATCCGCAAGCTGATTCCCGGGAAGCAACCGGCAGGTTTATACCTGAGCAAAAATCGCGCGACTTACTGGGATGGTCGAAATGCCTCCGGTGAACGTGTATCCTCTGGTGTCTACTATTACAGTGTGAGCGCGACAGGTTTTCGCAACTGGCGACGGATGCTCCTGGTAAAATAGAGAAATATCGCCGAACAGCAAGCAGGATCGGTGCTTCCGGGCGCGGAGAGGAGCATAGGAAATGGCGGTTTGGGATATTTCTGACACCAATTCTAAACGATTGACATGTTCCCCCGCTTTATGCTACACTAAACCCGAACGATGCGGTCCGCCAAAAGGCGCATCTTCTGTGATCTTTCCACGGAAGCATGCTCAGTGGATGTAAGGAGTGATTCACAATGCGTAGGTACGTATTGGCAGCATGTCTGTTGATTCCCTGGTTGTTCGTTGTGGGCTGTGGGCCAAAGGCGCGTGTCAGTATCTACATGGAACCGGTCGCGTCCGATGATGAGTACATCCTGGACAAGGAAGCCGGCATCCTGACGGTTGAAAAGAGCGGCGTACGTATCAGTGTTCGAGCGTTGACTGCGGCTGATCTGTTGGAACTTGCAGAGGATGAAGATTGGAATCCCTATCTACAAGTCAATACATGGGGCAAGGTAACACCTTTGTTCTCGGTGTTTGAAATTCGAGTAGAGAATCTTCGTGAGTCGCGTGTTCATGTTGGCCCTGTCGCCATGCTGATCGATGCGAACGGTGCCCAATATGCTTCTCTGTCGTACGATTTCTTCAAGGATACTTACGACACACGGACTTACGAGCAAACGGAAGTCTATCACACCTATCAATCTCCCTACTATCGTTCTCCCTATTCGTATTATTGGCGTGGATACAACTATCGCCCACTGTATTACACACCCTACTGGTCGTATTATCCACGTCCACGTTCTTACTATGTACGGCGCACCACGAACCAAGAAGCGCCACTGCGTCGCCTGACAGCCCGTGAAACACTTTTTCAAGGGGCGAAGCTGTTTCCGGGAGCACATCGTTCAGGATTATTAGTCTTTGAACGGATAGATGAGGGAGCTGAGGACGTCCGTCTGGTTATTCCGGAAGTCGTTACTTACCGGGGGAAGAGCCGCAAACAAGCGAAAACGATGGAATTCACCTTTGACTTCCGACAGATTGTGGCTGTGAGCAAATAAGTTCCATCATCGCCACCCGGTCACAAGTCATAGGGAAAAATGGTACCATTGGTTCGCAACTCCGGATTTGCTATGGGTGGCCTGGATTGCCAAATCCAAGCCACCTTCTCATTTCTCCTTCGCCAGGGGGAGAACCTGCTGTTGGATCTGTCAATCCACCGGGAGCCCCCGGAAGAAACGTGAACGACTGAGTACATTTTTGGGCGGGATAATCTCGCCCAACTGAGTTTCAAGGAGATCCTATGAGCAAAAGAACCATTGTCACATTTGTGATGTTGCTCCTTGTCATTGGCTGTGGCAAGAACCAACAGGCCGAGATTAAGATCGGTGGGATTTTCCCTCTGACAGGGAGCGCGGCAACCTTTGGAAAATCATCCCAACAGGGAATGCAGATGGCTGTGGATGCATTCAATGCCGAAGGTGGTATTCTCATCGATGGGCAGAAGAAATTAGTAAAGGCCGTCTTTGATGATACTGAGGGGAAGCCTGAGCAGGCAACGAATGTGTGCCGCAAGCAGATTGATCAGGACGGTGTGGTCGCCATCGTCGGCGCCGTTATGAGTAAAAACAGTCTGGCCATCGCGCCGATCGCTCAGGGCAAACAGATCCCAATGATCTCTTCTGCTTCTACCAACCCCGAAGTGACACAGAAAGGCGACTACATCTTCCGCGTATGTTTCATTGATCCCTTCCAGGGCACCGTCATGGCAGACTACGCCGTGAAGAATCTGCAGGTCCAACGTGCGGCAATATTATACGATAATGGCAACGATTACAATAAAGGGTTGGCGAACTTTTTTGAGCAGCGATTCCGTGAATTAGGGGGCACCATCGTTGCGAAGGAAGCATTCACTGATGAGGATAAGACCGTCGATTTTCGTGCACAGCTTACTAATATCAAGGCCGCCCAACCGGAGTTTCTGTACCTTCCCAACTACTACACGGCTTCTGCGACAATTCTGGTGCAGGCAAGAGAGTTGGGATTGAATGTCCCTGCCGGCGGCGGCGATGGGTGGGATTCCCCAAAATTAGTAGAGATCGGCGGAGAAGCTGTCGAAGGTGGTGTGTTCTCAAATCACTTCTCACGCGAGGAACCTCGTGAGAAGGTTCAGAACTTCATCCAGCAGTACCAGCAACGATATGGCACAGAACCGGACGCGCTGGCAAGTCTTGCCTACGATGCTGCGTATGTGATGCTTCTCGCAATAAAGCAAGCGAAGTCCACGGATGGTGCCAAGATTCGCGACCAGCTTAAGGATATTGATCTCCAGGGCGTCACGGGAAACATCTCTTTTGATGAAGAGAGAAATCCCATCAAGAGCGCGGCGATCTTGCAGATTCAGAACGGCCAGCAGAAATATCTCACCACCATTTACCCCGAATAGCACATGGATTATTTGCTGCAACAGTTGCTGAATGGCATACAATTAGGGACCGTCTATGCTCTGATCGCCCTGGGATACACGATGGTCTATGGGATCATCCGGCTGATCAACTTTGCTCATGCTGACATCTTCATGATCGGTGTCTACACGTCATTCTTCACGGCAACCTGGAAGAAAATCCCCTTCCCTGTTGTGATCATCATTTCAATGGCCGTCTGCGCCGCACTTGGGGTGCTCATGGAGTTACTTGCCTACAGGCCGCTTCGCCATAAACCGCGTCTTTCTGCTCTTATCACAGCATTGGGTGTCTCCTTATTCCTCGAGAATTTCGCAGCCCTTCCCTTCATTTTTGGCCCGGAATATCGTAACTTCCCTGAACTGATCCGCATGAAGCGATACGTTCTCTGGGAGGCTCATGACCTCGCCGTCAGTAATATTTTTCTGCTGAACCTCGGCATCGTTGCGGTGCTCCTGCTTGGATTGTTCTACTTGATTCACAAGACGATGATCGGCAAGCAGATGCGAGCCGTCTCTTATGATAAGGTCACCGCGAGCTTGCTGGGTATCCATGTGGATCGCGTGGTGAGTTTTACATTTCTGCTCGGCGGGGCATTGGCCGGCGCCTCTGGGATGCTTTACGGATTGACATACCGTTCGATTCAATCCCCCTATCTTGGTATCTGGCCTGGCTGGAAAGCCTTCATCGCTGCCGTCATTGGTGGGATCGGCAGCATTCCCGGAGCCGTCTTGGGTTCTTATCTCATGGGGATCTCTGAGGTGTACGCCAACTCCATCGATTCAACCCTGGGGTTTGGAATGGCATTTGTCATTCTGATCATCGTATTGATTGTGCGGCCACGAGGATTACTCGGAGAGAAGATTCAGGAGAAAATCTAGCACATCCTATCCATGCTGACGCCGAAACGAACACAGACTTTCATCCGATCCTACCCATTGTTTTCTGGGCTTGTACTGCTTTACGCTCTGATCAGCTTCCTGTATCATCTCGACTGGCTCAATTCATACCACATCCAATTGGTGATGCTCGTGGGAATCAACATTGTGATGACAGTCAGTCTGGGCCTCATCAACGGATTTACAGGTCAATTCTCAATCGGGCATGCGGGTTTCATGGCAGTCGGTGCCTACACCTCTGTGGGGATGACCACCCTTCTCCTCCAGTCACCGGGAGGACACCTCGGATACCTCGTATTTTTCCCTGCAACTCTCATCGGCGGGATATTCGCGGCGGCAACCGGTTTTCTCATCGGTTTGCCGACACTCAGACTAGGCGGAGATTACCTGGCCATTGTCACCATGGCATTCGCCGAAGTCATCCGCACTATCATTCGAGTCTCTGAACCTATGGGAGGGCCGAGAGGCATCGGTGGTATTCCTGATTACACCAATCTGACGATTGTGTTCATTTTTGCTATCACCTCTGTCTGGTTGATGCGCAATTTCATCCTGTCAACCTATGGACGCGCTTCCAAAGCGATCCGGGATAACGAGATCGCAGCAGAGATCATGGGGGTCAATACAACCCGCCAGAAGGTCCTTGTCTTTACACTCGGAGCGTTCTTTGCAGGCTGCTGTGGTAGTTTATACGCTCACGTGCTGCAATACATCCATCCAGACAATTTTACCTTCATGAAATCGTTAGAGTATCTGATCTACCTCTATATCGGTGGATCCAGCAGCATCAGTGGTGCGATTGTGGGGGCGACGATTTTCACGTTCCTCCCTGAACTGTTCCGCAGATTCAGTTCCTGGCGTATGGTGATCTACTCTCTGACATTGATCCTCGTGATGTTATTCCGTCCTGAGGGTATCGTAGGAAATCGAGAATGGCGACCGTTGGTCTCGCGCCGGAGGCGAACATGAATCTTCTGGAGATACGCAATATGGATCACTATTTCGGTGGACTTCGGGCCATCCATCGATTCAGTATCGCCATTGAGCCAAAAGAAATCGTGGGTTTGATCGGTCCCAACGGTGCCGGAAAGACCACTATCTTCAACCTGATCACCGGTTTCTATCGTCCAACGGTCGGTGAGATTCTGTTTGATGGGTTGCCTATCCACGGGAAACGCCCCTTTGTGATTACCCAGGCAGGGATCTCTCGCACCTTCCAGAACATCCGGCTCTTCGGTGAAATGACCGTCCTGGAAAATATCAAGGTGGCTCATCACCACACGAGACAGTATGGATTGTTTTCAGCACTTCTATCCAGTCGCCGTTTCTGGAAATGCGAGGAAGAAATCGAGAACCATTGTCTCGAACTGTTATCGATGTTTGGCCTCCGGGAAAGGGCCCATGAACGCGCCGATTCCCTCCCCTATGGCGATCAACGTCGGCTCGAGATTGCGAGGGCACTTGCGACGAACCCACGTCTTCTGCTATTGGATGAACCCGCCGCAGGGATGAATCCACGGGAGGCCGAATCGCTTCTGGATACGATCCATGAACTGCGTGACCAGTTTGATCTGACCATCCTGCTGATTGAGCATCAGATGAGAGTTGTCATGGGAGTTTGCGAACGGATCAAGGTACTTGATTTCGGGGAAACCATCGCCGAAGGTACGCCTGATCAAATCCAGAAAAACGAACAGGTGATTCGAGCGTATCTGGGAGAAGAGGCTATCCGATGATCCTCGAAATTCAGGATCTGTGTGTGAGTTATGGAGGAATTCGCGCCTTGCATGGGATCAGTCTCGGCATCGAGGAGGGTGAGATCGTGAGCGTCATTGGCGCCAATGGTGCGGGCAAGAGCACGACATTGAGGGCGATCTCCGGTCTCATACGGCCAGAATCGGGAGACATACGCCTTGACGGCCAGAGCCTCATCGGGTTGCCCCCGCATGCGATTGCGCGTCTTGGCGTTTCACATGTCCCTGAAGGGCGCGGGATCTTCTACAATCTGAGCGTCATGGAAAATCTCGAGCTTGCAACGACGGCTCAAACCCGCAAGCGGAAAGTCAGGCATCTCTTTGAGCACGTCTTTGAACTCTTCCCACGACTTGCGGAACGTCGTAAGCAACTCGCCGGAACCCTCAGTGGCGGTGAACAACAGATGTTAGCGATTGGTCGGGGGCTGATCATGGGTGGCAAGATCATGCTTCTCGATGAACCTTCGATGGGGCTTGCCCCCAATCTTGTGACGATGATCTTCGAAACGATACTGCGTCTGAACAGGGAGGGCATGACGATCTTACTCGTTGAGCAGAACGCCTACAAAGCAGCGAGCATCGCCCATCGTGTCTATGCACTGAAAACAGGTGAGATTATCTTCAGTGGTTCGACTGAGCAGGAGGATTTGGATGAAATTCTGCATAACGTCTATCTCCAGTAGGCAAATCAGCGGCAAGATGCGATCTTCGCTTTTCCGTCCGTTCGCTCCTCAGTTCTTCCGGTTCCCCCTCTGGTGCAGCCTTCTCATACTGATCTTGACGTCTCTCGGATATGCTGCCCCCTATATGCATAGTGGAAGTTTAGTGGACAGCCCAACAGCTTATGTCCCATCGCATGGCATCATTGCCATCGCCGGAGGAGCCGTCTTCAGCCGCGATGAGGAGCGATCCCGTCAAGAGACACTTCTGAGCATTGACCTGGGACTGATGGATCGCGCCGCTATCGAGATGGTCCATCTACGTCTCGCTGAAGGAGATAAACTGCTGCTAAATACCAGGCTTCAGATGCTCCGTGAAGTGGAGATGCGACCCGCTATTGCTATCGGTTTGGATCATATAGGCGAACGAGTCGAATATGCTGACAACAAGGCAAATGCGCGTTATCGTGCTTACTCTCCCTATCTGGTGTTGAGCAAACGGTTCACCTTACCAGCCGTTCAACAGTTTGCGTGTCATCTGGGTTGGGGGGATCGACGTTATCGCCAGGGAGGGACATCTCTAGAGCAGCTTCACGGCTTTTTCTTCGGTTTCCAGAAGCGATGGGATCCCAGATATTCTCGCGGTTACATACAGTGGAATGTTGATGTGAACACCTATGGTCTTCACTCGGGAATTCGGTATCACCTGAACTCCGGCGTCGAACTTCAGTTGGCAATTGCAGCCGTGAGTAAAGAGGACTGGCGTTATTGGGTAGGGGTCCGTTGGACGAATCAGGATTTTCAGAAACAGCTTGCGGAGACGAAGCATCTCGCCCGTGCTGCCGCAAAGTCCGCCATCGCAACAGGAGGTGATGCGGAAACCCCTGATGAATAGGCTTTTTTTCCTTGTATTCGGATGGGAAGTGTGCTAAAATACCCATGCATTGAGACAGGATGGGAAGATCCCTAGAGATCGGGCTTTCTTATTAGGCTGAGACTAAGTTTAGGAGGAGTAACGAGATGAGAAAGGCGACATGGTTCGCTACTGTTAGCATTGTGATGCTAAGTATCTTGGTCGTTGGGTGTGGTAAACTCAGCAAAGAAGAGTTCAATCTGGTGTTTTCTGAGCATGAAGCTCAGCAAGCCGAGAAGTTCAGCCAGGTGGAGTCCAGCGTTACTGCGCTCGACGGAAAAGTCGATCAGCAAGTCAGCGCGTTGAAAGAATCCACAGGCAAAGAGATCGAGGCTGTGAAGAATGAAGCCCTGACCGCTATAGAACAGGGCGATGCTGATACTATCGAAGCTGCCAAATCAGAGGACAAGAAAACCCTGAAAGCCGCGCAGAAATATGCGGATAAGTCGGATGCAAAACTGCGCAAAGCGGCTATGGCAGCAGCAGAAGAAGCCGAGAAAAACGCTAAGGCGGATGCAAAAGCTGCCGCTGCAAAGGCTGCAAAGGCCGACTCAAAAGCTGCAAAGGCGATTGAGCTTGCCAATGCCGCCCAGGCAACAGCAGACAAGGCTATCAAGAGTAAACCCGTTAAGGTAGCCGTTGTCTATTTCGCCAGCGGCAAAGCGGCTCTTACGGACGATGCCACGTCAGCACTCGATGCTGCTGTTGGGAAAATCCCTGCCGGTGCTGTCGTGAGAGTCGTCGGGCATGCTGATGGCACTCCAGTCCTGGGTGGGAAATATCGCAGCAATTGGGATCTATCGGAGGCTCGCGCTGCCGCTGTCAGAGACTATCTTGCTTCCAAAGGTGTGGGCAATGACATTGAGATAGAAGGACGTGCCCATACGGAACCTGTCGGACCAACCTACACCAAGGATGGCCGTCAACTGAATCGTCGTGCTGAAGTTATCGTCTATAATCAGTAGACATTCAATCAGTCCTAACATTGCTCTTTGGAAACCCGTTTTCTTCAAGGAAACGGGTTTCTTTTTTGCATAACGAAGGGAACCACGATGGCGGATAGGATACGATGTGGGCTTTTGGGAACCGGCCACGCTCATGCTGTGGGGAAACTTAGGGCATTACAGAACTCAATCGATTATGAACTGGTGGGGATTTGTGAACCAGATGAAACCTTACGTGAGCAACGAAAGACAGAGGATGCCTTTGCTGATATACATTGGCTCTCGGAAGAGGAACTTCTCGGTGATCCAACGGTTCAGATGATTGCCATTGAAAGTGAAGTTCCGCAACTATTGCCTTTCGGCCAGAAGGCGATCGATGCTGGTAAGCATATCCACCTCGATAAACCCGCGGGAACATCGCTCACCGAATTCCGAGCGTTGCTCGATACGGCCCATCAGCGTCAACTCATTGTGCAGATGGGATATATGTTCCGATACAATGAAGGGTTCAATCTGGTGAGACGAGCCGTCACAGAAGGTTGGCTTGGTGACGTTCACTATGTTCACGCCAGTATCAACTCGGACCTCCCCCCACTATCCCGTTCTCGTCTGGCGTTTCATCCGGGTGGTATGATGCTGGAACTCGCCTGTCATGTGATCGATATGGTGGTACTGTTGTTGGGACGTCCCCACACGGTCACATCATTCCTGCACCATGATGGCCATCATAACGATGGCCTGGCGGATAACACGCTGGCGGTACTGGAATATGACCATACGCTCGCTGTCGTTGAAAGCGCGGCAATGGAGGTCGATGCGTTTCAGCGGCGTCAGTTCGAGGTCTGTGGTAATCAAGGAAGCGTTGCACTGCAACCTCTGGAGCCACCAGCCATGCGTCTGTGCCTGAGTGATGCTCATGAAGATTATGAGCAAGGCTGGCAAACTGTTGACGTGCCGAACATTCCACGCTATGTGCGTGATGTGGAGGAACTGGCTCGTTGCATCCGTGGAGAACAGGCATTCCCTTATTCCAAAGAGCATGACTACATA
>JAJRTO010000463.1 GCA_024278235.1 Candidatus Poribacteria bacterium
CATAGTCTTCATGCATCGCTGCGAGGTGCAGTATCTGACAGCTCAAGTTCTCGATGATATCCGTGGTGGGAATATTGAAAGCCATCCGCTTGATCAAGATCGGTAGCCCGTCGATGCCCAGCGATGGCACACCGGTCTCGTATTTCTTAAGATAGGGAGCCAATTCTTCTTGCATCTGTTCCATCTGTCGGTGCACATCCCCTACCTCTATGCCAAGTAGATGCGCCAGGTTTTCCGGATTCAATGGGTACTTAAACTCAAAGCGAATTGTCGATCTCCCCCTTCGTGTAAAGTGGATAACATTTATCAATTTTTTGCAACGCGCCGCAGCACTTTCGCCTGATACCAGTAAGAGTTGACGCCGCTGCCGTTATAACGGCGTACTGCATAAGGCCAATCACAGGGAATTCTACGTCGAATGGGAACATCGGTGAGAGAGGATGTCTTATGATATTGCGTCAACCTGTAGAATCCTGAACTCCCCGCATAGAAAGGCGTTTCCCCGGCTGTGATAGTGTGAGTTTTTGCACGATCCATGCACTGCGCACAATCTCTAAGGTAACGAGGGTCGGTCGCCTGATAGGTGCAAACACGGAGGGAGCCACGTCCATGTTCTCGCACGCGATCATCTGCGGTCGTCTGACTTGTCGAACCGTTGACAAATCGTTCGAACTTCTCGCGTAATTCCTTGATAGCACAGGACAGATTCCCTTCCACTGAGAGCATGAACCGTTCTATCTCATCTTGGCGCGGCGGATGGTGAAACAAGGTGTATTGCCCGGCACCGTACCCCCGTGAGGTGATTCGATAAGTGTGTGCACTGTCGTTGTGATCGAGTCCCAGCACGATGAAATCATCCAGATCTCGCGCCGTAGGGATCTCAAAGTGCTTGAGTCCACTCTCCTGTTCCAGAATGGCTCGCAGAAATGGGACTGGCACGAGTTTCGAGCGGAGTTCATCGATGATGGATCGGATGCGGGCGTTTTCGTCTTTGGGATTTTCTGCTCTCGGCAGGGTTGGAAAAGCGGGATCATTCAGCATATCCCGAATGCAGGCCGCTGTTGGAGCATCCACAACTCCTGTGATGTTCCGGAGGCGATTGTGATTATAATCCACCACGCGGACCGGGGCTGATGGGCCGCCATAGGCATCTGAACCATCATTGGAGAGCAGGTCGTACTGTAGCGCACGTACCGCAGTTTCAGTGCCTCGGCCAAAAGCTCCATCGATCCCCTTCCTCAAATATCCCAGCATCCGCAGATGCCGCTGAAGTTGACGGACTTCGACTTGTTGTTCGCTACCACGCCGCAGTCCAATATCCAGATATCCCACTGTTTCCGGGGCACGCGGGGTCGGCAAAACGCGTGTCTCCTCTGCGCGCCAGCCGGCCTGTTCGAGCAAGGTCATCAGTTTCACGAATTCCGGAGAAAGCAGATCGGAGTTCAAAAGTGTCTGCAAATCGCTCCGCAACTGCTCCGCCGCTGCTCGTGTGCGTGGTCCCGGTTGCCCATCGATTGGCCCGGGATCATATCCCATCGAGGAGAGTTTCCGTTGGTATTCCCTTGCTTCCGCGCTGTCCATCTATCTCGCCGCCCTCCGATTCAGTACATCACCACAACCCCTATTGGATTGCCAAATCCAATGGGGGGTTCTGGATTTGGCAATCCCAATTGAGCCGATCTGAGATCTGCTGAGATCCCCATGCGGGTCGATGCTGACCAGCAAGTCGGGGATGTACCTACAATTCAACGACAGTACCTGTCTGAAATGACTTGATAGCACCCTCGATGATCTCCTGAGCTGCCAGCCCATGTACGCCGGATGCATCGATTTCATTACGAGGCACACCCGCCAGAACCTGTCGAACCCAGTGCCGAATGCGGTGGATGAAGGTATCCCCAAAGCCCGAACAATGTCCTTCTTCTCCTTCGGGAGGATTGTGGTAAACTTCGACATCCCCACCCCGGCGTGGATAAAACGTGAGTTTTTCGTACACTTGATCCAGCACAAACTGTCCGCCGGTTCCTGCTACCTGGCAACGTTCATTGAGCCGACCCGCATCGTAACTCCCGCTCAAGTGACCGATCGCTCCATTTTCGAACTCGATGTTGACGGAGATATTGCTCCAGTTGATACGTCCCTTCGGTCGCATCGCAAATGCATGCACGCGTTTGGCAAAACCGCAATAATACATCATGACGTCAAGTGAATGGGGATGTAGCGCCCGGAAATGGAAGAAAGGGGAGGTCTCGTTGGGATTTTCGATCCATAACTCCATGTTGATGAACAGGAGATCTCCCAGTTTACCACTATCCACCCATTCCTTCGCCTTGTAGGCCAAAGGCACAAAGCGATGGTTTAGGTTGGTACCTAAATAGAGTTCTTTCTCCTCGGCTTTGCGTACCATTTCTCTGGCACGAGCGACATCGTTGGAGAGGGGTTTCTCGCACAACACGTGCAATCCTGCTTCCAGAGCCTCCATTACCGGAACAAAGTGATCGCCGCCGTTTTCCTGCCCTGCGGTTGTGACACTCACGGCATCGAGTTTCTCATGTTTTAACATCTCTGCAACGCTATAATATGCCGTGGCGCCAAATTTCTCAGCAGCAGCGTCCGCCTTCTCCTTAATGATGTCGCAGACAGCGATAAGGTCTGCTTTCTCATCGTCTGAATAGACACCGGCATGTGTATTGCCGATACCTCCCATGCCGATAATCCCAACCTTGAGTGTATCCATGAGATGACCGTCCCTTCCCTCGTTCTATTCAAACAGAGGCTTCAGATAGGCGAACGACTGTTCAACGACGCTCTGGACATCTTCTAGCGGTGTGTTGGTCCCTCCGTGCGTTCCCACAATTTCGAGTGTCGCATAGGAAACGCGTTCGATGGACTTCATCACATCCGCGATGGCCGGGAGGGGCATTGCACCTTTACCAGCGATCTGGGTTTCCACATGTCCGATAGGCCGCTCCCTACTCGCACGATTGTCTCGGATGCGTAGCGTAAAGACATACTGTTTGATACGTTTGAGGGATTCTACAGGATCTGCATCGGGTGCGGAACGCCAAATGTGAGTTGGATCGTAGTTGATACCGACCCATTCCTGATCGACATCTTTCATTGCCTGCAAAACGGTGTCTGCCGAGTAGATAGCATTGCCAACATGAGGTTTGATGGTAAGTTTGACACCATATTTTGAAACGACCTCAGCCGTCTTGTTCAGCATTTCCACAACGGATTTCAGCGATTCTTCATCATCCTGTGTGCCGCCTGCGCCTTCAGCGATGAAAGGTGCACCCAAAATGTTTGCCACCTCAAGGAATCTGGGAAAATCATTGCCAGTGAACCCGATACCACCTGTACCGGCAATCGACTCGATGGCCAGGCCACGAGATTCGATCTTGTCCCGAACCTCTCGATAATAGAAATCCGGTTTGCCAACTTCCAGATGAGGCGCCATCCCAGGACGTGCACACAACTCAATTGCTTTGTATCCCGCCCTGGCAATACCATCTAATGCCACATCCAGACTATAATCACCATATAGAATAGTACTGCAACCTAGTTCCATAAGTAAACTCCTTCACGGTATTGTCAAATCGCAGACAGTTTAGCACTTCGCAGAATACATGTCAAGCACTTCGGAGCCAGGATATAGCACGAAATTTGGCACTTGACACCACGTTTGAGTTGCGATAAAGTGAAAGCATAAAACGGGAAGAAGAACAGTTGGGCCTATTGCAAAACCAGGACAGATAGGTGGACACGTGTGTGGCTTCGTGAGTC
Source organism: Candidatus Poribacteria bacterium (assembly GCA_024278235.1). Lineage (GTDB taxonomy): Bacteria > Poribacteria > WGA-4E > JAJRTO01 > JAJRTO01 > JAJRTO01. The sequence continues at coordinate 3,787 of JAJRTO010000463.1, forward strand.
TGTCAGAATGCTGAACGTTGGAACAATACTGTGGTTGCTGAGTTCCTGGCGTTTGAAACTTAACAGCCATTTCTGAAACTTGCTTATGAGGGAAGGGGGAGTAGGTTCATGTTTACATCAGATAAGTTCTCAACATTACTGTTTGTCGCAGTGTGGTTGATGGTCGCACCCCTAGCACTTGCGATCAAAGTCGATTTACCAGACGATGTGATTCTCCTTGAAGCTGACGCAGGAGAAATGGAGAAAGGAGTAGACATCGTCAATGTTGATGGGGCCTCGGAAGGTAAGGCTACTGACCATGAGAGAGGATCCAAAACCATACATGAAATCGATATTCCTGAGGCAGGCATCTGGTATCTATGGATCCGGATCTTCTGCCCGAATGGAGATCAAGATTCCTACTGGATCGGTATAGACGGAGCAGATCCTGATCCGCCCGAGGATGCTCTGGGCGAAGCCGCTGTGAGAATCTACTCGGCTGCGGGAGATTCCGTCAACATACCAGATCAGCCGTTCAACATTTGGTTTTGGGATGCAGGCAAGGGGAATGCAGATCCGCGGAGCCTTTTTGAGGTGAAAAATAGTGGCAAACATACACTATGGTCAAAAGGCCGGGAAACGGGCACTTTGCTGGATCAGATTCTGTTGACAATGGATGAGAATTTCAATCCGGAGGAAGCATCGCGAGGAGAGGCTATCGATCCTCCTGTTCAAGCAATTGAACCGCAGAGCAAACTCGCCGTCACCTGGGGAAATATCAAATCCTAACACATGTGAGAAACCCGTATGGATAGGGCATCTGGAGGGAGAACTGGTAGAGGATGATCGTTCCATGACAATGCAGATTGGACTGTTGCTGCTCATCAGTGTGGGTAGTCATATGATGCCGGTGATGCCGAGTAAGGCCGATGAACATATGCCGAGCAACGCCGGTGAGTTTCTGTATCCTAGTGATGTGTGGGAGCTCTGTGCTCCCAGCCAGGTGGGGATGGATGGAACGAAACTGAAAGAAGCGCGAAACTACGCACTGACGGGAGGTGGTTCGGGTTACATCACACGAAATGGAAAACTGGTGATGTCCTGGGGTGATCCCGCCAGGCGGTATGATCTCAAATCCACCACAAAGTCGATTGGCATCACGGCACTTGGTTTGGCCATCCAGGATGGGAAAATGCAGTTGAACGATAGAGCGAGGCAATATCATCCCGATCTGGGAGTGCCTCCTGAGAGCAATGAGCAAACGGGTTAGTTGGACGATATCACACTCCTGCATCTTGCTACACAGACTGCCGGTTTTGAGAAACCCGGCGGGTACACCCAATTACTTTTTAAGCCTGGTACCCGGTGGCACTATAGTGATGGGGGGCCAAACTGGTTGGCAGAATGTATCACGCTCGTTTACGGAGAGGATCTCGAAACCCTCCTGTTCCGGCGGGTATTCGAACCACTCGGCATCCAGCCGGAGGATCTGAAGTGGCGTCAAAACGCCTATCGTCCACATACTATCAACGGCCTCAAGCGGTGTGAATTCGGAGCAGGCATCCATGCGAACGTGGATGCGATGGCTCGGTTCGGCATCCTTTACTTGCGGGGTGGACGATGGAAGGGCAAGCAAATCATCCCTCAAAGTTTTGTGGATGCCGCTCGAACCACGATCCCCGATGTGGTCGGCCTCCCTTCCTATACGGATGACAAATACCGCGATGCCTCCAACCATTACGGCCTCCTTTGGTGGAACAATGCCGATGGTACTCTCGCCAATGTTCCACGGGATGCCTACTGGTCGTGGGGACTCTATGAGAGTCTTATTGTAGTTCTTCCGAGTCTGGGTATTGTCGTCTCACGCGCAGGCTCCTCGTGGCAAGACGACTGGAGCAGTCATTACGAAATACTCAAGCCGTTTTTGGAACCCATCGTTGCATCAGTGAGTGATCCGTCCCATTGAATATGCAGGGCGGATCACTCATGGTAACTACTCTTTCACCTTCGCCCACAGGGTGGTCAGTCTACCAACAGGCTCGACGGGCAGCAGATTTCCCCAGATGGCATCCAGATCATCCTGTGTGAGAGAGGCATTATAGAGCCGCACCTCATCGATGATCCCGCCGAAGTAATGGCCGTTGCCAGAACCATCTTCATCGTGAAACACGGTGTTTTCAATCACACCGCCTATCGCGTTATCATTGCTATGACCGTGAAGTTGGCCACCGGGCGCCTTAGCAATAAGCTCACCATCGAGCCACATCTCGAATTTGTCCTTCTCGACTTTATCCTTTACATCTCTAAGCACTAAGGCGACATAATACCAGCGTCCTGACTCAATGGGAGTTGATAGCCATGCACCATCCCAATTATATTCGGCTCTGTTCCATGCACCAACATAAAGATTGCCTTCATGGACATAGATGACGATTCCTCGCGTCCGTCCACCCTCCTCGAAAATCGTCTGTTTCGGGTCTTTGATGGAAACATCATCACAATTGAAGAGCGCCATAATCGTCCTATTTGTATAGGGGCCACCCGTATTGATATGGGCAGAGTCCGGAATAAAAACATGTGCACTCTTCCCGTCGTACTGAAGAGCTTTGCCGCGGATACCATTCACCCATTTGGCACCGTTGATTGTCCCATTGATTCCCTGGCCTTCAGAATCATCAAGCGTTTTGCCCGATCCTTCATCAGCAAGCCACACCGCAGCTATATCAGCGGGATTGATATCTGCATATCCGTGATTGCTGAAGACGGAACTTGCGACAAGCAAAGCGACGATCGCCATCCAGAGATTGACATTTTTCATCTTACATACTCCTTGCCGGAGGGCAGCCTCATCTCCGAGCAATTACTTGCTCTTCAATTCCCCCCATAGGCTGGCCATCTTACTCTGGGGCTCGACGGCAACCATAATGCTCATGTCATCGGCCGATAGCGCCGCGTTGTAAATCCTCACCTCATCAATGATCCCACCGAAGTAATTGCCGTTGCCGGAACCATCATCATCGTGAAACACGACGTTCTCAATCGTCGCACCTATGGCGTTATCATTACTATGGCCGTGAAGTTGCCCCCCTGGCTCCTTGGCGATCAACCGGCCATTGAGCCACATCTCAAATTTGTCCGGCTCAACTCCACTTCCCCCATCCCGAATGACAAAGGCAACGTAATACCATTTATTGGATTCAATAGGTACCGAAGGCCATGCACCATCCCAATTATACTCGGCTCTGTTCCACGCAGCAACATAGAGGTTTCCGCCATGGACATAAATGACCGCTCCCCGTGTCCGGCCCCCTTCCTCAAATATTGTCTGTTTGTGATCTGTGATTGATACATCCTTACAGTTGAAAAGAGCCATGACGGTCCTGTCTGTGTAGGGTCCGCCCGTGTTGATGTGGGTAGAATCAGGAACATTGACAACATCATCCACCCCATCAAACTGAAGAGCTTTACCGTTCAAGCCGTCGACCCATGTGGCACCTTCAATCGTGCCATCGATCCCCTGACCCTCCGAGTCGATGAGCTTATCACCCGAACCTTCATCGAAGAGCCAAACGGCAGCAATATCATCGGGATTGATCTGACCAAGCTGGCCAGCAAAAACGAAACCAATGACCATCAAACTGATACATGCTACTATTATCGTGACTTTCATTGAAACATCTCCTTGAAACATAGGTGTTTGATGACAGCAAATCAACATCCGGAACGATAGAGCAATTCATCATGAGACACGCCGGATGAAAGCCGCGGAAGGCGATTCGCACAGAACTCACCCCTGGCACGAGCGTTCTATTACCCCGTTGTTCTGCAATGACGCAGACTCCAGTGAGAAGGGCAATATAAGGGCCCTCGGCAAATACGAAGATATAATCGGCAAGGATTATGGAGAGAAAAACATCATGGTGGGGTTAGAATACCGCAACCCATAGTGACACCCCCTTGAATCTAAGCCCAGATCGCCAACGAATGACGCTAAGAAAAACAAAATATTCGCCTTAGGCGTCCCCAATACGCCAGAGGAAAGCCATTATAGCATAGAGTCACAGGGAATTCAACAGAAAATTGCTCAAAATGTCCCCTGTGGCTATCCTATAGGATTATTGGGATCACGAGGGTGTAATCATCAGAACGAGGGTATGCCCTGTGACTTGTCAGCCATCCTTTCCTGATCCTGTCCCAGGTGTTCACGACAGAATTCAATGCTGTCTTTCAGGTGACGGCGTAGTGCATCGTTATTTTGAAATTCTAGGGCATCCGGATGCAACTCAATTGAGATTGTGCCGTCAAATCTATCTGATGCAAGTGCTTGTAGGAATTTACCAAGATCCATTTTACCTTGGTGGGGTAGGCGATGTTCCTGGCCATCATCGTTGCTCAGATGGACGTGGCGGACCCGGGAACCTGCCGCGCGGTAGGCGTCCATCCGGTCTGATATTGATGGTCAATCACCCGATTATATTGTCTATTCTGGAGGGAACCTCATTGACTGGGGTTTCTTGGGAAATGATTGGAGGTCTCAAAAATAACGTTATGCTCAAAGAATATACTTTTGGCCCCCTGTTCCTGGCAATATGGATACTACTTCCGAGCTATGGACAGGCAGAACTCAAATCAACAGAGTACCAAATCAAAGCGTATCGAACTTCTCAGGCCATTGAGGTCGATGGTGAACTCAATGAGCCTGACTGGCAGCGTGCCCAACGACTCTACCAGTTCGTCCAGATCGAACCGGATGAAGGAGAACCGATCACCCAGCAGACAGAGGTAGGAGTGCTCTATGATGACAAGTATATCTACTTTGGCTTCATCTGTTTCGATACCGATATTTCTCAGATAGTGGCGAATGAGATGCGACGTGACACGCGAGAGATCGGCGAGAATGACAACGTCTTTGTGCTCCTGGACACCTACAATGATCGACGGAGCGGATTCTTCTTCCGGGTGAATCCATTAGGGGCAATGCAGGACACCGCTCTGATGAACAGTGGGGACAGCTTCAATAGAGATTGGGACGCCGTCTGGCAAGCCGGCACCGCCATTCATCAGGATAACTGGACAGCGGAGATCGCCATTCCTTTCAGCCAACTTCGGTTTAACCAGAATGAGGCGATGACCTGGGGGATCAATGTAGGGCGTGAGATCCGACGGAATAGAGAAGACAGCACCTGGGTTCCCGTCTCGAAATCGTACGGTTCTTTGGCAAAGTATCGGACGTCCAATCTAGGCCAACTGGTTGGTCTGGAAGGCATTCAACCAAGCCGGCATCTGGAATTGCTGCCCTACGTCTTGCCGGGGGGAAGCTGGACGGAGCAAAGTGACAAGCGGTTTGAATGGGTGTCTGATATCGGCCTGGATATGAAATACGGTCTCACTCCGAATCTCACCGCCGATCTCACCCTGAACACGGACTTCGCTCAGGTGGAGGCAGACCAAGAACAGGTCAACTTGACCCGGTTCAGCCTGTTCTTTCCTGAAAAGCGTCCCTTTTTCCTGGAGGGTGCGGGCCTGTTCGACTTCGGCATTCCACGCACCAGCTTCCGGCGTCCTCCCCCCCTATTGCTGTTCTATAGTCGTCGCATCGGTTTAGCGGAAGGACACGCTGTTCCCATCATTACGGGTGGTAAAATCACCGGGAAGATGGGACCCTATGGTCTCGGTCTGCTCAATGTATTGACGGATGAAATCCAATCGGATGATCCGGACGACACATTCAATATACCGCGGATGAACTATTCCGTGCTCCGTGTGAAGCGCGATGTTTTTCGCAGGTCGAGTGTTGGGCTGATCGCGGTCAATCAACAGGAGACAGATAAATACAATCGTGCCGGGGGTTTCGATTTCATCTATCGTCCGACAGATAATCTGGATCTGCAAGGGATGTGGGCCCGAACATTCGAGAAGGAGATGTCCGAGGAGGAGATGTCGGGGCAACATGATGCGTGGTATCTCGGCAGCAATTGGCGCAATGATCGGTTCCGTCTCGAAAGCTCCTATATGGATATCGGTGAGGATTTCAACCCGGCCGTGGGATTCGTAAGGAGGAAAGGCATCCGGCGAATTCGCGGGGAGATGCGCTACACTCCCTGGCCGCAACGATTTGGGATCCGTCGGATATTTGCCGGACCAGAGTTCGATTACATCCTCGATCAGAATAATGAACTGGAAACGCGAGACATCACGCTCTCTAGCTGGCTTCAACTGGAAGAGGCTGGCTGGCTTTCTTTCCAGATCCAGCAGGCTTTTGAACGTCTCGATGAGAACTTTGAGATCCGGGAGGGGATCGTCATTCCGGTTGATGAATATCGCTTCAACACGTTCAGGGTTTCATTTTCCACGGATGACAGCAAAAAAGTCTATGGTGACATACGAGCCAATTTTGGCGATTTCTTCAATGGGGAAAGAAACGGCTTCGAGCTTAAGTTGAACGTCAGACCGAACGGACACTTCAGCCTTGAGTCCAATTATCAGTTCAATCGTGTGACGCTTCCGGATGGGAATTTCAATGCGAATATTTTGAGCACCCGTATGGTCTATTCATTCTCGACGAGATTTTTCATGAAGCTCTTCACCCAGTGGAACAGCGACCGGAATGTGATCAACAGCAACTTTCTGCTAAATTACATCTATCGTCCCGGCAGTGACTTCTTTTTTGTTTTCAATCAGGTCTATGAACATAACGATTCCAGAACGGAACTCATCGAATTGACATTCGTGGTCAAAATGACATACTGGTGGAACCCGTGATCCCAAAGTTCATCATTGACATGTGAGGGCTGCCCTGTTACAATAAAATCCAGCGAAATTCACACATGGATGCTTCATATTTTGCGCTCCATGCTGTCGATTTCATGCTTTGAAAGTGTGGCAACAGCAACATCTCGGACGAACAGCCTGCTCATGCAACGTAAAATCTGGAGAATTCGGGAGACGCACCAAGAGGTCAGTAAGCAGATTGCTGAAAGCCTGGAGATCTCTCTCCTACTTGCACAGTTGTTGACGAGCCGGGGCATTGAAGATGTCGAGGCGGCGCGGCAGTTCCTCTATGCAGATCTTGGAGACCTGCATCCCCCCTTTCTGATCGATGGTATGGATCGAGCGGTTGAGCGTGTCCAGCACGCCATTGAACATGGAGAAAAGATCTGCATCTATGGGGACTACGATGTCGATGGCATGACATCGGTATCTTTGCTTCTCGGGGGATTCAAGGAGTTGGGACTTGAGAGCGACTACTATATCCCTGATCGAATGGAGGAAGGATACGGTATCAACAAAGAGGCGATTGATGATATCCACGCACGTGGTGTGACACTGATGATCACAGTGGACTGTGGCGTTACCTCCGTTGCTGAGATCGAGCATGCAAATAAACTTGGGATAGATGTGATCGTCACCGACCATCATGAACCGGATTCGGATCACCTTCCACCAGCCTATACCATATTGAATCCCAAGTTGAGCGATAAATACCCCTTTGATGGTTTGGCGGGCGTTGGCATCGCTTTCAAGCTGCTCCACGCACTTGCTGGTGGAAAAGAACTTCCGCCCTATCTGCATCAGCAACTCGATCTGGTGGCTCTTGGAACCGTCGTCGATGTAACGCCACTGGTCGATGAAAATCGAATCCTCACTCGATTCGGTCTGCAAGTGTTGAATCGGCGGGAACGCATCGGTATAAAAGCTCTCTGTGAGGTCGCTCGGATCAGCGATGATAAGTCCATCACTACGTATCAACTGGGATATGTGCTCGGCCCCCGACTGAATGCAGCGGGAAGGCTGGATACCGCAAAGAAAGCTGTTGAACTGCTCACAACGGACTCGATGGAAGAAGCGCGTACGCTCGCGGAAGAACTCGATCTCGAAAACAAAGCGAGAAAAGAGATCGAACAACGTATTGTCGAACAAGCGGAAGCGAAGATCAAACAGGAAGTCGATCTGGTGCAGGCCAAGAGTTTGGTGCTGGCAGAAGAAAACTGGCACCGTGGTGTGATCGGGATTGTGGCATCTCGCATCGTGGAACGCTATCATCGACCTACGATCCTGATCGCCCTGGAAGGGAAAGAAGGTCACGGTTCGGGCCGGAGCATCGAGGCGTTCAATCTGTATGAAGGGCTCGTAGCCTGTCAAGGTTGTCTGGAACGCTTCGGTGGACACAAGGCGGCTGCAGGTCTCTCCATCCTCAAGCAAAATATCCCGAAGTTACGTTACCAGCTTGCCAAAGTCGCCTCAGAACGTCTGACCGAGGAGGATCTCACTCCCAAGATACATATCGACCTGTTGGTCGGTCTTGATCAGTTGAGCGAGAAGGCCATCCAGGAGATCGCATTGATGGAACCTTTCGGGCTGGGGAACCCGAAGCCCGTTCTCGGCATGAAGGCTGCGACACTTCGATGGCCTGCGAGGATCATGGCACAAAAACATCTGCAACTCTGGATCACGGATGGAAACAGATCACTACGCGCCGTTGGTTGGAATATGTCCAACTATCAGATTCTTCTACAAGAGACGAGTACACCGGTGGATCTGGCATTCTACCTTGAAGTCAACGAATACAAGGGGGAACGCCGAGTTCAACTCAATTTGAGGGATATTCAGATCCAAACACGAGACAGGCGTTCAACGATTCGTTTCCCCGTAGAAGCCACTGGCCCTGCACAATTGATAGATCAACGCGGTGTTCCCGACAAAATACAATATGTGCGCCACCTGGTGCGTCAGGGCGAGCCCATGATCATCTATGTCAAGAGTGATGCCGCACTGGAACATCTCCGGCAGCAGGTGTCTGATATGCCCATCGAGTACTGTGGAGTTCGACATCCTCCTGAAAAGCGTCAACAATTGATAGATCAGTTCACACAAAGTCAGACGAAGACGATTGTCAGCAGCATCACTCTTCCAGAGGTTACCGGAGTGCGACACATTGTATTTTGCCATCCAGTCCCCTCTGAGCGGATGTTCATGCGCCGTTGCAAACCGGCTTTTCATACAGAGTCGCTGACGGCGATTCATCTGATCTTCCATTCGAGAGACATCAAGGCGATGTATTCATCACTTGCAGCACAATATCCGCCGCGTGACGTTCTGACCAAGCTCTATCGGAGTCTGAGGGTACTGGCCCAGCAGAATGGTCATCTCCTGAGTATGGCAAGTATTCAGAAGCAGACCTCTCTCCCGGAGCACACCATTCAACAGGGACTCGACATCCTTGAGGAGCTTGAGCTGCTGGCGGTGGATCGTAGCGCGGATCCATCCACAGCACGGATGCTTCCTCCGCCTGCACAGAGAAAAGATCTGAAGGCATCCCAGCGATTTGCCGAAGGTGAAACAATACGTCAAGATGCATCACGATTTGGTGAACTCTTGCTCAACAAGAGCATTGAGGAATTATGGGGCCTATTACACCATGCCGAAACTTGAGGAGTTTATACGGGACATCGTGGCCTACAATCCAACGGCAAACATTGAGCTGTTGCGTGAGGCTTATCGGTTTGCCCAGTATCAACATGCGGGACAGCGACGCAAATCGAACGATCCCTATTTTGTCCATTGCGAAGAAACGGTGCGGACGCTGATTGACCTGCATATGGATATTGAAACGATCTGCGCAGGAATCATGCATGATGTGCTGGAAGACACGAAATGTTCGCCAGAAGATATGGAGGCAAAGTTCGGAAGGAGCATCACGAATCTGGTTTTGGGTGTCAGCAAGATCAACACCAAGATCAATGAACTGCCATTCCGAGGAGCGACACAGGCCCCACAACACATGCAAGATGAGAATGCTCGACGACGAGCCTTGCGTCAGGCGGAGCACTATCGTAACATGATGCTTGCCATGGCAGGTGATGTGCGGGTCATCTTGATCAAGTTAGCCGACCGACTCCACAACATGCGAACACTGGAGTACCTGAAGCCCGCGAGACAGCAGGAGATTGCCCGCGAGACACTGGCGATATTCGCACCGCTGGGGCATCGTCTCGGTATCGCAAAGATCAAGAGTGAGTTGGAGGATCTTGCCTTCAAATTTCTGGAACCCGAAAAATATCGCGAAATCCAAAGGTTGGTGAACGAGAGGCGGGAAGAGCGAGAAGAATACACACGAAATATGGCGGCTCTCATCAGCGAGGTGCTTGCCAGTGAATCCATCGAGGCAGAAGTCTTTGGTCGTCCCAAGCATTTCTACAGTATCCACCAAAAGATGGAACAGAAAGGGACAGCATTTGAGGATATCTATGATCTGATCGCATTCCGAGTGCTGGTGGCAACGGAAGACGAATGCTATCCTGCATTAGGGGTGATTCATGGCACCTGGGTGCCGATTCCGGGTCGATTCCGTGACTTCATCAATCTGCCAAAGATCAATGGGTATCAGTCACTTCATACCACGGTACAGATCAAGAAACGGCGTATTGAAATTCAGATTCGCACAAGGGAGATGCACCAGAGAGCAGAATATGGGATTGCGGCCCACTGGCGCTACAAAGAAGGCATACCTCGAGCCGTGACCAGCGACGAACAGTTCCAGTGGATCCGGCAGATGGTAGAGAATCTCCAGGAGGTCCAAGATCCCCATCAACTGGTGGAATGCATCGAAGCCGACCTGTTCCCGGACGAGGTGTATGTCTTTACCCCTCAGGGAGACTTACTGGCTCTCGGTGGCGAAGCCACGCCCCTCGACTTCGCTTACGCGATCCACACCGATCTGGGCCACCGCTGTGTCGGTGCAAGGGTCAATGGTACTTTTGTCCCTCTGCGGCATACGCTGCAGACCGGAGACCAGGTGGAGATCCTGACAGACTCCAACGCCAAACCGGGACGAGATTGGCTTCGCATCGCCAAGACCTCCAGGGCCCGTTCCAAAATCCGACGTTGGTTAAATGACCAGGAACGAGCACAAAATCATGAAATCGGAGGTCGATTGCTGGAGCATGAAATGCTCAAACGTCGCCTGAACCCTCGCCAGCATATGAAATCTGAGGAACTCCAACATACCTGGGAGAGACTTGGGTTCGATGATCTGGATGGGTTACTGGTCAGTATTGGGCAAGGGAAGACCTCCGTCCAGCACGTATTGAATCTGATGTTCCCCAGGGAGGAAGAAGTCAAGAAAGAGGAGACCAGGGAGGTCGAGGTTGTCCCTCAGCGGCATGCTATCAGTATCGGTGGGATCAACGACGCTGTTCTCCGAATCGCAAACTGCTGTAAGCCGCTTCCTGGGGAATCGGTGATCGGTTTTATTACAAGAGGCCGAGGGATCTCTGTTCACCATATGAATTGTGCCCGAGTTGGGAACGAACCGGAACGACTCATCCATGTCGACTGGCCGGTAACTGAGACGACCTATCCCACACAGATCACCGTTTATGCGGATGATAGAAAACAACTACTGGGAGATATTGCCACGGCGATTGGAAAATCGGAAGTGAATATTCTTAAGGGCGAGGGCGGATCTGTCGACCCGTTCACTGCGTGTCATCGATTCACGGTGGAAGTGACAGGTATCGAACAATTACGGCGAGTGATTGGTGCCATTTCACGCGTTCGTGGGGTTCAGCGTGTTGAACGGCGGCTACCTAAGGGGGCTAAACGATGATCCCCCTTAAGAAACCGCTTTCTGAACCTTGCCAGAACGAATGCAACTCGTACATACACGCACACGCTTGCGTCCGCCATTTTCCAGTTGAATGTGGACCCGTTGAAGGTTGGGCAACCATCGGCGGTTCACGCGTTTGATAATATTAGGCTTCAAGCCGCGCCTGGGGACTCGGTGCCCCGTCGCAGGTTTTTTGCCGCACACATAGCATACTCGCGACATTGCTTTGCTACCTCCGGACAAGTATCGACAACGAAACAGCCTCGAAAGAATACCATAGGAGATCAGGAAATGCAACCCCTTTTTCGCTTGTGCACAGCTTTTCTTGGATTCATACTGATCATCTCAGTTGCATCAGGCGCGGAAATCCCACTCGATCCATCGATGAACCAGATCCGTGGCATTCAGGTCCATAACGATCCGATTCAAGCTCGTCTGACGATTACCCTCGAAGCGACACGCGCCATTGAGTATGTACCTCGAACGCTCTCCAAAAAAGAGACAGGTATCACGGATGTGTTCTACCTGAATATCTATCGCAGCTACACGATGGTTCAGGGAGGGCGCAATTTTGAGCAGAAGGTGGATCATTCCATCGTAAAGCGGGTTCGTCTGAATCAATACAAGCTGGAACCGCCCATGGTGCGTCTGGTCTGTGATGTCACAACCCCGGTCGAACCTGAAATTCGGACAGTAGGGCAGACCGGACTGCAAGTGATCTTCCCTGGATCGCCGGTATCTACAGTGGACCCTGTCGTCGAGTCAACGGAGCAGACTGAAGAGATGCCTCAAAAACTGCCGACCGAAGTATCTTCGCTCGAAATCCAGCCCGGCCGGAGAGACGCAGCATCTCTAGCCGGGCGCGAAACGATCGTGTTGCGTCTTCAGCACCACCCGGTGATCTCCATCGAATCGGTCATCGAGCCCCTGCTCACCCCAACCGGCATTGTGGTATCCGATGAATGGAGTAATTCTCTGATCCTTCGGGATAGCCCCGAAAACCTCCAGGATATCCGTCGGGTGATCGAACAACTGGATCAACCCAGGCGCCGAATCCGTCCTCTGTGGAATCGAGCACGTGGTATCATCAGAACGATAGGGGTTGGCGATGTCACCATCGATGTCAAGGATGGGACAGAAGCCACATTCCGCCTGCCAACACCTGTTCCGACAAGACTTACCAGAAAACTGGAAGCCTGTGACCCCGGTGATTCTGTGCGAATACGCTGGTATCAAAAGGGCGAAGAGCGTATCATCCGGTCCATCAGAAAAGTCAAACATCCCTAATCGGAAATCGTCCATCGAGAATTGCAAATCGCTTATGACCGATCTTCAGAAGATCCTTGAGACACTCCAACGTCCCTTTTGGCTGGAAGAGAAACAGGGCTATCAGGACCAGGCGGTCAAGAACGGCTTGGAGGCCTATGCGGAACAATGGATACGAATGGCATTGGGATTGAGGAGCACACCCAGGACGGCACTCACTCACCTCCGTTCACTCTTCGATGGCTATGCCACGTTCTCTCCAGGGGAACGGCGTCAGTGTCTCAAAAAGGCGTCAGAGCAGATCGGCCAAATTCTCGAAGGGTCTGTTCCGTCCGTCTCCTCAGATTCCACCGACTTGCCACTCTTCCAATCTCTTGCGGGCAACTCCTTGCCTACGGGCGAATCGAAACCAAGAAACCGAACGGACGGGCTCACCCAAACGGACGGGAAAGGCCTCGATACACTCCGCAGCCCGCCCCAAGTCCTGCCCGTCCCTGAGGCTGAAGAGGTCGGTGGAGAACAGAGCGGAGGCGTCGGCGAGCAAAAGAACGAGCAGCGGCCGGAATGGGAGGATCCCACCCACCGTGCGGATGTAGAAACCGACGTTTCCCGATTGCGTTTCCTCGATATTCCTCTGAGGGAAGTGCCCAATATCGGTGAACGTCGCGCGGCGATGATGGAGAAGCATCTGGAGCTTTTCACGGTTGGCGATCTGCTTGAACATTACCCTCGCGATTACCTGGATCGCTCACGCATTCGTCCGATCTTTCAAGCAGGGCGTGAGGATATCGTTGAAACCATCCAGGGACGTGTGGTGAATCACACCGAGTTTACGCCGCGTCGGAAGGGAGCCCCCAAGGTATGCAAGGTAATGATCTACGATGAAACGGGGATCGCAGCGTTGGTGGGCTTCGGGCGACGTACCAATTATATGAAGCATTCGCTCCCTGTGGATGCCACAGTGGTCGTGAGCGGCAAATTCAAACGCCGCAAGGATCAGGTGGAATCGACCAGCTTTGAATATGAAGTGCTTTCAGAGGATGAAGCGGAGCAGATCCACACCGGGCGTATCGTCCCCAAATACCCACTCACAGCCAAGCTGACTCAGCGCAGCCTTCGTACCTGGGCAAAAACGGTTCTCGATGCCTATGCGGATCAGATCCCCGAATATTTACCCCGGTCCATCCGTGAGAGACAGCAACTTCTGGATCGCTCCACAGCCGTCCGTTATATCCACTTTCCTGAATCAAAATCTCTCCTCGATGCGGCTCATATGCGGATTGCCTTCGATGAGTTCTTCCTGCTGGAACTGGGATTAGCACTCCGGAAGCAGCGTTGGGAAATCGAGGAACCTGGGATCGTATTCGATACAGAAACACCGTTGTTCAACCATCTCCGGAACTCACTACCATTCGAGTTGACCAATGCACAGAAACGGGTCGTTGGGGAAATGTTGAAGGATATGGCCCAGGATAATCCCATGAACCGACTGATTCAGGGAGATGTTGGATCTGGGAAAACGGTGGTCGCCACTCTGGGATTGAGCGTTGCCATCGGAAGCGGCTATCAGGGAGCACTCATGGCCCCCACAGAGATCCTGGCAGAACAGCACTACAGGACACTCACCCAGTTACTGGAGCCGCTTGGGATCCGTGTCGCTCTCTTCAAGGGGGACATGAATCGCAAGGAACGGGAGGAGGCGCATGGTGCGCTGGCATCTGGCGAGATCCACGTTGCTGTCGGAACGCATGCCCTGATCCAGGAAGCTGTGAATTTTCACAAACTGGGGTTGGTCATTACAGATGAACAGCACCGGTTCGGTGTGCTTCAACGGGCTTCACTCAAGGAAAAGGGCGATACGCCCGATGTGCTGGTGATGACGGCAACACCGATACCGCGCACCCTGGCCCTCACAGTGTATGGGGATCTCAATATTTCGGTGATCGATGAACTCCCACCAGGCCGGCAGAAAGTGCGCACAGAATGGATTCGTGACAAGGATCGCTCCACAATGTACCAGCATGTTGAGCGCGAAATTCGCAAAGGGCAGCAGGCTTACGTTGTGTATCCTCTGGTGGAGGAGTCAGAGAAACTCGAAGATGTAAAGGCTGCCACAGAAATGGCCGAACACCTGCAGACAAAGGTGTTTCCCGGATTGCGGGTTGTCCTGCTTCATGGCCGTATGAAAGCTGATGAAAAGAATGCCATCATGGATCGATTCAAGAACCGCGAGATTGATATTCTTGTCTCTACAACGGTGATTGAGGTGGGTATCGATGTCCCCAATGCGACCATTATGATCATTGAAAATGCCGAACGGTTCGGATTGGCACAACTGCATCAGTTGCGTGGACGTGTGGGGCGCGGACAACACCGATCCGTATGCTACCTGGTCGCGGATCCCAAAAGCAACGATGGCTTCAAGAGGTTGAGCGTCATGGTACGAACAACGGATGGTTTTGTCATCGCGGAGGAGGATCTGGCGATTCGAGGGCCAGGGGAGTTTTTCGGTACGCGCCAGGCCGGTCTACCCGATCTGAAATTGGCCAATATTCTGCGAGATGCATCGTTGCTCGAGAAAGCCCGCGAAGAAGCGATCCTGACAGCCCGGGCAGATCCCGGTCTCCAGGAACCGCAACATCAACTCCTCAAAAAGCTGCTGCGCACTCGTTGGCGCGAAAACCTTGAAATGGCCTCGATTGGATAGGAGGACGATGCGATACAGAATCGAAGTACGTTATCAGGACGAGATCCCCGATGCCCTGGGCAGAGGGTTGGTAGAGGACACCCGGGATCTCGGTATCTCCCGCGTTGAGGATATGCGCACGGCCCAGGTCTATTGGGTTACAGGAGATATCGATGACTCGGCTATCGAACGACTCTGCTCAGAACTTCTGGCCGATGCAGTGACCCAGGTATATCATTATGGTGCTGAAGAGTCCAATGCGGTGGTCCCATCCACTGCTGGCTCAAACCAGAGGAACGGTTGGACCGTCGAAGTTCGATACAAGCCCGGTGTGACCGATACGGTTGGGGACAGTGTGATGAAGGGTATCCAGGACATGGGAATTGAAGGCGTTCAGGAAGTCCACACAGGGTATCAGTATGATATTTATGGGACCGGGCTCACTATCACTGACATTGAAGCCATCAGTAGACGTCTCCTGGCCAATGAACTGATCCAGACAATTAGCATCCGAGAGCCATGAATACAGCCAGTCAACGAACCCCTTGCACGACAAGGGGGATTGTGCTAAAATCTAGGCCGAGCCTACTGACCTGCGTATGGTTTCGTGATGATGGTTGAAGCCGAGGTGATACGGAATGCAGTTTAAAATTGCCGCTTTGAGAAATCCCCCTCAATCCCCTTTACGAAAGGGGGAGGCTGATCCCCCCTTTGGCAAAGGGGGGTTCGGGGGGATTTGGGATCTGCCTTGTGCGGGTGCAATCTTAAACTGCAAATGGTATGAGTGTGCGTTGACAGACAGGTGATAGGTGTTTGAGTGATGTTCCTCCCCGGTGTGGGGAGTCCCAATGAGTTCCAGGAGATCTTATCCCATTAGCTATCACTGCACGAATCAGTGAACTGGGAGGTGTCGTATTGAATCGAATCCGCCAGCAGAATGGTGTCGGTGCTGTACCGATCCTTATCGGTATCGTTGTGATCATCGCAGCCGCGATCGTTTTTGCACCACGCATGTTACAGCAGGGAGAACGTGCGAAACGTGCTCAAGCAACAGAGGACATTGAAAAACTAGGAATTGCCCTTGATACCTATGCGCAGGACAATGGCAGTTATCCCTCGACCGCTCAGGGACTGAAGGCCCTCTGGCAGAAACCTTCGGAACCTCCGCTTCCCCTCAATTGGTCAGGGCCTTATATCGACATCCCTATCACCGCAGATCCGTGGGATAATCCCTACATCTACATCCGTCCCGGTAAACACGATATTTATCGGTACGATTTGATCTCATATGGAAGTGATGCCCAACTTGGTGGTGATGGGAGTGCTGAAGATATCACCAATTGGATACGTGTCAATCAGTAGGCTGCCTCCAGTAGATACGCTCCGGCGCGAAGTTTTGTTCTCCTTTTGATGCAACATGCAACCTTGCATGTTGTGATTCGATAACATAGCACGCTTCTGTTCAGGAAAATAAACAGCGGAGTCCAGACCTGTGAATCGTATGGTTTGGATTCCGCTGTTTTGTTGCCTTCTCTGTATCACCAACCGGACCATGTTCATATCCAGCAACCTCCACCCGGATCCATAAACGGAAAAAACCTGATTGACAAAGGGTTTGTAGCTTGGCACGCGGCTTGCTCCCAGCAGGGTTCATGACGATAAAGGCAAACTACCTGTGAGGGTAGGGCGCAAAGTCACGGATCCTAGATCCTCATTCGTGTGTTAGGATAGCCGGACTGCTGAAGAGCTGTGCTTTTCGCGCAATCCGGCTTTTTTGTTGTGTTGTTAGTGATTGCCGAAGCTGTCCCCGCAGTTTCGGCATTTTTTGATCTGACGCGCATCCGGGTTCTGCAAAACGCAGATGACAATCCGCGGGAAGTAACTATCCGATGTCCCCAGCGGCAAAACTGTAAGTCATAATTGTGTTGCATTCATCTACTCCATTAGAGACTCGCATGGGTCAATGGACGATTCGATGACTTGTTCGCTCTTCAGGCATCCCTCGGCTGATGAATACACCCCTTCTCATCCTCAGGTCACACAGATTTCTCGTTGACAGCGATGATCCTGTGCACTATCATAACTCAAGAACGGGATTGTCAACTTGTAGATGTACGTGGTGCAGTCGAAGTGGCATTCGACGGGGACGGGCTCAATCCGAAGGGGGGAAGAGCGAGGCCATCAAACAGCACATCCACAGCACAACTTAGGCTCAGTACTTCACAATTTGTGTTCGTAGTCAGGCACGTAACGGAGTGGAGTGCCATCGCAACGCCACTCCGTTGCACTGCGTGGCTCACTACCAACCAAGAAATGTGATCTACTGAGGCTAACCAACGGGAACTCCGCTGCGCTTCATTCTCGCCGGTGGTGGCTGCGTTAGCGGGCAGGTAAAGCCATGGTACTACATTTCTGATGGATCGAGATTCTTTCTTTACACGAAAACAATCCCTTTCTCTATGTGAATTCTTGCCTGAAAACGCCTGATAATTTGACAACAATCGTTGTAGAAAAAGTCGGACGATTACCTCAAAATCTTCCGTGCACGCTTTTTCTTCTTGATCCCGGACGTTGCTAAAAGCTACAATAGACGCATGTACCACATTGAATATCGCGCCAGTGCGAAAAAGACGCTGAGAAAAATCCCGAGCAATCTCGCAAAAACAATCGTCGGGAAGATTAACCAACTGGCTGAAGATCCCTATGCACCGAATAACAACGTCACCCGTCTGACGGGTGAGTCGGGTTATCGCTTGCGGGTCGGGGATTGGCGCGTGCTCTATGACATTCATGATGACATTTCTGTTATTGAAGTTGTGAAAATCGGACCCAGAGGAGGCGTGTATCGATGAAGATGGAAACAATCACAAGAGAGGGGCAAGAATTTGTCCTCGTGCCGATGAACGAATATGAGCAATTGCTTGAGGACATCGAAATGCTCGCTGACATCAAAGATTACCGTGAAGCCAAACTTTTCGATGAAGAGACTTTCCCCGGTGAAGTCATAGACCGGATGATTCTTAAAGACGAAAATCCGATTCGCGTTTACCGTGAGTATCGTGGCCTGACGCAACAACAGCTTGCGGATAAAGTCGGCATCCAGCGTGCTTATTTGACGGAGATTGAGACGGGTCGGAAGGCCGGTTCTATCAAAACGTTGAAGGCTATCGCACAAGTCCTTGGTATTGATCTGGACGATATTGTTTAATCCGTATGGTGTGCATCGCCCCCGAATCTCCATCTGGAACTCCAAATAGCATTATGCTACCATATGGACACCTTACATAAGTTACGCAGAATCAGTGATAACAAGGTTTTGAGCATCGTTCATCGCTGGAATCCATGTCCTCATTGGGCACACAAGCTGCTCCCAACAGATCGGGCTCAGCGTACCATCGTTTTGCATGGTGACGAGTTTTGGCTGTTGCGTTGGAAGAGAAATCCAGTGCCAGGAACGCAGGTATTTCTGCATTTGTTCGATGGACATGGAGCAGACTTGTGAGTTTCTTGGGAACATGGCTTTCTCCTTTTCCAAGAGACAGGATACCCTGGAATGTCTGTCAGAGCAAGCAATATCGACTCTTTGATGAGTCCTGACCGCATACTCACTGTACGCTGGTTAGCGTAACTTATGTGCTGTTTATACTCCTTGTTTACCCGGCCTTTGATTATCTGGATGTCGCGTTCATCACACACCTGGCGGACGAACTCCCGGATGCGCAGCCTGACTTTCTTGGTAAGCACTTCGTAGCGATACTTGGTGCACCAAACCAGATGGACCTTCAGGTCATGGGCTGTATGAGAACTTCGGCGATAGTGACTCATGACCTCCAGTATACTGAAGTCTTGGACTGAAGTCCATAGCTTCTACTGGCGAGATAGGATAGTGAACAGGAGATACTTATGCAGAGCCCCGAACAACTGTTCAAAGCTCTCGGAGAAGAAACACGCCTGCGTCTGTTGCACCTACTCGTGGTCTCTGAAGAGACGCTCTGCGTGTGTGAGATGATGGACGCGCTGGAACTGCCCCAATATCAGATCTCACGACATCTCAGGATTCTTAAACATGCCGGGCTCATCACGAGTCGGCGTCGAGGCACCTGGATGTACTACTCGCTTGAACGGGGAAAACCGGGAAACAATTCCCTGTTTGATTTTTTGAGAGATTATCTTGAGACATTCTACGTGTACACCCCCTTTGTGAAGGATATCGAGCGTCTTCAAAAACGCTTGGCACTTCGCGAAGAGGACAGTTGTGTTGTTGGGCTCACGAGCGAAAGGAATTTGCATGTCTAAACCAAAGATTCTCTTTATGTGTGTCGCAAATTCGTGTCGAAGTCAGATGGCCGAAGCCCTTGCGAGGTATCATCTCGGCGACCGCTTCGAGATATATAGCGCGGGATCGGTAGCGACGAAAGTAAACTCCAATGCGATGAAAGTATTGCAGGAACGTGGACTGGACACTACGGTACTCCA